>NZ_JBFTNV010000003.1:0-318668 GCF_056397645.1 Rhizobium sp. 05L429 | reverse complement strand
GCTTCATGTCGCGCTGCAGGTCGCTCGGCAGCAGGCCGGAGGTAGACGAGCCGATCAGGGCATCCGGGCGTGCGGCAGCATCGATCTCGCTCAAGACGCGGCGCTTCAAATCGAGCCGTTCCGGCACGCTTTCCTGGATCCAGTCGGCACCGGAGACGGCCTCTTGCAGGGATTTTTCGAAGGTGAGCCTGCCGCGTGGCGGTAGCGGTGCGCCAGTCAGCATCCCATAGGCCTTTTCCGCATTGGCAAGGACCTCGCCGACGATGCGGCTTGCTTCCGGATGCGGGTCGAAGACGCTGACATCAATGCCGGCAAGCAGAAAACGTGCAATCCATCCGCCGCCGATGACGCCGCCGCCGATACAGGCCGCTTTGCTAATCCCTGTCATGTCGTCCTCAGCGCTTCGTCAAATTCAGTTTCTTGCGGACGTCCTCAGGACCGATGATCCGGGCGCCCATGCCTTCGACCACCTGCACGGCCTTTTCGACGAGCTGCGCATTGGTGGCGAGCGCGCCCTTGCCGACATAAAGATTGTCCTCCAGCCCGACCCGGACATTGCCGCCCGCCAGAACCGCGGCGGCCGGATAGGCCATGGCGTTGCGGCCGATCGAAAAGGCCGAGAAAGTCCAGCTGTCGGGCACGTTGTTGACCATTGCCATGAACGTGTTGAGATCGTCAGGAGCACCCCACGGAATGCCCATGCAGAGCTGGATCAATACCGGATCCTCGATCAGGCCCTCTTCGGCGAGCTGCTTTGCAAACCACAGATGGCCGGTGTCGAAGGCTTCGATCTCGGGGCGCACGCCGAGATCGGTCATCTTCTGCGCCATTGCCCGCAGCATGGCGGGCGTGTTGGTCATGACGTAGTCGCCGAGACTGAAGTTCATCGTGCCGCAGTCGAGCGTGCAGATCTCCGGCAGGCATTCGGCGACATGGCTGACGCGCTCGGTTGCCCCTGCCATATCGGTCCCCTCTGTCTTCAAGGGCAGGGGGCTTTCAACGTCTCCGAAAATCAGGTCTCCGCCCATGCCGGCCGTCAGATTGAGGACCACGTCGATATCGGCCGAACGGATGCGGTCGGTAACCTCTTTGTAGAGGTCGTTGCGACGGCTCGCAGCACCGGTTTCCGGATCTCGCACGTGACAATGAACGACTGCCGCCCCAGCCTTGGCGGCGTCGATCGCGGAATCCGCGATCTGCTTGGGAGTAATGGGGACGTGGCTGGATTTCGAAACCGTATCGCCGGCACCGGTGACGGCGCAGGTGATGAAAACATCGCGGTTCATCGCAAGAGGCATGTTTGTCGTTCTCCCTCTTCTTGAGGGCATTACGCGCCAGGAAGGGAGAGGATGCTTTGCATTTTCGGAATTGATCGATACATTATCGGAACGCGAGGGAGGGGAGCGTGCTGGAGCGATCGACGGAACGGCTCGACATCGATCTTCTTGTCCTGCCGGACACCAATCTGATCCTGATTGCCTCGATCATCGAGCCGTTGCGCGGGGCAAACCGCATCTCCGGCAGCGAGCTCTACCGCTGGCGCATCTTCACGCCGGATGGGGCAGCAGTGCCGACGACCAGCCATATCGCCATACCTGCGCATGGGATATTCCAGACGACGACATCAGACACACCGCTCTTCGTGCTGGCGAGCTACAACTGGCGTCAAAGCGCGACGCAAAGCCTGAAGATGCAGCTATCGCAGGCGGCACGCCACCGGACGATGATCGCCGGCATCGAATCCGGCACTTGGCTGCTTGCCGAAGCGTGCCTGCTCGACGGCTTGTCGGCGACCGTCCATTGGGAGGACTACGAGGATTTCGCGCTCGCCTATCCGCAGGTATCGGCCGTCAAGGACCGGTTCGTCATCGACGGCAAGCGGCTGACGACATCAGGCTCGCTGCCGACCGTGGACCTGATGCTGGAGGTCATCCGGCGACGCCAGAGCTATTCGCTGGCGCTCGAGGTCAGCCGGCTGTTCCGCTACGAGCAGCCATCCTTTCACGCCGACGAGGCGCTATCGGCAGGCTTGCGCGTGGACGATCCCCGCGTGGCCCAGGCGGTGCGGTTGATGGAGGACAATATCGAGCAGCCGATCGTGCTGGCGCGGCTTGCACGCAGGGTCGGCATCAGTGCCCGGCACCTGCAGGACCTCTTCCAGGCGTCGATCGGTGCGCCGCCTCATATCCATTATCTTGCTCTGAGACTGAACGCAGCGCGGCGCAGGGTGATCGAGACGACGGCGTCCTTTGCCGACATAGCAGCCTCAACCGGCTTCAATTCGGCCTCCGCCTTTGCGCGAAGCTATCGGGCAAGCTATTCCGAAAGCCCCTCGGAAACGAGGCGACGGCTGAGGCGCCCCGTCAGGCAACCGGAGGCGCGGCCATAGGCTGGAAGGCGTCGCGGATCATCTCGGCAAGTTCGCGAACCGCTTCGCTCGACCGGAACGTATTGCGACGAAGCACGACCTTGGAGGAATCGATCGGCGGGAAGCCGTCCTCCGTCGTCAGTTCCCGGCAGCCGGGCGGGATATTGCTGCGCGACAACGTGGTGACGGCCAGACCGGCCGTCACTGCATTCTTCAGCCCGGAACTGGTATCGGCAATGAAGGCGACCCGGTAGTTGCGTCCGAGCTGGTGCAGCGACTTCAATGCAAACTCGCGACACCAGCTTGAGTCTCTATAGGTGGCGATCGGCAGCGGGTCGATGTCATGCAGCCGGTGGACGATCGAGGTCACCCAGACGGTCGGATCGATGCAGAGTACTTCGCCACTCATCTGATCGCTCCAGTCGAAAACGACGGCGAGATCGAGTTCGTCGCGTTCCAGGGCGGCGATGTTGCGGACGGTATAATCGCAGGAGATCGTGACCTCGACGGCGGGATGGCGCACCGCAAAGGCCGCAAGTGCGGCGGGCAGCACCGTCTGGCTATATTCCTCGGGGATGCCGATGCGGACCGGGCCTCCGAGCGGCTTGCTCCGGATCGTGGCTGCAGCCTCGCTCAAGAGATCGATGACACGTCGGGCATAGGGGACGAGCTGGACGCCTTGACGCGTCAGCACGACGCCTCGGGCGCCACGCTCGAACAGCGTCTCACCGATCGTCTCCTCCAGCTTCTTGATTGCCGCGCTGATTGCGGACTGCGTCCTGCCGACGCGCTGCGCCGCAGCCGAGAAATTGGCAGTCTCGACGACGACGAGGAAGGTTCTGAGAAGATCGCTTTCGACGGGTTCGCGCATGGGCAGCCATAGAAAAATTCGATGGCATTCATCTCTGCTATTCGTTTGTCTGATGTCAATTGCGGGTGCAGAAAGGATACGCGTTGACTTTCCTCCTTCGAGACTAACCTGCGTGACAATTGAACATCCGGCCAGGCACCTCAGTGCCGGCGAGCGCGAGAAGGGTATCCTTCTCGTCATCGGGGCGACACTTGCCTGGAGCGCCAGTGGGGTTTACTCGCGGCTCCTGACGACCGACGTCTGGACGGCAATCGCCTGGCGATCGCTGTTTGGCGGGCTGTTCCTGCTGATCCCCTGCCTATTCCTCGAAGGCGGGATCTCGCGGCGCCAATGGCGTTCGGTCTTGCATCCGTCCGGCCTGGCGATGATTGTCTGCCAGACTGTCAGCCAGGGCTGCTTCATCGGGGCCCTCTACATGACCAGCGTTGCGAATGTGACGATGATCTATTCGACAGCGCCCTTCATCGCCGCCCTGTTCGGATGGATCATCCTTAAGGAGCGGGTTGCTCGGCGAACGATGATTGCAGGTGGCGTTTCGCTATTGGGTGTTGCTGTTATCGTCGCGTCGTCGATCGGTGGCGGCACCGGGGTCGGCGACCTCTTGGCGCTCGGAATGACCGTTTCCTTTGCGCTCGTCATCATCATTCCGCGCATCAATCCCGACGTGCCGAGCCTGCCGCCGACCGTTGTCAGTGCCTTTCTGACCCTCGTCATCTTCGCTCCTTTCGGCTCGGTCGGTTCGCTCGACCTTCACAACTGGATCGTGCTGGCAGCATTCGGCGCCACCAACTTCTCACTCGCGCTTGTCCTCTTTTTGGCCGGGGCAAGACGTATGCCGCCGGCGGAAGCCGCGCTGATCGGAACGATGGAGATTGTATTGACCCCGTTCTGGGTCTGGCTCATGTTTTCCGAACAGCCGCCGGTTGCCACCTTCTTTGGCGGCGCCGTCATCCTTGGCGCCGTGCTCTGGCACACCGCAATCGATTTCGGCCGCAGCCGGCGGGCGCAGGCAGGCTAGAATGCGACGCCTGCCGGATCGTCATTTTTTGCGACATCGGTCAGGATGGCGGTTCGATGGGCCACGTTCATCTAAATGACGAGAGCGGCAATGATCTCCAGAGACCCCCTCCTGCAGCCTTTTCAACTCAAACATCTGACGCTGAAAAACCGCGTCATGTCTACGGCTCACGAGCCGGCTTACTCTGAAAACGGCATGCCGACGGATCGCTATCGGCTTTATCACAGGGAAAAAGCCAGGGGCGGTATTGCGCTTACCATGACGGCGGGATCGGCTATCGTCTCGCAAGATTCACCGGCCTCCTTCGGTAATCTCCATGCCTATCGTGATGAGATCGTGCCCTGGCTGAAGGCGCTCGCCGACGACTGTCATGAATATGGGGCAGCGGTCATGATCCAGCTGACCCATCTGGGCCGCCGCACAGGCTGGAACAAGGGTGACTGGCTGCCGGTGCTGTCAGCCTCGCCGATCCGTGAGCCGGCGCACCGGGCCTTTCCGAAAGAGGCGGAAGACTGGGATATCGAACGCATCGTCGAAGACTATGCCACAGCTGCACAGCGCATGCAGGAAGCCGGCCTCGACGGTATCGAGATCGAGGCCTATGGCCACCTGCTGGACGGCTTCTGGTCACCGGCGACCAATCGGCGCGAAGACGAATTCGGGGGATCGCTCGACAACCGCATGCGTTTTTCCGTGATGGTCACGCAGGCTATCCGCAAGGCCGTCGGACCGGATTTCATCGTCGGCATGCGCCTTGTTGCCGACGAGGACTGGGACAAGGGGCTGTCACGCGAAGAGGGCGTCGAGATCGCCTCACGATTTGCGCGATCCGGTGACATCGATTTTCTCAACATCATCCGCGGTCATATCGACAGCGATGTCGCGCTTAACGAGGTTATTCCGATTCAGGGCATGGCGTCTGCCCCGCATCTGGATTTTGCCGGCGAGGTGAGGGCGATAACCAAGTTCCCTGTCTTTCATGCTGCGCGTATCGCCGACGTGGCAACAGCCCGTCATGCGATTGCCGAGGGAAAGCTCGACATGGTCGGGATGACGCGCGCCCATATCGCCGACCCCCATATCGTGCGCAAGATTGCGGCTGGCGAGGAGGCGCGCATCCGGCCCTGCGTCGGCGCCACCTACTGTCTTGACCGGATCTATGAAGGCGGCGAAGCGCTCTGTATCCACAATGCCGCGACCGGTCGTGAAGGGCAGATTCCCCATGAGATCGCCAAAGCGGAGATCCGCCGCAAGGCCGTCGTGGTCGGTGCAGGACCGGCCGGCCTTGAGGCCGCCCGTGTGCTTGCGGAGCGTGGGCATGCGGTGGACGTTCTGGAAGCGACGGGAAAGGCCGGCGGACAGGTCAATCTTCTCATTCGAAATCCCCGACGCAAGGAGATGATAGGCATTATCGACTGGCGGCTGGCGGAACTGGAGCGGCTGGGTGTTCGCATACACTATGATGTCTACGCAGAGGCAACTGACGTTCTGGATCTTGAGCCCGACCTCGTTGTCATTGCGACCGGTGGTATCGCGCAACAGCCCGAACTCGATGCCGGCGATGAACTTGTAACCTCCTCCTGGGATATCCTTGCCGGCAGCGTCAAGGCGGCCGACACTGTACTCCTCTTCGACGACAATGGCGGACATCCGGGCATGTCGGCAGCTGAAGTGATCGCCAGAAGCGGTGCTGAGCTGGAACTCGTTTCGCCCGAACGCTTTTTCGCCCCGGAGATGGGTGGCATGAACCACGTGCCCTATGCACGGAACTTCGCGGAAAGGAACGTCAGGGTGACCATCAACACGCGTCTCAAATCCGTCCGGCGCGACGGCAACTCCCTCGTCGCGGTGCTCGGATCGGATTTTGACGACGGTGCACAATGGCAGCGGCGCGTCTCCCAGGTCGTTGTCGAACATGGCACGCTTGCCAATGACGGGCTCTATCTTGAGATGAAACCGTTTTCGCGAAATCTCGGTGCGGTGGACTATTCCGCTCTGATCGATCGTCAGCCACCGCTGCCGCAGCGCAACCGCGAGGGGCGTTTCGACCTCGTGCGGATCGGCGACGCGGTTTCCAGCCGCAACATCCATGCCGCCATCTATGATGCTCTGAGGTTATGTTCGTTGTTTTGAGCCTTAGCGACTGGCCTGCTTCCGGCTTTGTTGCCATGTCGATCAAGGGCCGGAACGACGGCAGGCTCTCGGCTCCGATTTTCAGTGCTCGCGAAATTTTAGGGCACGAACGCACCTGGAGCGGATATCGGAAGAACGAATAGCGGCCGGTTCACTGCGTTCCAGCAGCGTGGCGGGAGACATCCAATCGCCTTTCGGCAGCCATCGTCCTCCGCGGGCTCTTCCGGATCTTCAGTTGGCGGAATTGAAACTCGGTTCCGCTGCTTAGTGGGGATTTATGTCGGAGGAGGTGATCCATACCCGTCCGTCATATGCCAGTTCGCCTTCGGCGAACTTGCGATCGGCGATACTCTCATAAAGATGAAGAGACTGAAGGAGCCCTTGCATAACGTCGCCACCAGCAGGCATGGCATCGTCCGTGATGCATACGGCCTGATGCAGGTTTCCTTCCGTCATGATCAGGACAGCGTGACCGCCATAAAGGCGAATTTTACCGGGCACGGTTACGAGCGACATGGCACCCTCCTCGAAAATAGCCGGACAGTATTGCTTCGCTTCCGGGAAACTAGGGAGCTATGGTTAACGAAAGGTTAACGCTTATCAATTCAGCAATCAGGAGACGCTGCCACGGTAAAAGGTTGTAACTCAGTTCGCCGGAGGCTCCTTTCGTTTGATCCTGGGGTTTGCTGAAGGTTGAAAATGGAATGATAAAGGTCGCAAATGCCCGGCTACTGGAGGAAAGGAAGGATTTTCAGAGACATATCGCTCGTGTCCGTGGGGCCGTAGAGGCGCCCGGACTGTAGCTACTTTATCGACGCCGGATCTGAACAGACCTTAAACAATCCCGCTCCAGCGAGGTGCGAAATCATCTGGAGAAATCCCTTCCGCCGTCATCACTGAAACACCTGGTGCGTCTCGACGGGCACGAGGCCGTTGGCGTCGAGATAGAGCACGCGATCGGCCGAAGCCACGGTTTCCAGCCGGTGGGCAACGATGATGCGGGTAACGCCGAGGGCCTTGACCGAGGCGTTGACGCGTGCCTCGTTGGCGACATCCATGTGCGAGGTGCCTTCGTCGAGGAACAGCATCTTCGGCTGGCGGTAGAGGGCACGCGCCAGAAGCACGCGCTGCTTCTGGCCGCCTGACAGGCTGGAACCCATGTCACCGACCAATGTCTCGTATTGCATGGGTGTTGCCATGATCTCGTCGTGGATCGCGGCTGCCTTGGCGGCGGCAATGACGGCGTCCTGGTCCGGGCGCTCGTCGAAGAGGGCGATGTTGTCGGCAATCGAGCCGGCAAAGAGATTGTCGTCCTGCAGTACGGCGGCGATCTGGTTGTGGAAGGATTTGTAGCCGAACTGGCTGAGCGGTATGCCATCGATCAGCACGTCGCCGCTCATCGGTTCCAGAAGCCCGATCATCAGCTTCAACAGCGTGGATTTGCCCGAGCCAGAGGGACCGGTGATGGCGATGTGCTCGCCGGCACCGATCGTCAGGCCGACATCGGAGAGCACCAGCGGATCGGTTGGTGAATAGCGGTAGGAGAGATTCTTGAGCTCGATCGAACCCTTCAGCTCCGTCATCGTGTCCTGGGTCGAGCCGAAGCTGCGGTCGTCCGGTTCCAGTGCGATGTCCGACAGGCGTTCCAGATGCAGGCGTAGCATGAAGAAGGCCGTTGCCTGGTCCACGAGGTTGCCGGTCTTTTCCAGGAACTGGCCCTTGTAGGCGAGATAGGCAAAGACCATGCCGACGCTGAAGCCGCCCTGCATCACAAAGCCTATCGCAAACCAGATCGTCACGATGTTTTCCAGCCCGAAGATCAGAGCATTTGCGGTGTTCTGCCAGATGCCGACGCGCGAGACGCGGATATTGGCGTTGACGGCATCGGTTAGCAGCGTCTGCCACATGCTGTGACGCATGCTTTCCCGGTTATAGAGCCGGAAGGTTTGGATGCCTCGGATCGTCTCGATCAGGGCCGTTTGTTCCTTGCCGTGGGCGATGATGCTGCCTTCCTGCGCGCGGCGCTCCAGCGAGAAGGAAACGAGGCGCACGACGAAATAGAGGAAGAAGGCGGTAATTGCGACCAGCGCCAGCTGGGCGCTGTAGAAGAACATGATGACCAGTGTCGTCAGCGCTAGGACGCCATCGACCAGTGTCGCGGCAATGCCTTCGCTCAGCATTTTCTGGATCGGCGTCACCGATTGAAAGCGCGAGAGGATATCGCCGACCTCACGCTTCTGGAACCAATCGAGCGGCAGGCGAAAGAGCTTGCGGGCAATATTCGCGGCAATACCGAAGCCAAGGGCGGCGCCTGCGGCCAGGATGACGAAGGAGCGCAGAAAGGTTGCGGCGGCATTGAAGATCGTGAAAAGCCCGAAGCCCAACGCCAGCACGCTCAGCAGATCGTGATCGAGCGCCGGTAGCGCCGTGTCGATGCCAATCTGCAGGTAATAGGGTAGTGCCAGCACATAGACCTGGAGCACGAGGCTCAAGACCAGCACCTGCACAAAGGCGCCGGCAAGCCCGGTGATGCGGCTCCAGAGCTGCGACCAGCGCAGCGTCTCGCGCTCGCTCTTCTTCTCAAAGGTTTCGTTGGGCCTGAGCTCCAGTGCCACGCCGGTAAAGCGGCCCGACACTTCCGAGATCTTGAGCCATTCGCTGCGGCCTGCCGGATCGTGGATCAGCACCTTGCCGGCCGAAACCCGTTCGGCCACGACGTAATGGTTCATGTCCCAATGGAGGATGGCGGGAAGCGCCAGATTGGGGATCTGCTCCAGCGGCAGTTTGACGGCGCGCGGCGACAAGCCGATCTGGTCGGCGATCCTGATGAGGCTGGAGAGCGGCGCGCCGCGCAGCGAGGGTGTGAAGCGCCGGCGCATGGTCGCCAGATCAATGCTGCGGCCGTAGAAACCGGCGATCATCGCAACGCAGGCAAGGCCGCATTCGCTGACCTCCGTCTGGCGGATCAGCCGCACGCGGGCGCTGGAGAGAAAGCCTGATTGAAGGACGGCAGTGTTCACGAGGCCTCCCCTAGCGCCGCTGCAGGGCGTAGAGTGGCTCGAACAGCCATTCCAGCAGAGATTGGCGAGCGGTCGCGATGCGGGCCGAAAGCGTCATGCCGGGAAACAGCGCCTGCGGCTTGCCGTAGGCCAGGATATCCTGCCGCTCGAGCTCGATCCTGACGAGATAATTGAGGCTGGCACTGTCAGCGCCGCTGCGCGAAACCGGGCTTTTCGACAGGCTGCTGACATGGCCTCCCACTGTGCCGAAACTCTGGTAGGGGAAGGCGTCGATGGCAAGCCGTACATCCTGCCCAACCTCGACGAAGCCGATGGCGGCATTGGGCACGTCCAGCTGCGCATGCAATACCGCCTGTTCCGGCACGATGCTCATCAGCGGCTGCTGCGGATTGACGGCCTCCCCGATCTTGGCCGTCAGCCCCGATATGGTGCCGGGCACGGCGGCGCGGATGATATAGGCGCGCGACTGCTCGTTGGTCGCCATGCCGCGGTTCACGTCTTCGCGCTGCGCCTCAAGCGACGCCGTCTTCTCATTGGCGCGCGCCTTCACCTGGTCGAGCATGCGCTGAGCGTCGGAGAGATCGGAACGGCGTTCGGACAGAGTGCTTTCGATGACCGACATCTGCTGGCGGCGCTCGGTCAGGGAGTCCTCGCGCAGCAGTACGTCGCGCTGCGCCACGATGCCCTTGCTGACGAGGCCGCGGATGCGCTCCACATCGGCCTCGATCGACTTGATGAGGTCCTGCTGCAGTTCGATCTGGCCGTCGAGCTTGGCAATCTGCGTCTCGAAGCCAGCGATCTGCGCGGAAAACTGCGCCGTCTGCGCTGCCTCGTCGTTCTTCACTTCCTGCAGCTGCTCGTCGATGCTGGCATTCTGGCGCTGCAGCATCTCAGCGACTTTTTTCGAGGCGGATTCGCCGCTGACGAGATAGTCCTCGGAACGCACTGCGATCAGTTCCTGACCCTCGTTCACAGGGTCGCCATCGGCCACCATCATTTGCATGATGACACCGGCGCGGGGTGGGATAACCACTGCAATTCCCTTGTCCGGCAGGATGACGCCGGTGGCCTGGACAATGCGCGAATAGCTTGCCGTCGAGAGGAAGATCACGACGGCCGCAAGCACAACAGCCATCAGATAGCCGGTTAGATGCCAGCCCATCGGTACGGCCATGGAGACCGTTCCCGCCAGCCGCTGGGATTGTCTTTCCAGAGCTTCTCGGCGAAACAGGTTCATCTCAGCGAGGCAGGATCTTTATGGTCGGGTGAGGGCGGAGCAGGATGGCCTGTATGGACATTCACTTGGATTTTCCTCCTCTGACGTCCTTAAGGGAGCTAGGTGAAAAGGAATTTTGGTCAACCTTGAGAGGAAAAATGAAGCTTCCGATGGAAGGAACACCCTTTGGATGATGAGAATGAGGCCGGTGACCGGCCCCATGATCTTGTTAAATTCGAAAGCTCAGGTTTGCCGGGTGAGAAGTTCGTACCCTGTGAAGGCAAAGGAGCATGCCAGAAACACGATGACGGCCAGCGGATAGTTTACCGCCGCTGCCGGATCGCTGAGCTTCGGCAATCCGATCACAGAGGCCGCCGCAATGACTGCGGAAAGACCGACTTCGCTGATGATGATGCGTAGGACTGGGCTCATGGCGACACCCTCAACCTTTACTGGTTTCGGTCCAAAGCGGCGCAAAGTCTTTTTGCTTCACCATGGAGCCGATCAAGTAGCAGATCGGCTCGCCTATCAGGCGGACGATCTTGCCGGAAAACGATCCTTTGCCGCGACGGCCTGCCTGGAATGCGATTTCCTCAGCACGGGCTTTTGCCAGTGGATACATGATCCGCTCTGCGAGTGGGCTGCGCCGCATGAGGCGCACATAGGGGATCGCCCAGTAATGATAGCCGCGAATGGTGGTTTCCGACAGGTTCTCGAAAGTGAACTCGAGATCCGTCCGCCAAAGATCGCGGTCTAGCTTTCCACGCCGATAGAAATGCGTGCAGATCACGCGGCCGCTCGAGTTGCCGCTCCCGGATAATCCGCCGTTGTAGACGCTGTTCCCGGCGCCTGCGGCAAATCCGAATCCGCTGGCTATCCCGGCCTTGCCGAGGCTGCCTGTTGTCGAAAAGGTAGCGCCGGCCGCAGCCGTGCCGCCGATCATGCCGCGATCGACGTGGCCGACCCAGGAGCCGGCGCCGTTGACAGCATCTATTTCAAAGTCTTCGAGGGGAAGGATGTAGTAGTCGTTCGAATTTGCGTTAACGCTCTGAACGTCAGCCATAGGTGCCTCCGAGGTGAACAGAAATCCGCCGTTTCTAGCGAACGAGAACAAGTTTAGAGCAATCACTGCGAGCATCAACCCTTCGTGACCAATGAAATCGACGCGCGCAGCGTGTGTAAATCGTCCTTGATGCGCAATTTTTTCCTATTTCCAATGCCTTGCCAGGGCTGTCCGCCAATCGAATTTTTTTGCCCTTCCCCCAATGCAACCGGCAAGAAAGAGCTCTATTGCACGGGCTCTGGCCAGTTTCGTCTGCCATTTCGCGTAGCCGTGTGCTTCGCCGGAGAAGTAGAGAGCGCTCACCGTGCGACCGGCTTTGCGGAGCGCCATTTCATAGCGCCTGGTCTGCTCGGCGCCGACGATCGGATCGGCTTCGCCTGCCGTCAGCAGGAAGGCGCCCTGGGCACGCTCGACCTGGTTGATCGGCGAAAATTCGTGGAGCGCGCGGGCATCCGCCTCGTTGACGGGCGTGCCGAAATATCGCTCCACCTGGTCGGTGAAAAGCGCCCAGGTGGCGGGGTTGTGTTCCATCTGGAAGGGCAGATCGACGACCGGATAATCGATGATGGCGGCGGCGAAAAGCCCAGGGTCGCGGCTCATGGAGAGCGCGGCGATCATGCCGCCGAAACTTTCGCCCTGGATGGCGATGCGGTCGGGCACGGCAATGTCCTTGTCGATCAGCCATCGTGCGGCATCGGCGAGGTCGTCCTGCATGGTGCGGCCGAACTGGCGGAATCCAAGCGCCTGGAAGCGCTTTCCGAAACCGGTCGAGCCGCGATAATTGACCGAGAGCACGGCATAGCCTCTGCTTGCCAGGAAGGCCTTGTCGCGGTGGTAGCCCCAGTTCTCATGCCGCGCCGGGCCGCCATGGGCGGTGATGACTGCTGGCAACGGTGTTGCGGCCTTTTCCGGCAATGTGAGAATGGCGCTCAACTGCTCGCCGTCGCGTGTGGCGATCTCAACAGGTGTGGTTGCCGTTGTGGGCAGCGCCCGTGGCTTGGGCCCGAGCGGCTGAGTGGCTTTCGCCGCGAGATCGAAGAGCATGGGCCGCGGTTGCTGCGCGTCGAAGGAGACGGAGGCGCCGATGATCCTGCCACTCTTCGACGCGCCGGTAATTTCAAAATCGGCATGCCGGCCAGCGCTGGACAGGAGTTCGGCGAAGGCTTCGCCGCGTTTGGAGATCGGTACGAGCCGTGGAAAGCCGTTGCGGATAACGATAAGGTCGGTCGGCTCTGCAGGGTTGAGACGGATCGCATCGAGGATATCGACAGCGTCGCTGCCGGCGATTGCGGTTTCCCGCCCGGTTGCGGGATCGATGTCGACGAGGGTGATCTTGTCGCGGCCGCGGTTCGACAGCGCCTCGTAGCGGAGGCCATGCGGATCGACATTCCAGATGATCAGCGTTTCCTCGGGTTTCAGTGCCGCAATCTCTTTCCAGCTGTCGTCGGCAAGCCTTGCGATATAGCGCCTGACGCCATCCTCGCCGCGCTCGACGCGCAGGCAGGGCAAAAGATCGGCATCGATCAGCCAGCTTTCCGTGCGCCCGGAATTTTCCTCGAGCAGTTGCCGTGCCGTGCCGTCGGCAAGCGTCGTGTAGAGATCGGTGAAGGCGGGGCTGCGGTCGTGCGAGATGACGGCCTGTCTTGCACCGGCGGCGGACGGCTCCGCGATGATCTGCCAGGTTTGGAAACCCTGCGGCGTGACGTCGATGCGTTCGTTCGGATGTCTGGGGTCCACCTCGAACAGCCGGTCCCCCTCCGTCAGCAACAGCCGGTTGGTGTAGCTGCGCCAGGAGAAATGCAGCAGGGGTCCGGAAAAGCTGGCAAAGGCCTTGGGCGGTTTTGCTGTAATCTCGCCGATGAAAACCGTCGGGTGTCCGCCCTTCGTGCCCCACCAGGCCAGCAGCGTTTCATCGAAGCTTGGTTCATATCCCCAGCTTGCCCCGGGATCGGCGTAAAAGCGGCTGGCTGAAATCAAACGATCACGCTTTCTGACGATGGAGCCAATCGGCCACTTGTGGGTGCGGACCGATCTCTGGTGGCTCCTCGCCTGACGGCGAAGAGCCCGAGTGATCTGAAAAAGGAACTGTCTCAGGCTGTTGCGAGCCTGTAGATGCCGTAGGCTCCGAGGCCTGCCGCTCCGACGGCAAGAGCGCCGACCCCGAAGGTCGATAGACCGACCCCGGCACCGATTGCCGCGGCATAACCCATCGCCCCGCCGCCGGCCAATGCGGCCGCGCCGTCGATATAGCTTCTGACGAAGCCAGTAACGGAAGCGCCGCCGGAAACATGATCGATTTCGCTGTGCGAAAGTTCTTTGATTCCCTTCACTTAACTCACCATTCGTTTGTTTCAGCAAGGTAGTCGAAAGCACAACTGCGCGTAGGAAAAGCTAGTGGCCGGTGGGGGAGAGTCAACCTTCAATGGTTGGTTTTGCCCCACCGCACCGCGGCGGGGGCGAGAGGAATTGCCCGGCAAGACGACTCCCGATCGTTTCCGTCCGGCGCGATATCGCAGTCCGGTCAAACGGCGGATAGGAAGACCATCATTGGTGGTCCGCTTGCGGATGTGCAGCCACGCCCGAGAGGTTAGCGGCGCGAAGCTGCTGATTGGACGATTGATCGGGTGAGAGATTGAGCCATCGTCCTGCCCGTTATCCGCAGCGTTGCAGATTGGCTGGATGCGTAATCATCGAGCTTGCTGGTGAGACCACTGCTTGCCCGTTATTCCAGCGGGACGAACAGGCCGAGCTTGACGTCCCGCAGCACGACATTCGTGTGCATGCGGCGGATCTGTGGGTTTTCCGCCATGATCAGCGCCGCGATGTCGTCATAATGCTCGACGTCGCGGGCGGTGACGATCGCGATCAAATCGACCGCGCCTGTGACGTAATAGACCTGCTGTATATGATCCTGCTTTTCCGCCCAGTGGCGGAACTTCGCCAAAGCGTCGTAATTGTCCCGCTCGATTTCCATCCCGACGATGAACACCATCGATGTCCCCGTCGCCTTGCGGTCGACGACGGCCACCTCCGCCTTGATCACCCCGTCCTCGCGCAGCCGCTTCAACCGCCTTTGCACGGCCGAGACAGACAGTCCAACCCGTTCGGCGATCGTTTCGGCTTTCAGCTGGCAGTCGCGCTGAACGATATCGAGAATGTCACGGTCAAAGCGATCCAGTTGTTCCATTGTCCAGTCCAATTGTTGCTGCGGCACTTCACGTATTCTGCCGTATTTGCCGCACGGGGAAGATTATTTTGCACAAAATATGCAGAATGGATGAAAATTGCGCGAAAAAGCCGCGTTATTTTATCATTATCCTTCGCAAATTCAGTTCAACCGGAACCATGCATGTCGGATCAACCCTTTCCTGCTCTTCGTGTCGAAGATCTCCATAAAAGCTTCGGCGCGCAACAGGTTCTCAAGGGCATTTCGACTGAGGCCCACAAGTCCGATGTGATTTCGATCATCGGTTCGTCGGGCTCCGGCAAGAGCACCTTCCTCAGATGCATCAATTTCCTGGAAATGCCGGATCGCGGCCGGATTGCGGTCAACGGCGAGGAGATTTCGCTGAAGATCGGTAGGGGCGGACGGCTGCAGCCGCGCAACTGGCGGCAGATCGAGCGGCTGCGAACCGGGCTGGGGATGGTCTTCCAGAGTTTCAATCTCTGGGCTCATCGGACGGTGCTGGAAAACGTCATCGAGGCGCCGGTGCACGTGATGGGCATTTCGCGGCGCGAGGCTGTCGAAAAGGCCGAGGCCCTGCTCGATAAGGTCGGGCTTTTCGATAAACGCGACGCCTATCCCGCTTTCTTATCCGGTGGTCAGCAACAGCGCGCGGCGATTGCAAGAGCGCTCTGCGTGGACCCTGACGTCATGCTGTTTGACGAGCCGACATCGGCGCTTGATCCGGAGCTGGTCGGCGAGGTTCTCAAGGTCATCCGTGATCTCGCGGAAGAAGGCCGGACCATGCTGATCGTCACGCATGAAATGCGCTTCGCCCGGGATGTGTCGAGCCGTGTTCTCTTCCTGCATCAGGGACGGATAGAGGAGGAAGGCCCGCCTGAGCAAGTATTCGGGGCGCCGGTGAGCGCCCGTTGCCGGGAATTTACCGGTCTCAGCGCCCACTGATGCGCGAACTCTCATCGATAACACAAACCAGGAGAATCCTGCGAATGAAGCTGATCCCCACTCTTGTCGCCGGCGTTGCACTTGCGCTTTCCGCCGTCGCCGCGCAGGCCGAAGTCCGCTTCGGCGTCATGAACGAATCCTATCCGCCCTTCTTCGCCAAGGATGCCTCCGGCCAATGGCAGGGATGGGAGATCGACCTCATGAATGCTGTCTGCGAAGAGTTGAAGGAGAAATGCTCGATCGTCGACATTTCCTGGGATGGCCTCATTCCGGCTCTGCAGAGCAAGAAGTTCGACGTGATCTGGTCGTCGATGTCGAACACCGCGGAACGCTCGAAGGTGATCGACTTCACCGACAAGTACTATAACACGCCGAGCACCCTGATCGGTCCCAAGGACCAGAAGCCGGGCGCCACCGCCGAGGACGTGAAGGGCAAGACCATCGGCATCCAGGTGTCGACGATCCAGTCGGAATATTACAAGAAGTATTTCGCCGGGGCCGCGGAGGAGAAGACCTACCAGACGCTCGACGAGGCTTTTCAGGACCTCGCTTCTGGCCGTATCGACTATGTTTTCGGCGATTCACTGGCGCTTGACGCTTTCCTGAAAAGCGATGGCGGCAAGGATTGCTGCGCCAAGATGGGTGACGTCGCCGACGACAGGGAAATTCTCGGAGCTGGCGTTTCGGGCGGCCTGCGCAAGGAAGACACGGAGCTGAAAGCCAAGCTGAACGCGGCGATATCGGCAGTCCGGACCAGCGGCCAGTATGACGCCATTACCAAGAAATACTTCGATTTCGACATCTACGGCGCAAAGTAAGCAGTCCTGATAATGGCGACCGCGCAACAAGGTATTCTGGACCTGCTGTCTCCCTATCCTCCGGGATGGGGCGGCGTTCTCTTGGCAGGTGCGGTCTCCACGGTCGCCATCTCGGCCTGCGCCTTCGCGATCGGCCTGCTGCTTGGCATGGGCGGCGCGCTTGGAAAGCTTTCGGGCAACCGCGTGCTCCGCTTGCTGCTCGATTTCTATACCACCGTGATCCGCGCTGTTCCGGAGCTGATCCTGATCGTCGGGCTTTACTATGCCGGCACCGATGGCCTCAACCGGCTCCTGGCCGCGTTGGATCTGCCGCCCGTCAATGTGAACGGCTTCGTCGCGGCCGTCGCGGTGCTGGGCTTCGTGCAGGGCGCCTATATGACGGAGGTGCTGCGCGGCGCGATCCTCGCCATTCCCATTGGCCAGATCGAGGCCGCCAAGGCCTTCGGCATGGGGCCGGTGCTGCGGTTCCGCCGGGTCCTGCTGCCGGCGCTCTTGCCGAACGCCCTGCCGGGTCTTGCCAATCTGTGGATGTCGGTCACCAAGGACAGCGCGCTGGTTGCGGTCGTCGGCTATCAGGAACTGGCGCTCGCCACCCGCCTTGCCGGGGCAAGCACCAAGCACTACTTCGTCTTTTTCCTCGCTTCGGCCCTTCTCTACCTCGCCATCACGCTCGTTTCCAACGTCGTCGTCAAACTGATCGAAGGACGGGTACGGCGGGGGCAGCCGCGCCTTGCCTGAGGAACGCGTCTCATGAATTTCACCTGGATCTCTTCCTATTGGCCACTGCTTCTGACGGGCGCCTGGCAGACGGTTTGCCTGCTGGTGATTTCCGTCATATTCGGCTTCGTCATCGCCATCGGCCTCGCCTTCGCGCAGGTCAGCGGCGGCAGGCTGACACGGCTGCTCGCCCGCGGCTACTGCACCTTCTTCCGAGGCACGCCGCTGCTGATACAGCTGTGGCTTCTCTACTATGGGGTGGGATCGCTGCTTCCCATGATCCCCGGCATCCGCCAGAGCCTGTTCTGGCCGGTCTTGCGCGAGGGCTTCTTCTTCGCCGCCGTCAGTTTCACGCTGAACTATGCCGCCTATGAGGCCGAGGTGTTGCGCGGCGCGCTGCTTGCCGTTCCCAAGGGGGAGCTCGAAGCCGGCCGGGCCTTCGGCCTGTCGCCCTGGAAGCTGACCCGGCGCATCTGGCTGCCGCGCGCCATTCGCATCGCCCTGCCGACGATTGCGGGAGAGATCGTCATGCAGCTCAAAGCGACGCCGCTCGCCTTCACAGTGACGGTGATGGACCTCTATGCCGTGGCAAACAAGGTCCGGCAGGACACCCTGCTCGTCTACGAACCGCTGCTGGTAGTCACCCTCTTCTATCTCGCCCTGACCGCAATAATCGCCCGCGTTTTTCGAGGTCTCGAAGCGCAGGTGCCGGTTCGCCGCTAGGCCGACGGAATAGTATCGGCCATGAACGACTGCGCGCACGAACCACGCACACCCAGCCCAATTTATTTTGAAAAGCCCGCAGCCGGTGACGGCGCGACAGCCTGAATGGAGAACCCTTTATGAGCACGACCCGAATTCTCGATGGCGGTATGAGCC
The DNA here is from genome assembly GCF_056397645.1 of Rhizobium sp. 05L429. Taxonomy (NCBI): domain Bacteria; kingdom Pseudomonadati; phylum Pseudomonadota; class Alphaproteobacteria; order Hyphomicrobiales; family Rhizobiaceae; genus Rhizobium; species Rhizobium sp. 05L429. Next base: position 300,436 of record NZ_JBFTNV010000003.1, on the reverse strand, counting down.
GCGAGCTGCTGCGACTGGGCGCGGAATTGAAACAGCCGGAATGGTCGGCACTGGCGCTGATCAACGCGCCGGATATCGTGCGTGAGGTCCATAAGGAATTCATCGCCGCAGGCTCGCAGATCATTACGACGAACAGCTATGCGCTCGTGCCCTTCCATATCGGTGAGGACCGGTTCCAGAGAGAGGGCGCGGCATTGATCCGCCTCGCCGGTCGCCTGGCGCGCGAGGCGGCCGATACCGTCGCGGATCGGAAGGTGCTGGTCGCCGGTTCGCTGCCGCCGATCTTCGGTTCCTATGAGCCGCAGAATTTTCAGCCTTCGCGCGTGCAGGATTATCTCAAAGTGCTCGTCGAAAACCTCAATCCTTTCGTCGATGTATGGCTCGGCGAGACGCTAAGCCTGATCGCCGAGGGCGAGGCCGTCCGCAAGGCGGTGGCGGCAACAGGCAAACCGTTCTGGATCGCATTCACATTGGCGGATGATGAGGCAGACATCGAAAGTGGCGAGCGGAAGCTTCGCTCCGGCGAAAGCGTCGAGGACGCAGCATCCTGGGCAGTGTCATCGGGTGCCGAAGCCTTCCTGTTCAATTGCAGCAAGCCCGAGGTCATGCAGGCGGCCGTAGAGACGGCGGCGCGCGTGTTCCGGAAGGCGGACGTTCACCTCGAAATCGGCGTCTACGCCAATGCCTTCGAGGGGGAGCAGGGCGACGCAGCCGCCAATGAAGGCCTGCACGACACCCGCAACGATCTGAATGACGATGCCTATTCGCGTTATGCCTGTTCCTGGGCCGAAGCGGGTGCGACAATAATCGGCGGCTGCTGCGGCATCGGCGCTGCTCATATTCATCGCTTGAGGAAGACGTTTTTGGACTGAGGCATCTGCCGACGATATTCGTATTTGCTGGGCAAGGAGCGCGAAGGAGGGATCTGCGGCAAACCGTCAGCGGCCGGAGATCGGGAATATGTTGACCCCCGTCAGTTCCGCCAGTTTGTCCATCAACATGTCCTGATAGGCGAGGTCGGTGACCTGTCGCGCTGGCTGGCGTCGCTGGCGGTGATGCCAGTATCCGCCAGTGACCTGCGCCTCCTTATCCTGGCTAGTTGCGAGCCAAGTCTGCGTTTCATGCCCCATCTCCAGACTGTCCGGCGCTCCGGCCCCGCCCATTTTCGTCGGCACCCAGCCTGGATCGACGGCATTGCTGAGCACATCAGGCCAATGTCGCGCGACTGCCGCGGCGAGTGCCGCCACGTGAAGCTTGCTTTCGGAATAGGCCCGGCTTGCGTTCCAGGTGCGGGCTGTCCAGTCGATATCCTCAAGGGTGCCGTCGCTATTCTGGTGCATGCCGCTCGTCAGGTACACAAGGCGAGCAGGTCGATCGATCAAGGCGGTCAGCAGATAGGGTGCCAGGGTGTTGACGGCCAGGATTCCAGCGTGACCTTCCGGCGTATTCCCGCGGCCTCTCTCTGCGTAGATACCGGCGTTGTGAATTACGGCGTCCATAGGCCCGATCCGGTTGACCTGATCTGCTATGGATCTGGTCTCGGCATCGCTGGCAAGGTCGCCGATAGCGACGGAGACAGACTTGCCCATGAGATCGCCGACGGTTCGAGCGCGTTCCTCTGATCGCGCGTGCAGGACGACCTCATGGCCATTTTCGATAAGGACGCGGGCTGCAGCTAACCCAAGGCCATCTGTTGATCCTGTGATGAAGATTCGGCTCATGGTTCACCTTTCGATTGGGTTCGCTGATCTTGGTCGTCGCAGAGATGTGTCGCCCGCCGCACCCATCGATATCGCTTCATATGTGCAAAGAACAATCCCGACTCGCGAGCAGGCCAATGTTCTCGCAAGGCTGACGACACCCCTGGATTGCCATCGGACAGGTCGCCTCGTGACGCATCTCGTCTCTGCTGGAACGAAGAACTGACGGCCGGTTAGAACCGAGCCCGGCGACGCCCGAACCATTTGGCTACTGGACTGTTTCATCCTTGGAGCACAAACGTCAACCGACGGTTTGCCTCTTCCGGCCTCGACGGACGTCAGCACCCGACGAGAGCCGCAAAACTGATTTCTACCGCCCGTCAGGGGCCTCAGGGGAGGCACGACCATGCTTGTGCGATGGCAAACCTTGCCCGACGGCGCGAAAACGCCGGCGATGAAAGGATCGGCCATGAACAATAGCGACGACGCCCCGCCAGATGTGGCCGCGACAGATCCCGGCGAAGCGGTGGCCTTTCCGTTCGACAGGATGACGGTCCAGCGATTTCGGGAAACATTCCCCCGCGCACGATGGAGCGAGGAGAAAAATGCCTGGCTCGTTCCCGGAACCACAGCCCGACGCCGCATTGATCGCTGGCTTGCGCGCGAGGCCTCCCGAAGAGACCTCTTTGCCGACGAAAGAGGACGCGACGCCTATGCGTTCGAACCGATCCTCAGCCCCTATCTGAAGGTTGGCGATACGGGTTTCCACATCCGCACGCCCTATTCCCGTACAGTGGTGAGCGAACTTCGGCAGATCCCTTTTGCCCGCTGGGATGGAGAGCGCCATATCTGGATAGTGCCTTTCGGCTCATACGACGATCTGCAGCATCGCTGGCAGAGGATCGAGGAAGCCGCCAGGCGCAACGAGCCTGATGAACGGCGAAGGCGCGCTGCGGAGCGAAAAGGCACCGAGCAAGACCGTGCAGCCCGTCGTCGTTCGGCCGAACGACGACGTCGTCGTCTCCCTCTGCCTGCCCGACCTGCCGCCATCTCAGCGTCCCATCGCAACCTCGTTCTATGGGATCGTGGTGATCGTTGACGTGACTGGTGAACTGGTTGCGCCTGACATTGCAGACGAATTCTACCCGGAAGCGGCTCACGATCGGGTCTGGGCCGCGTGGCGCGTCGCTACTCTGGAAGAACTCGTGCATGCATGGCCGGCGAGATCCGTACCAGGTGACTACGAGAGGCATCGCGGCTGGTGGCAGCCGACAATCCATGAACTGCGCGATGCGCGCAAGACGGCCCGATCACGCGAGCGGCGGGCAGCGAGACAGGAGAGGACATAAACCGTTTGAGCATGATGTGGGCCGGGACCCGCGGAAAGCGGCGGGTCGCGCGTACCCGAAAAGCCCGGCAGCATCGCCGGGCTTCGAATTTTCGCTTGTTACGGATTGCCACTCGCTGGCGGTGCCGCGGGGGCGGGGGCTCCGTTGTTTGCAGCCGGCGCAGACGGTGCTGCCGGGGCGACAGGGGCTGGAGCAGGCTGCAGCTCGCCCTGAGTGGTTGCGGCTGTCGTCTGCGGATCAGTCGTCGGGGCCATGTAGTTGTAGTAGGCGAATCCTGCGATGGCCACGACTGCGATCACGAGGATAAGGCCCCATGATGAGCGGCGCCGGTGGATTGGCGTCGTTCGCAGGTCGGGATTGCGGCCGGGGCCGCCGAGGGGGTCGTTCGGTGTGAATGCCATGGTGTTTTCCTCCATTAGCCTGCAGAGAAAAGCATCTTAGCGGCCCTTTTGTTCCAAAACGCGTGAAAGTCGCGCGCAGGAACGGTCCGAACCGCCGGACCCGAAGGCCTACGGAGGACGAAATCTCCGGCGGCGACAGGCCGCTCGCCTCAATCAGGGAACCCGCGGACGCATTGCCGTGGAACCTATTTCGTGCGCGGCAAGTTCATCGGTCATGAAAACGCTCGTGTTTCTATCGATGGTCGCAATCCTTGGTATCGGCAATGCCGAGGCGGCGGAAATTTCGCCTAATGCCATCAATGCCGCATCACTTTCCGCCGTAGCGCAGGGTCGGTCGTCCGCGCCGGTAACCGATCCGGATCCCGCGATTGTGCGCCTTCAGGTGCTTCTCGACCGTGCCGGTGCATCGCCGGGCGTGATCGACGGGGTTTACGGAGAAAACGTGATCAAGGCTCTGGCCGGTTTCGAGACCATGATCGGACTGCCATCCGATGGGAAAATCGACCCCGCGGTCATCGGTCAGCTGGAAGCCGGTGGGCCGATCATCGGACGCTATACGGTTACGGTCGAGGACGCTCAGGGTCTGGTAGACCATATTCCCGAAGACTATGGCGAGAAGGCCGAAATGGCCAGCATGGGCTATACGAGCGTCGCCGAAAAACTCGCCGAGCGATTTCATATGGATGTCGATCTTTTGAACGCGCTCAATCGCGGCTCCGATTTTGCAACCGGCGCAACGATTTACGTGGCGATGCCGGGTGCTCGACGAGAGGCAAGGATTGATCATATCGAGGCCGACAAGAAACGAGGACAGTTGGCCGCGTATGGCGAGGACGGAGTGCTACTCGCCATCTATCCGGCGACCGTCGGCAGCGACGACAATCCGTCACCAAAAGGGACGCACAAGGTCAAGGGCGTGGCCAGGATGCCTGTCTACCGCTATGATCCGAAGGTCAATTTCAAGCAGGGCAGGAATACCAAAGTCCTGACGATACCCAAGGGGCCGAACGGGCCGGTCGGAAGCGTGTGGATTGATCTCACCGAACCGACTTACGGCATCCATGGCACACCCGATCCCGAACTCATTGGCAAGGTTGGATCGCACGGCTGCGTGCGCTTGACGAATTGGGATGCCGAGGAGCTCGCGGGAATGGTCAAGCCGGGTGTCATTGTCAAATTCATCGACTGACGCGACATCCCCATGGCTGAATTTGCAAAAACCCAGCTGGTCTCGAACAGGATGACCGAGCCGCCTTCTTGTACGATCACAGGATGTGCCTGGCGTTTTGGGACGCCGCGGTCATGTTGATGGGCGAAAACGTTGGGGACTTCGTCGGGCGATCTTCAGCGCGTCCGTTGAAGCGCCTAGACGCGATTGTCAGCGCGCGGCCAGTGGTCTCTGGCAGATACTCGGATGAACCGGTCGAGCGTCGCCCGCAATTCAGGGAGCGTCGTCAATGCGACCGCAATGAGCGGGGATCGCGGACGTGTGGTTCCGGACTGAAGTCTGAGCTTTTGCCGCACTTTTGGATCGTGCCATCTCCGTTCGCGGTTAGTTGAGCGACCGCGAGACGGCCCGCAGATAGGTTTCGGCGAGCTGGACCCGTTCCTCGGCGACCCTCAACAGTGTTTGCTCAAGCCGACGGGCATGAACCTTGGACATTGTCGGCTCGGAGCGCCAGCGCGGTGAACCGGGCGTAACTCTGATCCGTGGGCCGAGGCCCGGCCGGTACTGTGCGAGAGTAATGCCTGCCTTGATGAGGAGGCTTCTGATATCCGGACACCGTTCGGCAGCGATCACGACACAAAACGCCGACACCAGGAGCGATTTTGGAGCAGGTAGTTCGATCTCGTCAATCACGTCGTGACAGACGTCGTTCGCCTTTACGAAGACGAGGAATTCATCGATGAATTGCTGTGCCCTCTCAAGGGCGTCACGCCCAAGATTCCCCCCTGAAACGAGCTCATAATCGCTTTCGATGATCAGACGCATTGCGATCTCCTTTGCGCAAGTAACGCGGCAGCGGTTTCTTGGTTCGGGAGCGGGCGGAAAAAGCCCACGAGGCGTTCTTTAGTCAGTTACGAAACCTATCGAAGGCACCATCATTGTTCGCCTGACCAGCCAATCCAACACGGAAGGAAGCACTGTCCTGGCAGGATCTGCAGACAGGCGCCTATTCATTCCGATGCCGCGGTTCCTGCTGTGTGCCGCTCTAAACCGGGTAGCGGAGGAGGATGGTACGGGCGGCTGCAACCTATCCTTGACTCCGATAGCCTGCTATCCGACAGTGCTGCCTGTTAGATCCATGGGGATTCAATGGGCCTCACGAAAGGCTTCACGATTGTCGGCAGGGCTGCAATTGCCGCCATCGTTTCAATGTTCCTTGCGCTCTCGCTTGTCTTGGGCTTCTGGCTGCATTCGAGCTACATGTCCGCCGTCAGGCGTGGGGAAGATCAGGTTACTGCCACCGCCAAGATCGTCGCCGCCAACGCGATCTGGATCAATTCGCTGGCGCGCCAGACCCTTCACCGCATGGACGATGCCTTCGGAACGGTGGAGACCTTGCCGGACGAGGAGCGCGTTCGAAGGTTCAACGCCGCGACGGCCGAATTGCCGACCACGGCAACCGCCTATGTGGTCGCTGCGGACGGGACCCTTCTTTATTCGACGGACCGGGAAAGCAGCCCCGCCGACATCGTCGACCAGACCTATTTCCGCCGCCTGGCCAATGGTGCAGAGGACCATACGTCGGCGATGACTGTCATGCGCAACACGGATCGCCACGTCTTCCTCTCGGCGGCGCGCATCGAGCGCAACGACAAGTTCGAAGCTGTCGCGATCCTGGCCTTTGATGTCGGGATGCTGCGATCGATCTGGGACGCTGCGTCGCTTGGGCCGGGCTCGACGGTGAGTTTCCTCAGGCGAGACGGCAAGCTGATCGCAAGGTATCCCGAGCCGAAAGAAGTCGTCGATCTCGGCAACTACATCCTGTTTACCGACTATATGCGCAAGGCAACATCGGACTCTTATGTGTCCGTGTCCCCCGTCGACGGGGTCGAAAGGTTGGTGGCATATCGCATCGTCGAGCGGACGCCCTTCGTCGCCATTGCATCGGCCGACACAGCGGCAATCCTCAAGCCCTTCTGGACCGATGTTTCGATTGCCGCGCTGATCGTTCTTCTGGCACTTTGTGCGGCAGTGGTCGGCGGATTGAAGATCCTGAGCCTCGCGCATGCGGACGCGCACCACACCGCAGAGCTTGCCGAGGCGCTTCGGACCAACCAGGTGCTGATGCGGGAAATACATCACCGGGTGAAAAACAATCTGCAGACCGTGATGGCGCTTATCAGGCTGCAGGGCTTGCGGCCGGAGACCGTCCAGAGGGTGAACGAGCGGATCGTCGCCATGTCGGCGGTGCACGAACAGATGTACGGCTTCGATCAGTTCAGCAGCGTCACTGCGCGGCAGTTCGTGCCAAACCTGGTTCGCACGTTGGTCGGGCTGCATGATCGCGAAATCCAGCTGACCTTCGAGATCGACGATATCAGGATCGATGCAGACAAGGCCACGCCATTTGCATTGCTGCTGAACGAGCTTCTGACAAACAGCATGAAATACGCCTTTGACGGTCGTGACGACGGACATATCCGCATCAGGCTGCTTGATCGCCCCGACGGCAAGGTCCTGCTTGAAGTGGCGGACGATGGCGTTGGATATGAGCCGGTTGCAGCGAAAACCGGCATGGGAAGCAGGTTGATCAAATCCTTCGTCAGCCAGATGGATGGGACCTACACCACTGAGCAGGCTCAGGGCACCGTCTTCACTGCACTATTGTCGATTGCCGTACGATGATGCGGGCGGTCTGGGACCAAAAGCCACGAGCGCCGGACATCCGGAGCGGCAAAATGCAGGACGGTCCGGTGCTACACGTCCTTTGACCTTCTGGCCAAAGTCGGAAGAAGGGCGCTTTCTGACAGTGCTTCCGTTGACAGCCGGAACTCGGCCGCGATCCGTGAGTTGATCTTCGGACAGAACAGAGGCGCGCGGATGCACGATCCTGATCACATCCTGAGTGAGGGTCGGCGTAGGCTTGCCGCACTTCGCGATGAACTCTCCCGTTCGCGACGATACATCGTGTCCGTTGTCAGGAATGAACCGTCAAACGACTGGCCGGCAGAAGACATGCGAACATGCGGGAACGTCGATGTTTGAAGGTTTCGAGCTTCAATATGTCGAGATTGCCGAAGGGTCGATCTGTATGCGCATCGGCGGCAGTGGACCACCGGTGCTTCTCCTGCACGGACACCCCAGAACGCACATGACATGGGGGAAGGTGGCCGACCTTCTGTCGCCATCCTTTACGGTCATCTGTCCGGATCTGCCGGGCTTTGGGCGATCCTATATTCCCGCCGACACCCACGACAGCCGCTATTCGTCGAAGCGGGCCAAGGCTGCTGCGCTCGTCGTCATGATGAAGAGACTCGGCTTTCACACGTTTGCCGTGGTTGGCCATGATCGCGGCAGCCTGAGTGCCTTTCGCATGGCGATGGATCATGCAGACCACGTCGAAAGACTGTTGATCATTGACGGGCTCCCCGTGCTCGAGCATCTGGAGCGGGCGAACTGGGAATTTTCCCGTGATTGGTATCATTGGTTTTTCTTTGCCCAGCCCGAAAAGCCCGAACGCGCAATCTCGGCCGATCCGCTCGCCTGGTACGACACGTTGCGCCCGGACGCGATGGGACGGCAAGCCTATGATGATGTCCTCGAGGCAATCTCCAAACCGCTCGTCGTCCATGGCATGATCGAAGATTACCGCGCCGGTATCCGCATCGACCATATCCACGACCGGCAAGACCGCGACGCCGGTCGCAGGATCGCCTGCCCGATGCTGTGTCTGTGGTCGCTGCGCGACGACCTTGAGCAGATCTACGGTGATCCGCGGGCGATCTGGAAGACGTGGGCAGATGACGTGCGCGGTTTCGGCATCGACAGCGGTCATCACGTAGCAGAAGAAAATCCGTCAGCGCTGGCGCAGGCGATTTCGGCCTTCCTGGGGCAATAAATGTGAAGCAGGAGCGCCCCGCGAAACAGACGCGCGCTGGGTTTGTTTTTCTCCCGGAAGGATGGGAAACAATGTCTCCAACACCCTACGGGGCGATCGAGAGGCAAACCGCCTGTGATGCCAAGGAATGTCGAGGCTCAAGCTGAGGCCCTCCTCGTCCGGTTGGGCAACAAGCGAGGCATCTCGCATATCAGCCAGAAGAAACCGATCGAGGCCACCTACCTGCCGATGCGAGACACCCATCTGGAGGTCGAGTAGCGATACCGGCTATGCTTTCGCCGCTTATCCGGGGGAAAGGTCAGTCTCATTCCAACTTGGCATTGCAAGTTTCCTACCCTGGATTATTTGATAGGGTTCGAAAGAACACACCGGAGTGTCCGTTGAACAAAACCCGGCCAGCGCTCCTTCTCATTACGGCATCGCTCATTCCGGTCATCATACTGGCGGCGTTGATGGGAAGGTTCTTCATCAAAGAGCAGCAAGCCTCTCTCGACGACGATATTCGTGGTCGGGCAGCGACGCTGGCCGCCACGCTTCAACGTGAACTCAAGAGCCAGGTCCAACTGCTCTCGATCGTCGCCGATTCCCCCCGCCTCGACCCTCCGATTCCGCGCGCCGCATTTGCCGAGACTGCGCGGCGCCTGCGCGATCGGGTGCCTGAATGGGAGCAGATCCGGATCTCGAACGAGAAGGGCGAAGTGGTTCTGTCGTTTCCGCCGCTCGATCCGTCAGCCGACACGCGCGTTGTGGATATGGAAAGCCACGACGCCCTGGTTCGCACGGGTGCCGCAGTGGTCGGCAATATCGCCATCGGGCCGAAAGGCCAGGCTGCCTTTGCGCTGAGAGCTCCGATCCAGAGGAACGATCGTTTGAGGGCCGTTCTGTCGGTGGTGATCCGGCCGACGATCGTGACCAAACTGCTTTATGCCAACGGACTTCCAGGGTCCTGGTCGGCCTGGATCGTCGATGGACAGGACCGTCTGGTGGCGTCGACCGGCGCTCCCGCACTCGCCGGTAATCCTGCCACCGAATTCGCAAGCTTTTCCGGCCAGGACTTCGGCGCGGCGACTCTCCACGACGGGATGGAGCTTCGGGTCGCCGAGGTCGCGCTCGCTGACACGCCCTGGCGGGTAAGAGTTGGCCTGCCGGTCGCCGATTATGAGCGGCTGGCGCGCAACGCCACCATGCTGCTTGCCGCGGCGAGCTGTTTCACGCTCCTGCTGTCGGGCTCGGCTGTATTTCTCTTTTATAGGGAGGTGCGCGCCAGAAGCCGGGAGTGGGAAAGCGTGGCCAATTGGCAGCGGATGGATGCGCTGGGAAAGCTGACGGGGCAGGCGGCCCACGATTTCAACAATCTGCTGATGGTTTTCCAGTCCGGGGTGGAGGGCATCAAGAGACGGCGAAACGACGAACAGCGCGTGACGCAGCTTCTGGCGCATATGAGCGATGGCGTGGCTCGGGGAAAGGCGATCACGCAAAGGCTGCTGTCGTTTTCGAGACGTTCCAACCAAGGCGCCTCCCAGGTCGAGCTCGACGGCAGGCTTGCCGAACTGTCTCCGCTGCTGCGCCAAGCCGTCAACGACACGATCCTGATGGAGATCAGGGTGCCGGAAGATACCTGGCCGGTTCACGTCGATCCTGCTGGGCTTGAAATTGCTCTGATCAACGTCCTGACGAATGCACGCGAGGCCATGACGGGAGGTGGAAAGGTGACCATTTCCGCCCGCAATGTGCTCGACGGCGCCACGGAGGATGCCGGGCTGAAAGGACCATTCGTCGCGCTGACGATTTCCGACACCGGGACGGGTGTCGCCCCGGAAAATCTCGCACGGGTGTTCGAGCCGTTCTTTTCTACCAAGAAGAATGGCGGCCCAGGCCTTGGGCTGACGCAGGTCCACAGTTTTGCCAGCGGCAGCGGCGGTGCAGTCAAGGTCGCAAGCCTTTCAGGCCACGGCACCGCCTTTACCTTGCTTCTGCCGCGATCAAACGAGCCGCGGGCGGTGCGTGCGGATTCAGCCCCTTCGGCAAACCTTCCCCGTACGATCATGATCGTCGACGACACGCCGGCATCCCTGGAATCCGTGCGAATGGCGCTCGACGAAATCGTACCGACGATCTTCGTAGCAGCAGGCGGCCCCGAGGCGATCGAGATCCTGGACCGTCATCCTGAAATCGAGGCGGTCGTCAGCGACATCATGATGCCGGGCATGTCGGGGATCGAGCTTGCCGAGGAGATCCGCCGCAAAAACGCGTCTCTGCCCGTCGTGCTGATGACCGGCTATAGCGACAGGCTGGAGGCCGGTACGGAAGTCGGACGGCCAGTCGTCCCCAAGCCTTTCAAGATCGAGGATCTGGCCGCCTGCCTCGAGAAGGCGAAAACTTCGGTGACCCAATCGGCAAACGTCGTGCGTCTGGAAATTCCGACGAAGGGCTGATCAGCGTCTATCTCCGTGCGGGTTCGATGCCGTCTTCACCAGGCTCAGCACGCGCTCGTGGCTGTTTCCCGTTCCCGTGCCGCCGGCGATCACGGCCCCCTACGGTTGTGGTGAGAAGATGTGACAACATGTGAGCAAAATCCCTGAATTGTGGCAAGTGTTCGCCAATTTCGATGAACATATGCTCATGGCGGCTACACAGAGCCGCTTAATAGGAAAACTACCATGTCTATGCTTCGTAAGATCGCCGCAACGGGCCTGATCTCTCTGACCCTTGCAGTTGGCTCCATCGCAACAGTAACGCCCGCACTTGCTCATGGCGGGGGAGGAGGTCACGGAGGGGGAAGTCATGGGGAAGGGGGGCACATGGGAGGATTTGGTATGGGCCATTTCGACAGGGAGGGAAACCGCGGTGCGTTTTTTGCCCACGACCGCTTCGATGGACGGTTCAGGGACCGCAGTCCTATCTTCCTGGGTAGCAACGATGACTATGATCGCTGCTATTGGCAATGGAACGATGAGCGCTCCGGGCATCCAGTCAGAACCGAGGCATGTTACTAGTCGATGCGAAACATAAGGTCGTTCTGACGAGACGGTGACTGGCACGAACCAAAACCAGCAGTCGACCGAACGTGACCTTCTGGTTCAAACGCCGCCGCAGCTTTCTTCGTGCAACGCTGCGGCACCGGCGATCGCTGGAGTTTAGGCCAAGGTAACGTCTGGAATGTGAGCGAAGCTTCGATGGCTTGAAGAGCTCGATGTCCTTCACAAATCAGCGACGTTGCGTCCACAACTCCCCAAACTCAATCCATTTGCCTGGCGCGGTTCGAATACGACCGTGCTTTCAAGCGATATAAGGCCCAATCAATGTCAACGCGAAATACCCTCAGCTCCGGACATCATGTCGTCGATATCGACGGAATTCAGCAAAGCTTTCATGTCGCGGGTCAAGGGCCGGTTATAGTAGTTCACCCCGGCGGCCCGGGCATCCACTGGCAATATCTCCGCATGGGTTTTTTGGAGCGTCATTTTACCATGCTGTATCTTGAACCAATCGGTACAGGTGGTTCAGGCCGGCTTGCTGAGCACCCCCATGGCTATACCGTCGAACGCTTCGCGAAACAGCTCGGCAGCTTCCTCGAAACACTCGACCTGTCCGAAGTCGTTCTTCTCGGTCATTCCCACGGAGGATTCGTCATCCAGCAACATACGATCGAGCACCCGGATCGCGTATCGGCAATGATCTTGTACTCGTCGTCGGCTGTGACGGGGAGTGACTTCATGACGGCGGCTGCAAACGGGGTCCAGAGCTTTGCCGATCGCTATCAGGCGGAGGGGCCTGCAGTACTGCGAGCCTGGCAGTCGGTTCCGAACATGTCGAGCGACGACGACTATACCAAGATCATGCGCGACCTGCTTCCCGCTTACTTTGCCGACGGTGTTCGTGAGAAGCTTGATCTTGAAGCACTGCGCTCACGGATAAAGGCGACACTTCTCATAGGTAACAACGAGCCGTTTGATGTTCGATCGAAACTTCAGAGCCTTTCCGTGCCGGCGCTTGTTCTCGTCGGAGATCACGATTTCATATGCGGTCCGAAATGGGGGGAGAACCTGCATGACAGCTGTTCGAATTCGGAGTTGGTACATTTCGCCCAAAGCGGCCATTTCGCGCACCTGGAACAGCCGGAAGAGTTTTTAGGCGCGGTGCTTGCATTTCTCGATACTCATAAGCTGATCCCGTGATGACGTCGTAATCTACCGCTCAGCGAGGTCATCGCCCCTGCGCAACATTGCAGCGCCGGTCGAGGCCACGGCTGCCGATCCTCTTTTGTCGGCAAGGCAGCCGGCAAAGGAAGCTGCAAGACACCACCGCGCTGACGAGATCGATCAATCCAACGGGAGTGGCTTCAAGTGGTAGGGCTCTTGGCCGAGGAGCAGTGCCAGATTGGACCAGAAAATGCGAGAAACGCTGTGAAAATTGCTGCTTGGATACACACCGCGTGACATTGAATGTTCAGCGATACGGGAAATTTGCAATCACAAGTACCTAGTTCCATTCCAAGCACAAATCCAGTTGCAAACTACATAGGATTGAAATACCGTCGCTCACACCTGATACTTATACAGTCAGCAGTGCATTTCGGTTTCTTCTCCTTTTCTCTCGTTGCCACGGCACGTTACTTTGGATGAGCCCCGCATGCAGCCGGACAGTCAGTATACACATGCCGATAACGCGGCGGTTATCTTCAACGAACTGACGTTCCGTTCCCTGCGCGTCAAAAATCGTCTGTTTCGATCGAATATTTCCGGCCAGTTCGACGACTATAATGGTCACGGCGGGAATGCCCGATTGAACTGGGAGGAGAAGTTCGCGCGCGGCGGGATCGGCTGCATCATTTCCTCCTTTACGCCGGTGTCGGTGCGCGGCCGCATCCTCGTGCGTTACGCAATGATCGACGACGACGACAAGATTCCCTTCTGGCGGGAAGTCGGCCACCGCGTCCACGGCCATGACTGTCGGTTCATCATGCAGCTCAGCCATTCCGGCCGCCAGCAGGACATGGGCGGCGTCGAGAACCTGTTCAACAAGGGCCTGAGTTCGACCGATAAGAGTGACTACTTCCACGGCCTGCTAGCCCAGGCGATGACGAAGCCCGAAATCGCAGAAGTGGTGGAGCAGTTCGCGCAAGGGGCGCGCCGCGCCCGTGAGGCGGGGCTCGACGGTGTCGAGCTTCACGGCGCCAACGGCTATCTGCTCACACAGTTCCTGAGTTCCGGCATCAACGATCGGACGGACGAATATGGCGGCGGCTGGGAGGGCAGGGCGCGCTTCGTGCTCGAGATCGTCAGGGCGATCCGACGCGAGGTCGGCCAGGACTTCCATCTGCAGATGAAGATCAACGGCGTCGACCACAATGACTGGCTCTACCCTTGGATCAAGAAGGGCAACACGCTCGACGAGACCGTGAAGATCTGCACGATGCTGCTCGACGGCGGCAAGGGCGTCGACTCCTTCCACATTTCGAGTGGCTCGACTTTTCCGCACCCGCGCAATCCGGCCGGCGACCTGCCGCTGAACGATCTTCACCGCTGGTACGACGGCATGCTCTCGCAGGGCACGCGGGCGCCGATGAACTATGCGATCTTTTCCAATCCGATCCTGGGGCGTGCCTTCCAGGCGCTGTGGCGCTGGCGCAGGGGCAAGGTCATCGAAGGCATCAATCTCGATTATGCGCGCTCGGTTTCCGAAGCGATCAGCAAGATCGATCCCGATATCAAGGTGCTCTGTACGGGTGGCTTCCAGCACGCCGACAGGATCGCCGAGGCCATCCGCTCGAAAGCTTGCGACGGCGTCACCATGGCCCGTCCGCTGATCGCCAACAACGACCTGCCGAAGATCCTCGCCGGTGACAACGGCCCCGAGAAGGAATGCACCTACTGCAACAAGTGTCTGCTCAACGATCTCGAAAACCCGCTCGGCTGCTACGACCTCAGCCGCTTTGACGGGACGAACTTCGAGGATCGCTACGGCAAGATGATCAAGCAGGTCATGTCGGTCTTCGAGCCGCCGACCTTCCATTGAGACGCGCCATCGCCCGCGCATTCGGAGTGGACTCATGAGCAGCGACAACGACCGCAAAACGCCCGTCGAGATCGCAGTCGCCCGGCGTCGGCGCTGGTGGTTGGCGATCGTCGTGCTGCTGTTGCTTGCGGTCGTCTACTACCTGGTTTTCGTCAATCAGTATGTCGTCGCCTTCCGCGACCAGGCCGACCATTTCATGCATGGCTCGATCGGCAGCGAGACGGCGACAGGACCACCCTACTGGGTCTTCAAGGCATTGCCGGTCATGTATGCCGACAAGCTCGGGCCGGAGGGCTGGGGCCGCTTCGGCTTCCTCTACGAAAAGCCCGGCGACGACCTTCCGATCGGGGTATCGCGCCGCGTGGTCTCAGGCATCGAGCGGGTCTGGCTTAACTGTTCCGTCTGCCATGTCGGCACCTATCATCTGGCCGGCGATCCGGTTCGCCACCTCATTCCCGGCGCGCCATCCAATAATTTGCGCCTGCAGGAATTCATTCGCTTCTTCATCGATGTCGGCCGTGATCCCGGCTTTACCGCGGACGCGCTGATTGCGACGATCGACGACCCCAAGGTCGGCGGTGATCTCAATATTTTCGAGCGGCTGGTCTATCGCCACGTGGTCTTCCCCAGGGTCAAGAATGCGTTCCTCGATCTCGGCACCCAGCTTGATTTCGTCAAGCGCCAGGAGGATTGGGGGCCGGGCCGCGTGGACACGTTCAACCCCTACAAGGCACTGCAGTTCAACTTTCCGATGGACGAGGCCCATATCAGCGGCGCGGCGCTGAACGGCTCTTCCGACTATCCCGCCATCTGGCGCCAGCGCCCGCGCGAAGGCATGAACCTCCATTGGGACGGAAACAATGACTCCGTGGCCGAACGAAACCTGAGCGCCGCACTTGGCGCCGGTGTGACGCCCGTGACGGTCGACCGGGCATCGATTGCGCGCATCGAGGACTGGATGTGGGATCTGCCTTCGCCGCCGTTTCCCGTCGTAGCCGGCATCGATCAGGCGAAGGCGGGAGAGGGCAAGACCCTGTTCCTGCATTATTGCGCCGATTGCCACGGCTTCAGGGATGCGAAGGACTACAGCTATGACAGGCAGAGCTTCACGCGACTTGGCAAGACGGTTCCGCTCGCCGATATCGGCACCGACGCGGGGCGCTGGACCTCCTATACCGAAAATTTCGCCGCCGAGCAGAATCTGCTCTATGCAGGCTATCCCTGGCGCTTCAGCCGCTTCCACAAGACGGACGGTTATGCCAACCACCCGCTTGACGGCATCTGGGCGCGCTCGCCCTATCTGCACAACGGCTCGGTGCCGACCTTGCGCGATTTGCTCGAGCCGAGCGCCAGGCGGCCGTCCGTCTGGTTGCGCGGCAGCGACGAGTTCGATCTCGCCAGGGTGGGCTATCGTTCGGATCAGTCGGCGGGCGGCGATCTCTTTCGCTATGACACGACGCGGCCCGGCAATGGCAATGCCGGCCACGAAGGATATCGCTACGGCACGGAGCTGCCGGATGCGGCAAAAGACGCCCTCGTCGAGTATATGAAGACGCTATGATCCAGTCGCGATCGCTCAGCAAATGGAAGGCACGGCATGCGGTCCTCGTCTGGATCGGCATCCTTTTGAACTTCGCCTTCGTCCTGCCGCTCATCTTCTGTCCGGAATGGATCCTCGGCGTCTTCGGCATCACCGTCAACCAGCTGATCTGGCCGCGATTTGCAGGGCTGCTGCTCGGAATCCTGTCGATCTTCTACATTCCGGCGACGCTCGATATCGACCGCTACCGCGTTTTCGCCTGGCTCGCGGTCTTCCCCTCCCGCACGCTCGGCACTGTTTTCTTCTTTCTCGCCGTCTTCGCCTTCGGCCAGCCGATCGGCTATCTCGCCGGCGTCTTCCTCGACGGGTCGATCGGCATTGCGACGCTCTTCTGTCTCCTGCGCATCCTGAAGCTTGAGCAGAACATCGCCGAAGGGAGACAGGCATGAGGCGTGCCTTCTGGAAATGGCTTTTCGCCGTTCTGATCCTGCTCGTCGTCGGCGCCTTCGCGCTGTTTTTCCTGCTCTTCCGGCCCGTCGCCCAGCCGAGGACGAATGATCTCGCAGAAGTCTTCAATCACGGTTCGATCGGCAACGAAGAAGCGCAGGGAATTCCCTACTGGATCTGGCGGGTCCTGCCGCAGCTCTTTCCCGAACATCTGCCGGCCAGCGCGGACGGCTACGGCGCCTTCGGCCTCTACTGGCGCGCTGGCGATGAGGTTCCGGTCGGCCTGTCGGTGAAAACGCTCGGCGTCATAGAGCGCGTCGCTCCGAACTGCGCCTTCTGTCACCAAGGCAGCTACCGGCTCCATGCCGACCAGCCGGCACGGCTGGTCGAGGCGGGTCCAGGGACCAGGGTCAACCCGCAGGCCTATATCCGCTTCCTGATCGCTGTCGGCGCCGATCCGCGCTTCACCGCCGACCGGGTGATGGCGGAGATCGGCAGGATCTACGACATGCCGGTCTGGGAGCGGGCGCTCTACCGGTTCGTTCTGATCCCCGCGACCCGGTCGGCCCTTCAGGAACAGGGGCGGAGCTTCGCCTGGATGAAGGATAGGCCGGACTGGGGTCCCGGCCGGATCGATCCCTTCAACCCGGTCAAGTTCCAGAACCTCCGGCTTGCCGACGACGGCACGATCGGCAATTCCGACATGATGCCCCTGTGGTCGCTTGCCGATGTCGCCGCCACCAATACGCGCCGCTTTTCACTCCACTGGGACGGATTGCAGACCGATCTCTACGAGACGGTGGTCTCCGGCGCGATCGGCGACGGAATGACCTATAAATCCTACGGGGGGGCCGAAGAGGGTCTGCGCCGCATCACGGATTTCATCCGCCTGCAGGGTCCGCCACCGTCACCGTTTTCTCCCCTCAAGCCGGCAGGCGACCCCTATCATGTCGATGCGGCGGCGGTCGACGCAGGCCGTGCGATCTATACCGCGCAATGCGCCGTCTGCCACGATGCCAAGGGCGCCCGCTACCGGACGCCGATCTCGATCGTCGAGCTCGGTACGGACCGCCATCGCCTGGACATGTGGACCCCCGCAGCCCGCGACCGCTATGCGGCCTATGAACCGCGTTATGCTTGGGGTTTTGCCAATTTCCAGAAGACCGACGGTTATGTCGCCACAGGTCTTAGCGGCCTGTGGCTGCGCGGTCCCTACCTGCATAACGGCAGCGTTCCGACGTTGCATGCCCTGCTTCTTCCGCCTGCCGAGCGGCCGAAGCAGTTCTATCGCGGCTACGATCTGGTGGATGCCGAGAATGGCGGCTTCCTGAGTGCAGCAGGTACGCCGGGGGAACGGCACGGCACACTCTACGATACGAACCTTAAGGGCAACGGGAATGGCGGTCATCTCTGGGGCACGGATTTGCCTTCGGAGGCGAAGGAGCAGCTGCTTTCCTATCTGAAGACACTTTGACCATCAGGAGGGGTCGATGGCAAACGTCAGACAGCGCATCGTGCGGTTTCTCGCCTGGACGGCAGCAGCCGTCGTCACCCTCGCGGTCGTCGCCATTGCTGCGGTTGCGCTCATCGTCTGGTGGCTGATCGAACCGGATTCCAGCCAGTTCGGCCATGTCGAAGATGAGGCGAAGACAGCGCATCGCACTGTCGCGGAATTTCCCGGGGCGGGCGAGCCGTACTTCGCGGCAATGGACAAGGGCCTTCTGCTGTCGCCGGCAGCCGGCGCCGATTATCCCGCCGAGATCAAGGAGGTCGCCGCCGCCACCGGGCTCGATCCGGAAGCCGTCCGCCAGGCGGCGATCCGCGGGCAGAATGCCTGGATCGTCTGGACCGGCGGCAACGACCGCTTTTGGGATTTCGCCGCCCGCTCGACGATCGGCTCCTTCGATCTGCTGAAGACCATCTCGTCCCATCCGACGATGGCCTATGGCCGCGACAACCGCTTCCGTTATCTCGGACTGGTCAACGAACCCTGCTACAATACCCCTGAGAGAGCGGATCCCGATCATTGGGGGCTGTGGCTCGATCAGCGCAAGAAAGACTGCGCTGCCGACAGTTTCGGCGGCAATGCCGAGGCGGACACCCGCTATCCCGGCGTGCAGATCGGCTCGCGCGGCACAACGGTCAAGGTGAAGGGCGAAGAGAAGAAGATCCCGGTCGGCTCCTACTACGGCGAGCCGACGGGCGTGATGGGCCTGCGCCTCTTCCCCAATCCCGATTTCGACAGCAAGGCCGCCGAACATTGGGATCCGCTGCGCTACTACACCGATCCTTCATATTACAACGACAAGGATCTCGTGCGACCCTATCGTGTCGGCATGTCCTGCGCCTTCTGCCATGTTGGTCCCAATCCGATCAATTCGCCGAAGAACGTCGAGAGCCCGGAATTCTCTGAAATCTCCTCCAATCCCGGCGCCCAGTATTTCTGGGTCGACCGCATCTTCTTCTGGAATACCAAACCGCGCGCGGCGGCGGGGGAACCAGCTGAGAACGAGAGGAATTTCCTCTTCCAGTTGTTCCATACGAACCCGCCGGGCTCCCTCGATACCTCGCTGGTGTCGAGCGATTACATGAATAACCCCCGCACGATGAATGCTGTCTACGACGTCCTGGAGCGATTGCGCATCGGGGCGAAGACGGGCAAGGAAATCATCAAGGGAGACGAGAAGGACAACAAGCAGGCGCAAGACTATCCGCAAACCGCAGCCTTCGGTTCCCTCTACGACAAGGCAACGGGCACCGTCGCCTCGATGCGCGTCCTGAAGGACGGTGCCGATTCCGTCGGCACGCTCGGCGCCCTCAATCGCGTCTATCTCAATATCGGCCTCTTCAGCGAAGAATGGCTCCTGCATTTTCGCCCCTTCCTCGGCGGGCAGAAGATCTCGCCGATCCGCATCGCCGACGCCCAGAAGAACTCGGTCTACTGGCAGGCGACCGAAGCAATGACGCCTGATATGGCGATATTCTTCCTGGTCGCCGCCCGAGCCGATCACCTGAAGGACACGCCGGTCGGAGAAAAAGTGCTCGAAGCGCGTGATCCGGCCGAGGTCGAGCGCGGGAAGATCGTCTTTGCCGAAAATTGCGCAGCCTGCCATTCGAGCAAGCAGCCGGTGCCGACGCCCGACCTCGGCGTCGATCAGGGCATATGTGCCAGCGGCGGATCCGGCCCGCATTATCGCGAATGCTGGGACCGCTATTGGGCTTGGGCGCAGTCGGATGCCTTCAAGCGCGGCATGGTCAAGCTCGTCACCGAAAAGGATGCGGACGGAAAGGATTTCCTCGACGGCAATTACCTCTCGACCGAACGGCGCGTGCCGATGGATGTCGTGCGCACCAATGCCTGCAGTGCGATCGCGACCAACGGACTTTCGGGTGATATCTGGGATAATTTCACCTCCTCCACCTACAAGTCGCTGCCGCCGCCGCATGAGGTTACGGTCAATCATCCGGTTTCGGGCGCGGCAACGCCGCTGCAGGCGGCTGGCAACGGGCGCGGCTATCTGAGGCCGCCCTCGCTGGTCAGCCTCTGGTCGACCGCACCCTTCCTGCTCAACAATTCGGTCGGCCACGAGGACAGCTATTACGGCACCGACTACTATAATCAGGACCATGCCGGCGGCTACGGCACCGGTCGCGGCACCGCCTGCCCGGCGGCGGATGCCGGCGATCCCTATCTGCCCTGCGTCGAAAACAGGCTGGGGGTCTTCGACCGGTCGATCCGCCAGATGCTTTCGCCGCAGACGCGCCGCATGGACAAGGTGACTGAAGCGCCGGTGCCGGGCTATATCTACCGCACCAGCGCTCCCTCCTGCCTCATCGTGCCGGCGGGCTTCGTGCCCGACAAGGTGCGGCCCTTCACCGGCGTGCTGAACAAGGTCGCCGGCTGGGCCTTCAAGAAGGACGGTTCGATAACCATCGGCCCGTTCCCGGCCGGCTTCCCGGTCAATGCGCTGACCAATACCGAGCTGCTGCCGGACAATGACGAGGAGGACAAGTTTGCCAATTACAAGCGTCTGATCGCTAACGGTCCGGCGCTGATCGGCGCCTTCGCCGAGCTCGGCGGGCAATGCACGCCGGAGGAGCTTGCCGATCCCGCCGTGCTCGCCAATGCCGAGAAGGTGGTGCGCGACACCAAGCTCATCGACCGCCTGGTGGGCTTGAGCAAATGCCCTGACTATGTGGTCAATGGCGGGCATGCATTCGGCGCCGATCTGCCGCAGCCGGACAAGAATGCTCTGATCTCCTATCTGAAGCAGTTCTGACGATGTCCGGCCGGCCGACCCAAGATTATATCGTCATCGGCAGCGGGGCAGGCGGTGCCGTCCTCGCTGCACGGCTTGCCGAAGAGGGCCGGTCGGTGCTCGTCATCGAAGCCGGCGGCGATCCTCTGGCGAAGACGGACGACAGCTCCGACATGCCGCTTGCCGATGCCTGTCGCGTGCCGGCCTTTCATGCCTTTGCCTCGGAACATCCCGGCATGGCTGAGAACCATTGGGTGCGCCACTACGAAAATCAGGAGATGCAGGAGCGCGACTGGCGCTACTCCAAGGAAAAGGACGGCGTGCTTTATCCGCGTGTGCGCGGGCTCGGCGGCTGCACTGCCCATCATGCGATGATCATCGTCCGGCCCAATCATTGCGACTGGAACCACATCTTTGCGATCACCGGCGACGAAAGCTGGAAGGCCTCGCATATGCAGGGTTATTTCGAGCGTATCGAGCGCTGCCGATACCGCTTCTTCCTGTGGCGATGGCTTGCCGCCGCAACGGGTCTCAACCCGACGGGCCACGGATGGTGGGGGTGGATGACGACGGAACGAGCGCTGCCGCTGCGGGCCTTGCGCGACTGGCCGCTGTGGCGGGCGCTCTTGCGCTGCGTCGGTGCGGCCGCCGATGCCTTCGGCAAGCGGGGGTCCGATTGGGAGACGACCGAGATCGACCCGAACGATAACCGGAACTGGAACGTCGGCGCCTGTGGCGTGCGCGTCACCCCGCTTGCAACGCGCCGCCACACAAGGCACGGGCCGCGCGAGCGGCTGCTCGATGTGATGAAGCGACACCCCGACCGCCTGACACTCCGCCTGAACACCACGGTCACGCGCATCGAATTTGACGGCAAGCGGGCGGTGGCAATTCGCTGCGTTGATGGGGACGGGCGCGAGGAGGTCCTTCGGGCCGGCCGCGAGATCATCCTGTCAGGCGGCGCCTTTGCCTCGCCCCAACTTCTGATGCTCTCTGGCATCGGCGATCCCGGCCATCTCAACGAACACAAGATTTCCGTCGTCGAGGCGCTTCCGGGTGTCGGGCGAAACCTGCAGGACCGTTACGAAGTCGGCGTTGTCAGCCGGGTGAACAAGCCCTGGTCGGCGCTGAAGGGCGTCACCTATACGACCCGCGACGCCCATTACCGACGGTGGCGCAGATTTCGTATCGGCAACTATACGAGCAACGGCGTCATGTTTTCCCTGACACTGAAATCCCGCGACACGCTGAGCGCACCGGACCTGCATTGCTTCTCGCTGCTTGCCGATTTCCGCGGCTATTATCCTGACTATTCCGAGCGCATCCGGAAGTCGGATTACATGACCTGGGCGATCCTCAAGGCCTATACCGAAAATCAGGGCGGAACGGTGCGGCTGAGAAGTGCCGATCCCGCGGCCCTGCCTGCTGTCGTATTTCATTCCTTCTTCGAGGGAACCGGCAATTACGACCTCGACCTCGATGCCGTCGTCCATGCCATCCGCTTTGTCAGGAAGGTCAACGATGCGATGGACGATCTCATCGCAAGCGAAGAAGAGCCTGGCCGGCAGCACGAGAGTGACGAGGCGCTTCGCAGCTATGTCGCAGAAAACGCCTGGGGCCATCATGCCTGCGGCACCTGCGCCATCGGCCCCCGCGACAAAGGGGGCGTGATCGACAGCAGATTCAGGGTGCACGGCGTCGAAGGCCTGCGCGTGGTCGATGCTTCCGTCTTCCCGCGGATCCCCGGCTATTTTCTGGCCACGGCCGTCTACATGATCGCCGAGAAGGCGGCCGATGTCATTCTCTCCGAGCGATATTCGTGACTGGAACCACGCCGATGGATGAACAAGAGAGCAAGCCGGAATCCAGTGCATACAACTGGCTGGGCGAACGAGTGAGGGCTTTCGTTCGCTTGTGGCGACGGTTCGATGCCTGGCTCAATCAGCCGTTGCCAGCGGGGCGCCGCCTCGCCTGGCGATGGCTGGCGCCGGACGGCTATGCCTGGTTCGTTCCCGTACTTGCCGGCGTTCTTGTGCTCGCGATGGCGCTTGGTCCGACGATCGAGATGCGTTGGGGCAATCTCGGGCTGCTTGCCATCGGCTTCCTGTCTCTCTTTGCATTGAATCTGGCTTGCGCCCGACATCCGGTGTTTAACCAGTATCTGCTTGCCGGGCAGCTCGTCATCCTTGTCACAGTGGCCGTACTCGTCATTGTCAGTTCGCATCCGGAGGCCTATGGCACGATGACGGTGCGGCCGCGCCTGCATATCGGTGTCGCGATTGCCTTTGCGCTGATCATTGCCCTGAGCATTGCCTGGTTGATCTCGTTGACCTTATTCCGCGCCAACGCGGGAGGTGGTCTCGCTGACAGTCTTGCAAGGGTGGAGCTTTTCCTGCCGAAGAACCGTTACGATTTCATGGGACGTGGTCCGCTTGCCGCTCTGGCATCAGCCTTCACCATTGCTCCAATCCGCTATCCCATCGAGATCCTTCTGCCTGGATCACTGCTGACATTGTTCGTGCCGGACCATTATCTCTGGTACGCCTTCTTCCTGACGGCGATTGCCTGCTGGTTCGCGATTTTTCTGGGCATCCTCTTCGAGCGATTGATGGAGATCCTGCTGACCAACGGGCGCCTTTTCTTCATAGGTCCGCAACGGGCCATCAGCGTCCTGGTCATCATCGTCGCGGTCCTTCGCCTCGCGGACGTTCACTACATCACCTATCTCTTCAACGCCGGCTCTGGAGGCTACGGTAACACGACGATCATGCGCTATATCGCGCTCGCCTATGCGCTTGCCTGGTATTACGCCTTCTGGTGCGACCACTTCGTTGCGCGCCGGGTCATCCGCCTGATGGACAAGGACTGGCGCGCCATTACCCCGGTCGAGATCGACTATGACTATGAAGGGCCCGAGACCCTGAGCACGGTGCGGAACCGTGGTCGCAAAATCGCGCTGCATGGCGCCGGACGACTGAAGATCGAAGGCCTCTATGAGGATCGGTACGAGAAGCAGACGAAAGCCACATCCAACAGGGCGATTCAGTTCATGACGCCTGCGGAAGTTCTCACGCAATTTCGCACCCAGCTGGAACGTCTGCCCGCGGATCAGGCCCCGGCCGGCGATCTGCTGGCGAGCCTGCGCAATTTCCAGCGGTCGACGCTCGTCTATCCCGTGCTTGTCGGCGCCCTGGCTTATGGTCTTCTGGGTGGCCCCCTTTACTTCACCTTCAAACGGGCGGTGCAGCCTGCGGAACTGGCGATCCGCTCCGACAGGCACGTAAGCAAGCAGCCGGCAGCTCTGTTGTTTGAAAGCGGCCAACCGAACGGCAGCTGCAATCCGCTCTTGCCCACCACGCCGAGAATTGCCCTTGTCGCTTCCGGCGGCGGCACGCGTGCGGCGATCTATACCGCCTCGCTTCTGCGCGGCCTTGCCGAGCACGACCAGATCTGCAACGTCGTGCTGGTCAGCGGCGTGTCAGGTGGCAGTGCTGCGCTTGGCTATTTTGCGCTCCACGAGCAGGAACTGCGGCGACCGCTTGCAAACATGGACAAGGACGCTTGGAACGATTTTTCGCAGGCCATGGCGTTGCCTTTCATCGAATATGCCATCGACGGCGCAAGCGATATGCGCATCGCCCTTGGACGCTGGCACTGGGCTCAGTCGACCTGCGATGAAGCCAAGATGCCGGACCAAAGTGTCCAAGGCTGGATGCCTGCACGGTCGCGACTGGGTGCCATTCTCGCTGAATCCTTCGTCTGCCATATGGGGGCGGCGACGATGGAGGAGCCGTCTTTCGGCCTCATGCTCAATACGGCGATCGTCGGATCTTTTCCCGACCCGCGCCGTCCGTGCAAGGAGGGGGTGGGACTGTCCCTCGCCAGGGGAGCAACGGCATGCCGAGACTTTCTCGATGCGGCCGGGGCGGGTGGCCGGCTGGTGCTGACCAATCTTGCAGCGCCTGCATCGTTGGTATCGGATGGTTCACTGCGCATGCAGATCGTTACGCTCGACAATGCTGATATATCGATCGCGCGTGCGGCGGCATTGAGTGCCAACTTTCCGCCGGTGTTTCCGGACGCTGCAATCGATGTTGAAGCTCCGGGCCAACCGCAAACCCGATATTGGGTTACTGATGGTGGAGCCGTCGAGAACCGCGGCGCCATGACACTCTACTATGCCATCCGAGGCGCGCTTCAAACCTCCCTGCAGCCATCGCAGACATTGCCGCCCTTGCATGTCGTCATCGCCGATGTTTCGGCTTCGGCCGGTCGCTACAGCGAGAGCTTCGGGTTTGGTTCGGTTCTCGGCGCCGGCGGCCAACTGGGCCTGGGTCTCGAGACGGAACTCCGCTCGGCAATCGAGAAACTGTATTGCGACCATCAGTCCGAGGCCAACATACACGAGATCGCCATGCCACCTGTTTTCCGGGACGGGGGGATCGGGACGCACTGGCTTCTTCCCAATTCGCTATCGTTCGCCAATCCGTCCAACCAGTCAGAAACCAGCGTCCTCTCTGCTAAGGACGTAGAAACGCTCGTTCTGACGCTACACAACGAAATAACAGAGGCATACCAGGACGAGGTCGCGGCCGAGAGGGTCAAGGTTTGGGCTCGAGACGACAACGTTTCGAAGCATGATGCAAACTGGAAATCGCTGCTCGCCGCCCTTGCGGCAACTCAAAGCGGACAAGGTTGCGAAACATTCAAAGAGAAATGAAGGAAGAACAGAAGGTCAAGCGGCCCAAGCCGGCGGGTATGCGACCCGTTGGGTCGCGACACCAAACTGCCAACGACAGGCTTTCGAGCTGAAACACGTGTTGTGTCGTCGGATCGCTATCGACCCAGGCAGACATATCCGCGGGCGCCATGGAAGCATACGCTGCCGCGCCCTCCGCCGGGGATACCCGAAACGCGATCGAGGAACCGGGAGTTGACCCAGCCGTTGCGCGAATGCCGTGATTGTATGTGGCACCGCCTGCGCGCCGACGAGCAGCGGGTTACGTTCACCCTGTCTCCTTTGCGCACCTGGCCGACCGCACGATAGGAGGTGCCGGGTCCCGATCGCACCTGAGTGGCCGCACTCACGCGGGCGGTGGCGGCTTCGGCGGGAGGGGCTCCGGTCAAGGCGACGACCCCTGCGAGGAAGCCGGTTGCAGCTAACTGAACTATATTCACAGTTGTCTCCCTCGCCACACATCCGGCGCGATATCAGGCGTTCTGCCTCACGCGTCACCGCCAAGGATGACGCGCTCGTGCGCATTCCAGCCCCGAGGAAGAGGGACCGGTCTATTCGTCGCCACGTTCTCGATAACCAAGCCGGACACATTGTGCGCAAAGAACCCCGGCATGCCTCCCGGGTAGTCGACCAGGCCGATGATCTTTCCGTCTGTCCCTCGGAGCCAGGCATTGCCGCGCCCCTCGACGTCCTTGGGCGGGGAGAGGTCGATGCTGGTGGGACGCAGGTCATATTGCTGGGCAGTTCCCAGCGGGCCTTCCTGCATCGTCAATTGAATATTGCATAGGGTGATCCCTGCAATCCCGCCACTTGCCTCTGCGAAGAGATTGATGGGGCCGTGGCAGCGGCCTCTGACGTTCTCAACGCGCACATTGCTGACGGCCCCAGCCGGCAGTTCGGGCCGGCGATCGAGTTGCGTAATCGTCAGCGGCTCACCCGAGCCCCAGAAACCATCGGGGGTTTCGTGGCAGTCAATCTCTATATCCGAGAAGACAATGCTATCGATCGTTCCGCCATCACGCGAAAAAATGCCGAGGCCGCGGTTCGAATCCTGGATTCTGCAATGAACGAAACGAACGTCGCGGATGTCGCCGAAACTTTCCGTGCCGATCTTCAATGCGCAACTGTTGCTCTCGACAACGCAATCCGAGACACTGATCTTCTCGCAGCGTCCGATGCCCTTTTCGCTCCGACTGGTCTTGAGGCAGATGCCGTCATCAGCCGTGTTGATGACGACCTGACTCACGGCAACGTTCACGCAGCTATCTATGACAATCCCATCCGTATTCGGGAGCTGTCGATTGTTGAACACCTTCATGCTGTTGACGATCACATCGCGGCAGCGGACGAGGTGGACCGTCCACATCGGGGAATCCTCGATGACGAAGCCTTCGAGCCTGACATTGCTGCAGTCTTCGAGCACCAGAACCCTCGGGCGCTTTTCGCTCGGCGTGTAGGTGCCGACTGTCTCATCGAAGCCGGTGTTGAAAGCGCCACCTGAGGCAACGATCGTACCGTTGCCCAATATCGCGACATCATGGGCGCCATGCGCCACAATGTAGGCACGGTCCGATCCCTCGGCGATCACACTCACTGAATTTTCGGCGTAAAGCTCGTAGTCGGCAATGAACTCGAGTGTCGCGCCCACCTCAAACGACAGGGTTATGCCGCTGCCAAGACGGATTGGTCCCGTGAGGTGCCGCCCGCTTCGCAACAGAAGAGTTCCCCCACCGACGGCGGTCAGCCTGTCGATGAGTTGCTGCAGATCAGCGCCATTTGCTTCGACGGAAATATCCATTGGGTCTCCTCTCGCTTTCGGAACAACTAAGCTGTCGCAATTTATTCGTCAACAGGACGAACTAAATGGGCGCGCTCGATGTTGTTGTATTGACACCGCCGAAAACTCGTATTTAATTCGTCATGGTTACGAACAAAAGAATGATCTGAAGGGAGTGGATACAGATCGATCGTTTGCAGAGTTTCTAGGAATGAGGAGCCAAAAGGGGAACCATATGAAACCGCTCAAGACATTGATGATGACTGCGACTGCCATGGCGATGACGATTTCGCTTGCGGCGGCATCAGAGCTAAAGCTCGTCTGGTACGTGGACAACGATCAGGAAGAGGCGAACACACGCGCCCTGCTCGATCAGTACACGAAACAGCATCCAGACACGACCTTCGACCTTGAAATCACGCCGTATGACGGCATGGTTCAGAAATTCCAGCAGTATGCGGCCTCCGGCATTATGCCGGATTTATCGCTCACGTCTTCAATGGAGCCGGTCATTCGTCCGTTCCTCGTCGATCTCAACAAAGAGATCGGCCCCGAATGGATCAATGATTTCGTCAAGGGCTGGGGGGATGGTGCCAGACTCGGCGACAAGGTCATCGCCGCACCGCTCCGAGTGACCTCGACCGGCATCTTTCTGAACGCCGATGCCTTCAAGAAGGCCGGCGTTGCTATTCCGGATGAGGCGACCGGCTGGACCTGGGATGAATTCGTTCCGAAGATCAAGGAAGTCGCCGAAAAGTCCGGCACCCGCTATCCGCTGGTTTGGGACGTTTCGGCAAGCCGCTGGATCGTTCACGAGTATCAATACGGCAACCACATCTACAGCGAGAAAGAGCCTGTAAAGGTCATTATGGACGAGGCGGCGTGGACGACCGCGCTCGACAAGTTCGTCGACATCACCAAGGCTGCCATGCCGCCCGGCCTGTGGTCCGGTGCAAGCTCGGACAACCCGAAGGAGCTTTTCACCGCCGGTCAGGCTGTAGCCTATATGTCGGGAAGCTGGCAGATCGCCGGATTGGCGGAGAATGCACATTTTGCATGGCAGGCAGGGCCGACACCGCGCGGCACCGTGGCCTCGTCGATCTATGGCGGTGACTATATCGTCGCCTTCAATACTAGCCAGCATCTTCCGGAAGCTCTTGAATTCATAAAGTGGATCACCTCTCCTGAAATTCAGGCGCAGTACGCCAAGACCTTCGGCATGATACCAGCAAATCTGAAAGCACCGGCTGTCAAATACGACAATCCGGCAGCGACCGAAGCGATCAAGGCAATGCAGAACGAGCTGAACGCCAGCCCGGCTTATGCGGCGACCGACCAGGCTTGGCCACAGATGCAAGCGGTCTGGGGCACCGTAAAGACGGCTGTCACCCAGGCCGTCGCCGGACAGATCTCCTCGGCGGAGGCCATTTCACAGATCAAGAAGGCGGCCGACGCCTCACTTGAGGCTAGCAAGTGACTGCGGTCATAATCGAAAAAGGCAGTTCGGCGCTGGGTCCCCACCCAGTGCCGAAGGGCCGTCGGGTCGGCTTGGCAAACCTCGGTTGGCCTTATTTGCTCATGCTGCCGACGATGGCGCTGCTCATCACTTTTACGCTCTATCCGCTGGTCCAGGGCCTGCTCATGGCCTTTTTCAAGCGCGGTGTGGTGGTCGTTCCGCAGGTGCCAAACACCCTGCCTCAGTATGTCGGTCTGGAAAACTTCATTGGCCTCCTGAGCAATGCCGATTTCCAGAATTCGCTGCTTAAGACGGTCCTCTTCGTTGTTATCGCGGTTCCGCTGAACATCGCCGTGTCGTTGGCACTGGCTCTTTTGCTGGCGCCACAGACCAAACTGTTTGCCGTCGTGCGCACCGTCGTCTTCTTTCCGTCGATGATCAGCCTGCTGATTATCGGCGTTGCCTGGAGGTGGCTCTTCGGCCTCAATAATGGCCTCGTCAATTACCTGCTTTCGCTGATTGGCATCGCTCCGATCCCATGGCTGGAACAGGACACGATGGCTCAAGTGGCGATGGTCATTGCCTGGGTATGGGCGCAAGCCGGCTTCAACATGATGATTTTCATCGCAGGCCTGACCGCAATTTCCACTGACTACTACGAGGCCGCGTCAATCGACGGCACCAGCAAGTGGCGGCAATTCACCCATATCACCTTACCGCTCCTCAAGCCCACGATGGCGGTCGTTCTGGTCCTGTCCTCGATCGAGGCCTTCAAAGTCTACGAACTCGTCGTGTCCTTGACCGGCGGCGGTCCAGGCAAGGCGACGGTTTACCTTATTCAGACGATTTATGACACAGCGTTCCAGCAGCCGATGCAGGCCGGCGTCGCTGCCGCTCAATCGACGGTTCTGTTCATCATCCTCCTGCTTCTGACCGTCTTCCAGCTGCGTATGTCGCGGGGTGAAAAATGACGCGGATCTACTCTCCCTGGCGCCTGGCCTTCGTCGCACTGACCCTCTTTGTCTTTCTTATGCCGCCGGTATGGCTCTTTCTCTCGTCGCTGAAATCACAGCAGGAGATTTTCCAGTGGCCGCCGTCCATTTTTCCGGTGCAGCCGACGCTTCAGAACTTCATTGATACCGTATCGCGCGCGAAGTTCCTGATCTTCTTCCGTAACTCGGCCATCGTATCCGTACTCTCGGCGCTTCTTTCCGTCACGATCAGCGTCATGGCCGGTTATGCCCTGGCGAAATTCAGGTTCAAGGGCGATACGCTCTTCTTCCTGCTCATCATGTCGTCGCTCATGGTGCCGCTGCAGATCGTCATGATCCCCGTCTTTCTGGTCCTGCGCGATCTCCATCTTCTCGATACGCTCGCAGGTATCATCATCGCGCCGGCAGCGACGCCCACCGGTGTCTTCCTGATGCGGCAATACATCACCAACATTCCCGACAGCCTTCTTGAGGCAGCACGCCTCGACGGGACGCCGGAATGGCGCATACTCTGGCGGATCATCGTGCCGCTTGCCATACCGGCGATCGGTACACTGCTGGCCTTCAATCTCGTATGGCGCTGGAACGACTATCTCTGGCCGTTTCTGATCATCAGCGATCAGGATAAATGGACTGTCCAGGTCGCGCTTGCAAATACTGTAGGGCGCTTTGGCATCAACTGGCCACGGCTTTTGTCCATGTCGGTGCTTTCCGTGCTGCCGGTCCTTGTAATGTTCGCCGCTCTGCAACGTATGTTGATGAACGGTTTGATGGCAGGCGCGACGAAGGAATAGGGCAGGGCCCTGGATTGAACTGAAAAAGCCGCCTTTGAGGCGGCTTTTTTGCATCGACAATTCTGCAGGTGACAAAAGGAGGCCGCATGATGGCGGTCGATGGGAGTTCAGCAGATCGTCGCCCCCAGCTTGTCCTTATAGGCAAGAGCGGCGAAGGCCGGCATACTGCTCCAACCCTGAAGCAGCGAACCGCGTCCCCAAGGTGGCGAGAAGTATTCAACCGCTCCCATCCAGCCGTTCTCGAGGCAGGTCTTCCACCAGCGCAATAGCGGGTAGTCCGCGTCGCCCAGCCCATAAGCGAGGCGCTGCTCCGCGTAGAGGCCCGACAGGTAAGGCCAGTCCGAACCATTGTGGTAGCGGTAGGCGAAGTAGGATTTTTCGCGTGTGTCCTTTGGGCGCTTGAAGGGCGGAAAGGCGCAAAGCACTCCCCAATCGCCATAGGGCTGCTCGCTGTTGTTGCGGCTTTCCAGGGTCTCCTGCATCCGGGCGAGCACCGCTCTTGCCCTCTCCGGGGCGACCGCCTGAAAGCGAAGGAGCGTGAGGCTATCCAGCGTCAGGTGATCTTCGACGAAATCCGCCTTGGTTCCGTAGTCAGCGTAGGTGCCGCTCGGTTGCAGCAGCGCCGCATCCAGCGAAGCGCGCGCATTTTTCGCCACGGCGGCCGCCTCGGAGGCGACCGATGGCTCAACCAAGCCGCCATGCTGCGCGATGACGTCGAGCGCTCCGATCCACAAGCCGAGGTCATAGGCAACGTAGCCATGACGGTAAACGTTGTCGGCCCAGTCGCGATCGTGCCGGGGCTTCATCGGCAAGCCGTTTCCTGCTTCGTCGAAGCTGCAATACCGATTGAAGATCGCCACTACCTTGTCCCAGTATTGGGAAAGGGGAGAGCTGTCACCGGTTGTCCTGACGTAGTCGCCGATCGTCAGGATAAAGAAGAGCGGGCTGTCGAAGTGATCGCTCCACCAGTCGCCAGGCCGAAGGTGCTCCTCCTTGATCCTTGGATGCGTCCGCCGCACGCTTTCCCATTCCTCGGCCTGTCCGGGTCCTGTCAGGATGACGCCGCTCGGTGCTTCTCCGTTTTGCTGCACGCCCCGTGCGAGAAGGTCTATCTGCGCGCGGACTGCCTCGGGCTCCCGGTCGAGGAGAGCCTGGAGCGTCCAATAGCCGTCACGATAGTAGGTACGGGCCGGCGCGCTATAGGCCTGGCCGGCCGCAAGGCCGGCAAAGGCGCCACGCTCGTCCTGCCGTATGCTGGAAAGCGCGGCATGCAGGCTCTGAGAGATCATGCTGCGCATCAAGGGATCCGCTTCCGGCATTGCATCACAGCGCTCTACATAGGCGTTCGCCTCGGCCATCAGTTGCGCCTGGTCGAGATCAAGAGCTGCCTGTGCTTCCTCGATCGTTGCGCCCGCGGCGACGAATATCCCATCTGACCTCTGCTCGGCGATAACGACACCCCAGCCGGTACGGGCAATGCGGCGGCTGTCCTGCCGCTCCACCGGCTCACGCTTTGCCTCGCTGCCCCACCAGGCGCAACGGCGGGCGGGAATAAAGGTCCGCAGCGTTGCGCCCTTCAAGAAGAGCGCTGGCGCCGATTGCGCCACATAGAGTCCCCCGCCATGCGCTTCCACGCGGTTCGGGGCATAGATGAACGGAGCACTCCAACCCTTGAAAGTCAGATTTGCAAGCTTGCCGGCGCCCCACAATGATAGCTCGATCTTGCCTTCCGGGTGGCAATCGCCCTGCAGGCGCGGAGCCATGAAAGGAATGAGCAAGGGTGTCGTGGAACGAAGCTGTCCATCAGCGAGCGGTGTCAGAACTTCTGGTTTCGCTTGCGGTGTGCTCATTGTACGGCCTCCTGTGGCGCTATATTCTCGATGGGTGCAAGGTCGCTCAGGCCGAGCATGAGCGCGCCCAGCATGCCGGCTTCCGGGCCGATCCCAGTTGCCTCTATCGGCGTCGCAAACGGCAGCAATACAGACACATGCCGTGCCACGGCATCGACAAATTCGGGGCGCGAGCCAATGCCGCCTCCCAGCACGATCAGGTCGGGATCAAGGAGCGCTTGCACGGAGGCGATGCCAACCGAAGCCGATTTCGCGAGCGTCTCGATAACAGCGGCCGCTTGCTCATCCCCGGCCGAAGCACGCGCGAAGATCTCGCTGACCGGCAGGGTGCCGTCGCCATAAAGGCTTCGCACTGCAGGTGAATCGACCTGGTCCTCAAAGAGGCCGGCGCGGGCTTGAGATGCGGCCTGATGGGGGTCAGCGCCCAGCGGCAGCAAGCCAAGCTCACCTGCCCGCCCATGCTGGCCACGGAAAAGCGTTCCGCCGACAACCAAGCCCATGCCGACACCGGTTCCGAAAGCCACGAATGCGAGGGAGTGCCGATCTCGCCCCTTGCCAAGTGTAGCTTCTGCGTAAGCTGCGAGGTTTACGTCGTTATCTACCACGACGCGGCAGGGCAGGGCTTTTGCGAGTAACACGGCAAGTGGCTGATCGGCTGGAATTGCCAAATGAGGGGAAAGCGATGCGAGCCCAGTGGTGGGCGATACGGCGCTTGGCACGCCGACGACAGCCCTGTGCAAAGGCCCGAGATCCCGATGCCGCTGCAGCAGCGACAAAATCATCCGTGGAATTTGCTGCAGTACGGGTGCGCCCGCACCGTGTTCGGTCGGCTCTTCGACCTTTGCCAGGATGCGCCCCTGAAGATCGGCAAGGCCCACAAGGATCTTTGTACCGCCCAGGTCGACGCCCGCGACGAGACCTTGAGATGCGCCCGCTCCATCTGCTCGATAGATGCGATCGGGCTGTCGCAAAGCTGACGCAATGGTTGAAATATTTGACAAACCCAATCCTTTGCGATATTTGTTCGGCAGGTTGACGAATTTATTATTGCCGCTCCTGTGAACTGTCAACAAGCCGTTTGAAATCGGCGGGCTTTCATGGAAAAAGCAAGCACCGGTGCAACGATGAAGACGGATCTGGCGAGATAGCTCGAATATGGCATTAACCGAAAACGCGCCTCCCGTATTGCGGCAGATCTCCGTTCGCGCTGTCATGGATGTTCTGCTTCACGCCGGCCCCACTTCGCGTGCAGAGCTTTCCAAGATTACCGGCCTTTCCAAGCAGACGATGTCCGAGGTCATTCGGACCCTGGAAGAGGGTGGGTGGGTTCGAGAAAAAGGGGTCACCAGCGGCCGCATTGGCCGCACCGCCATTACCTATGAGGTCAATGGCGACGCCGGCTACGCCATCGGTGTCGACATGGGCGCCACGACGACGCGCATCGTTCTCGGCAATATTGTGGGAAATGTCGTTGGTGAAATGGACTATCCCTCGGACCGCCGCGGTGGCTATCACTTGCTCGATCAGGTTCAAGCGATGCTTTCGAAAATGCTTGCGGATATGGGTATCGCCAGGGACCGTGTCCTCGTGACGGCAATAGCGACACCCGGCGTGGTTGATCCTGTTACCGGCGCGCTCTCCATGGCGCCAAATCTGACCGATATTGAGGGCATCGACATCGGCAGGACGCTGAGTGACAGGCTTGGCTGTCCCGTCGTGCTTGAAAACGACGTTAATGCAGCGGTTATTGGCGAGTCCTGGCAGGGATGCGCGACCGCGATCGATACCGTCGCTTTCATATCGCTGGGGACGGGTATCGGACTGGGCGTGCTGCAGGATGGCAAGCTGATGCGCGGCGCAAGCGGAGCCGCCGGTGAAATCTCTTATATCCCGTTCGGCGCGGACCCCTATGCCGAGGACAGCCTTGAACGCGGCGCCTTGGAATGCGCGATTGCGGCCCGTGGAATCAGCGAGCTCTATGCTCACTCAGGAGGCGCCAAGGATACGTCAGTCCGGGACATCTTGGCACTCGCCGAAAACAGCGACCCGATTGCTGTCGAGGTGATCGGCAAAGTATCTGATATCGCCGCGCTCCTTGTCGTTTCCGTCAATGCGATCGTCGATCCGAAGACAGTCGTCCTCGGCGGCAGTATCGGTCGCCACCCGCTGATTACAGAACGTGTCCGGCAAGGTATTGCGAAGGCAAGCCGTTGTGCCATCGATGTGAAGGCCAGTGTTCTTGGTGGGCGCGCAACGCTGCTAGGCGCGCTTGCGATTGGCCTCAACCATGTCCACAATCTGCTTTTCTCTCCCCAGACCTTGCCGGAGCAACGGCGCCTTCCGCCACCGCCGCTCTGACTGTCAAGCAGATCTCGTTGACATAGAAATTTACGTTCGTCATCTTGACGAACTAATTAGTTCCACGCAAACTGAAGCCAACTAAAGGACGGCAACCGACAGATCGGCGTGCCCGTGCGCCTCCAGATATAGCGTCAAAGGAATGGATTCATGGCCGGTCTCAAGTTGAACGATGTCAAGAAGAGCTTCGGCCATCATGCGATTCTTCATGGCGTCGATCTCGACGTAGGCGAGGGGGAATTCGTTGTGCTGGTCGGCCCTTCCGGCTGTGGCAAGTCGACATTGCTTCGCCTCGTCGCAGGCCTTGAAAGCGTAAGCGCCGGCCAGATTATCATTGGCGACAATGATGTGACGACGGCACCCCCTGGGGATCGCGGGATCGCGATGGTATTTCAGTCCTACGCGCTGTATCCCCATATGACCGTTGCCCAAAATCTTTCCTTTGGCCTCGAAAACCTCAAAATGAGTAGAGCCGAAATCGATCAGCGCGTGATGGAGGCGGCACGAATGCTTGCGATCGAGCCTCTCCTCGACCGACGGCCGAAGCAGCTCTCAGGTGGCCAGCGGCAACGTGTGGCAATCGGTCGGGCGATTGTCAGGAACCCCAAGCTGTTTCTGTTCGATGAGCCGCTATCCAACCTGGACGCCGCACTGCGCGTGCAGACACGCGGCGAGATCAGCCGCCTGCATAAAAGGCTGGGCGCGACCATGGTCTATGTGACGCATGATCAAGTCGAAGCAATGACGATGGCAGATCGTATTGTCGTCCTCAATGCAGGCCGCATCGAACAGGTCGGCACGCCATTGGAACTATTCGAGACGCCGGCCAATAGATTCGTCGCGGGCTTCATTGGCTCGCCGCAGATGAACTTTTTTGAGGGCAGTGTGCTTTCCTCCGGGCCGGGTGGCGTCGCGCTGGAGGTGCCGGGCTTCGGGCCGGTATATCTGCCGATCGAAGGCGCAGCCACGGCGGCCGGCCAGACCGTTATCCTCGGCGTGCGGCCGAACCATTTTGAACTTGCCAAGGGTGCGGCGGCAAGCAGCGTCACCGTCCGTCTAAACGTCGATTACGCGGAAAGCATTGGCACGGATACTTATGCCTACGGAAGATTGGAAGGAAGCGAGACTGCAACGATCGCGCATCTGCCGGATCACGTAGAAATCGAGGATCATTCCTCTCTGGCACTGATTGTCCAGCCTCAGCGCCTCCATCTCTTCGATTCAGAGAGCGGCGCAAATCTCAAGCGCGCAACCGGAAAAGAGAGATCCAAGGAAACCTCTTACGGTCGCAGGATTGCGTCAAATCGTGCTTCCGGGCAGATCCATGGAGATGTCGTGGCGGACCGTCACGAATAACTAGTTCTGCTTGCCACCGGCAACGCAAGCCGCCCGCTTTGGCGTGGGCGCCGAGCGTCTACGGTTTGGCCACAATGGGTGGCCGCGTTGCATTGAGGCGCGTGATTGGCTGAAAAGATCTTGCCCGTCTCTGCGCCGACACTTGTGGCAAACTGACAGCCGATCGCCCGATCCGCGACATTCTCTGCGATGAGGAGAACCGCATCTTGAGTGCGGTGATCGAGCGGGTCTGTGGGAAACAATACCGGTTCAGGGTCGAA
Organism: Rhizobium sp. 05L429; assembly: GCF_056397645.1. Lineage (NCBI taxonomy): Bacteria > Pseudomonadati > Pseudomonadota > Alphaproteobacteria > Hyphomicrobiales > Rhizobiaceae > Rhizobium > Rhizobium sp. 05L429. The sequence continues at coordinate 264,075 of NZ_JBFTNV010000003.1, read as the reverse complement.
CTGAACCGACCGCACCTGGATTCACCGATGTTGGGTCCTCCCTGACCGTTCTCTTGGGAATCCCGCATCCGCTCCACCGTCGCAGCATGGCGTCCTTAAGGGAGGTAGTGGATGTGCGGCCTTGGATGATGCGGCGACGTCTCCACTCGCGCATCGACCGAAAACACATCCCGCAGAAGTTCCTGGGTCAGCACGTCTTCCGGCATGCCGGCCGCGACGATTCTGCCGCTCTGCATGACGATCAATTCGTCGCAGAACATGGCCGCGTGGTTGAGGTCGTGCATTGCGACGATGCTCGTCACCGGCAGACCGGAAACCAGCCGCATCAGCCCGATCTGATGCTGGATGTCGAGATGGTTGGTCGGTTCGTCGAGGATCAGTTCTTTCGGCGACTGCGCCAGGGCTCTTGCGATATGGGTGCGCTGCTTCTCCCCACCAGACAGGCTCTGCCAGCGTTCGTTTCGCTTGCCGGTCATGCCCGCCCGATCGAGTGCTTGCTCGACAATCTGGTCGTCGGCGAGTGTCCAGCCGGAAAACATCGACCGATGCGGAAAGCGTCCGAGCTTGACAACGTCGATAACCCTGAGATTGGCGTTGGTCGTCGCGTGCTGTTCGACGAAGGCGACGCGTTGCGCGATCGTGCGGCGTCCGATGGTCCTGATGTTCTTCCGATCGAGAGTGATCTGGCCGGCATGCGGCTGCTTCAGGCCGGCCAGAAGCCGCAGGAGAGATGTCTTGCCGGAGCCGTTCGGTCCGAGGAGGCCAAGCATCTTGCCTGACGGTGCTTCGAAGGAGACGCCATCAAGTATGGTCTTCCTGCCAATTTTCCAGACGAGGTTTTCGGTTTTGATGCTCATGATGTGCGCTGGAACCGATAGAGAATGACGGAGAAGAAAGGGACGCCGACCAGTGCCGTGACCACGCCGATCGGCAGAACCTGCTGCGGGATCAGGACGCGCGATGCGATATCGGCGAGCACCATGAAGATCGCACCGACGATGGCGCAGGCCGGAAGCAGCCGGACATGCAGCGGCCCGACGACGAAGCGTGCCGCATGCGGCACGACAAGACCGACGAAGCCGATCGAGCCGACCATGCTGACGATCGTCGCCGTCATCATTGCCGTTAGCGCAAACAGCACGATGCGGACCCTGATGACGTTGATACCGAGAGATGCGGCCGCTTCATCACCAAAGGCAAAGGCATCGAGGACCCTGGCATAGAGCAGGCAGACGACAAGCCCGAAACCGACGATGACCGAGACCAGCATGAATTCCGGCCACCGCACTCCCCCGAAGCTGCCCAGCAGCCAGAACATGACGTCACGGGCCTGTTGCGCGTTGCCTGACGTCGTGACCACGTAGGATGTGGCGGCATTGAAGAGCTGCGAAGCGGCGACGCCGGCGAGAATTGTCCGGTCAGCGCCGCCGCGTGTGCCGTTCGACAGTAGCGCTACGAAGAAGAAGGCCGCGAAGGCGCCGGCAAAAGCCCCGGCCGACAACGAGACCGCGCCTGCGCCGACACCGAGGATGACGATGGCGACCGCACCGGTGGACGCGCCGGCGGAGATACCGAGAACATAAGGCTCTGCCAACGGATTGCGCAGCAGCGACTGCATAATTGCACCCGACAGGGCCAGCCCAGCGCCGCAGAAGGCCGCAACGAGCGCGCGGCTGAGACGATAGTCCCAGATCACAGTTTCGTAGATGCGGTTGAGTTCCACCGCCGTCCATCCCAGCCTGTTGGTGACGGCGGCAAACGTCGTGGCGAGCGGGATCGGCAGATCGCCAATCCCGACACTGACGCCGACGACGAGGCCGACCGCCACGAGGGAGGCCAACAGGATGACGCCGAAAGCGGCAACATGCCGGAGGGAGCGGTTCGAGGCGGTCACTTGATCAGGCCAAGGGCCTTCAGCTGTTCGGCCACCTGTTCCGCACCATAGATCGTGCGGATTGTCGGGTTCATGGCTTGACCGTCCATGACGACGATGGCCTTGTTTTTGACGGCTGGCATTTGGCTGACGGCCGGGTCGGTGTTCAGGAAGTTGATCTTGGCCTCCGGCTTGTCGAGTTCCCAGCGATTTCGGTCGAGATTGGCAACGACGATGACATCTGGATTGACGGCGATGATGCTTTCCCAACCGAGCGTCGGCCATTCGGCTTCCGCAGTGACGGCATTCCTGCCGCCGAGCAGATCGGCGATGAAGCCGGATGCAGCGTTCTTGCCGCCGACATAGGCGTCGGCGGAAGGCGACTGGCTGGAGAACCAGAAAACATAGGAAAGCTGCTTGCCGTCCCTGGAGACGCCGGCGCGCAAATCCGCCTCGCGCTTCTTGAAATCGGCGATCAGCGCCTGGCCGCGATCGGAGACGTCAAAAATCTGCGAGAGCTCGTCGATCTCCTTGTAGAGCAGGTCCATATTCCAGAGCTGGTCGCGGCTGCCATACTCGTTCTTGACCTTTTCAGTGCTGAGGCAGGTGCTGGGTGAAACGTAGCTCGGCACGCCGACTTTGTCGAAGTCCTCGCGCTTGGCGACCTTGCTGGTCGCTCCGATCAGGCTCGGCAGCGCTGCTGCAACGAAATCCGGGTTCTGCGCCAAGATCGACTCGAATGTGGGGAACTCGACAGTCAGAAGCTTGACCTTCGCATTGGCTTCGGCCAGCTGAGGCAGAACCTTGCTCGGCCAGAATGCCGTACCGGCCATTTTATCCTCAAGGCCGAGAAGCAGCATGATCTCCGCGCTGTTCTGGCCAAGTCCGATTGCGCGCTGCGGAGCCTTTTGAATGGTGACCTTCGCACCGCAATTGTCCAGCGTCAGTGGATACCCGGTCGGCGCTGACAGTGCCGGTGTCGCGATCAGGCCGAATACGGCGACGAAAGCGGGAACCGTAAGGGACTTCAAAACGCTCATGAGAACTTCCTGTTCTTCTGGTCCCCAACAAGGGGATTTTAAGGGCGCGGGCGGTATAACCCGCTTACCAAAGGAAAAACAAGAGTATTATGGTCACCTTTTATAGCGGCAGGCTCTCGATTCCGTTCCCCAAGCGGCAGAGCTGGCCGGGCGTTGCGATCGGGTCGACAGCGAGGCCTGGATACAGAGCATAAAGGCGTGACACATTTCAGAACCGCGGCCGCACCATTGCGCTATGGGGCCGAATTGAAATCGGCGATCAGCACGGCATCTCGCCGTCCACTCCGCTGGGATCTTGTTCCGAGCGATCCCGTAGCCTGCAATCGTAGCCGCTGGCTTGATATCCTCCGAAACAGAGGATTGAATACGTGCTTGCTGTGCTTGCGGCTGAAGTGGACAGGGTCGCTACGCCGGGCGCCAGCGAAGTCTTGGTGTACTATTTTCGTCGCTTCTAAGTCTTCTTCAGCAGGTCAGGACTTCACAAGCGATGACGAGATGGGCTTCATGAAGGTTCTCGTGAGTGCCGATGACGATCGCATCCGTGGCTTCACCATGATCGGCTCGGAGGCCGGCGACGTCGTGGCGGTGGTGCAAACCGCGATGCTGGCGGACCTGGCCTACACGCACCTTCGCGACGCCATCATCGTCCACCTGACGATTGCCGAAGGTCTCGGACCGCTCGTTGCAAACTTAGGGTCTCGATCCTGATCGCCATTGGCCAGAACGACCGGATCCGTCCCTATTGCTTCGGACGGATGCCGCCGCCTGACATGTTCATTGATGTCCAGCCATTTCGATCGCAGTTGATTCGATAGGGCGGAAAAGGAGCGAAGAAGCCGCGAAGACGGCAAGAAAAGCTACCGGCCATCCAACGTTGTTGCCAATCAGAACGGCAAGAATTGCCGCGGATGATCCATTTTGGTTGCCAAAAGACCATAATTGCCTCACCTAGATCACACATCGGCAACAGGTATTAAGAATTGGATCATCGCTGAATGCGCATACACTACGTTTTTCTTGGTGCATTTCTTGCAATCGCTCAGTCCGCATATGCAGAAGTCGCATCGCCTGTTTTGGCCCCGCTGAAGCAACAGGCGCAAGCCGCTCAGTTGAGTGCCCAAGTTCTCACGCGCTTCAGCTACAAGCCCGTTGCACTCGACGACGCCTTGTCGGCCAGGATCATGGATCGGTTCATCAAATCGCTTGATCCAGACCGCGCACTCTTTCTGCAGGCGGACGTCGACAGGTTCATGGCTGACCGCAGCGAGATCGACGATGCCATCGAACGGCAGGACTTGAAGATCCCGTTTGCGATCTTCAACGCCTATGAACAGCGCGTTGTCGACCGCATGAACTACGCGCGCAATTTGCTTAAGCAGGGCTTCGATTTCGGCGCGCAGGAAGATTATTCCGTGCTGCGCGATAAAGAGCCTTGGCCGCAGTCTGAAGCCGAGAGCAATGACCTTTGGCGCAAGCGCGTCAAAAGCGACTGGTTGCGGTTGAAACTAGGCGGTAAAACTGACGCAGCTATTCGCGAAACGCTCGACAAGCGTTATGCCAACACCCTCGAGCGCGTTCAGAAGTATAAAAGCGACGACGTTTTTCAGTCGTTCATGGACGCCTACGCAACGTCGATCGACCCGCATACCGACTATTTCGGCGCGGCCGCTTCGGCTGACTTCAATATCGCGATGAAGCTTTCGCTGTTTGGTATCGGTGCGGTGCTGCAGGATCGCGACGACTATACGACGATCCGTGAGCTCGTGCCTGGCGGCCCGGCGCAGTTGTCCGGCAAGCTCGCAGTCGGAGACCGCATTACCGGCGTTGGTCAAGGCAAGGATGGAGCGATAAAGGAAGTGGTGGGCACGCGCCTTGATGAAGTCGTGCAACTCATACGAGGGAAAAAAGGCTCAGTCGTGCGCCTGGACATCCTGCCGGCGGACGCCGGGGCAGATGGCACGCATCGCGTAGTCAACCTCGTGCGTGACAAAATCAGTCTCGAAAAGCAGGCTGCCAGCAAGGCGGTTCTGTCCGTGGGCGGAGGCGACGCCGCGCGTAAAATCGGGGTGATTACTCTGCCGGTATTCTATGAGGATTTTGAAGCCAAGAGCAAAGGAGACAAGGACTATAAAAGCGCAAGCCGCGATGTCGCCAAGCTTCTCGGCGAACTGAAGCAAGAGAAGGTCGACAGCGTTCTCATAGACATGCGCAACAATGGCGGCGGTTCATTGGACGAGGCGATCGATTTGACTGGTCTGTTCATCGGCAACGGCCCGGTCGTTCAGCAACGCGGTAGCGACGGTAAGGTCGAGATTAGAAACGCTGATTTTGCAGCGCCTGTCTGGAAAGGCCCGGTGGGTGTCCTGATCAATCGCGGGTCGGCGTCGGCTTCGGAGATTTTTGCTGCGGCAATCCAGGATTACGGTCGGGGCGTGATTATCGGTGAACCCAGTTTCGGGAAGGGGACGGTCCAGACCGTCCTCAATCTGGACCGAATGGTTCGCAACAGCAAACCCGAATTCGGGGAGTTGAAAGTGACGATTGCCCAGTTTTTCCGGGTCAACGGCGGTACGACGCAGTTGCGCGGCGTGACACCTGATATCAGCTTGCCGGGACTTTCCGATCCGGCTGTCTTCGGCGAAACCAGTTATGACAATGCCCTGCCGTGGGCGCAGATCAAGCCTGCGGACTATGCGCCTTCCGACACTGTCACGACGTTGCTGCCGACATTGCAAAGCCGGCATGATGCACGGGTTGAGAGCGATCCGGATTTCCAACGCCTGTTAAAGGACATTGCCGACCTTAAGGCGCAGCGCGAGAAAGGGGTCGTCTCCCTCAACGAAGCCGAACGTCGTAAAGAAGCGACAGCGCGAGAAAATCGGCTGAAGTCCCGAGCGCAAGCGGATGGTGGCGAAGATCCTGGTGGAGATGATGGCCTGCAGTCAGACGAGCGCAGCCTGAGCGCTGATATTGCTATTGAGAATGCCCGCAAGAAGGCAAAAGACGTCTTGCTCAACGAGGCCGCCGCCATTGTTGCCGATGAGGCAGATCTGCAGCAAGGCGCGTTAAAGGCAGCCACAAAACAATCGGGAAACACGAACGCAAAATAATTATAACCGAAGGGCGCAACAGTGTGCTCAGCTTTGCGATCATACCGTTCGCAGCGGCGTGATTGCAGAGTGAGTATCAGATGATCGCGATCTGTCTTCGAAGGTAGCTCGAAGCAATCGGCGCGGCGTCGGCCCTTCTCCTGGTGCGATCGATTCACCGCGAAGCAGTGAGGCCTCGCGGTGATGATGGCTGCATGCATCTTAAGCGGTGCTTGCGCGCAGCAGCACGGATTGATGCTTTTCAAGGAAAGCCACAAGACGCGCGTGATAGTCATCAGCCGCCGCCTGCCGAACGCTCGGCCGTTTTGCAAGCGCGCTTCGCCATTTCTGCACCCTGTCCAAACCGTCAAAGATATGATTTTCACCGATCGCATCAAAGACGTCGAAATAGCGGAAGATCGGCGCAAAGACGGCGTCCACCAGACTGAAACCCTCACCGGCGAAGAATGGTCCCCCAGACAGTTCCGCCTCGATCGTGCTGAATCTGGAAGCGATCGCCTTTCCCCTTGCTTTCAAAACTTCGAGGTCGCTGGTCGTTTCGTAGACCCAGAGATCGGCCAGAATCGACGAGCCGAATTCCATCCACCCGCGATGGCGGGCACGTATCAAAGGATCGTGTGGGTGCAGCTTCGCGCCGGCCTGCGTCTCATCGATATATTCGCAGATCGCAGCACTTTCGAAGAGCGCAGTCTGCTGTCCGCTCTCCTCGATCAGCAAAAGCGGAACCTTGCCAAGGGGGGAAATCTCGAGAAACCAATGGGGCTTGTTATCGAGGTCGATGAACTCGCGATCGAAAGGAACGCCTTTTTCGCCAAGCGCGATGGCGGCGCGTTGCACATAGGGGCAGAGATGGTGGGAAATGAGCGTGAATTTCCGCATGGCAGCGATCCTCAAGGGGTCTGGGCGGCGACGAGCGACCGCGATGGATGTAGCGCCAAGGCTCCATTGCCAAGCATCACCTGCGCGATCGAGAGAACGATAAGGTAGAGCGGATATTCCCAGCCGCCGCCCGGCGCGGTGAAGAACCAGCCGTTTGCTCCATGAACCCAGATAATTGCGCCGGCGAGCGCGGGGATAAGCGTCAGGGCCACGGCACGTGTCTGTATGCCGAGAACCAGAAGGGCGCCGCCGATGGCCTCGGCGGCGAAGGTTACATAGGCCAGCCAGCCGGGTAGACCGACGGATACGAAGTAGCCGGCAGTTCCCGCCAGGCCGAACGTCATGAGTTTCAGAATGATGCTGTGCGCGAGGTACATCGTGCCGAGGCTGATGCGCAGCAGGGCGGTTGCGTAAGGCACGGACGTTTCCATTGGCATGGTGTCTGTCTCCAATTATAGATGCATATGCATATAATTACCCTTGCGATTGCCGTCAATATAGATGTACTTGCATCTATGAAGAATCGAAACGGCCCATCGGAACCTGTGACGCAGGCGTGGATCAGCATCATGCGCGCCCAGCAACGCCTGCTGAATGCGATAGAGACAGACTTCAAGAATGCCGGCCTGCCATCGCTCAGCTGGTACGACGTGCTCTGGGAACTCGCGCGCGCCGAAGAGGGCAGACTACGTCCCTTCGAGATCGAAGAACGCACCCTGCTTGCGCAGTATAATCTCTCGCGTCTGATCGACCGGTTGCAGCGCGAAGGCCTCGTCAGCCGGGAAGCCTTTGCTGAAGACGGGCGCGGCCGTTGGGTCGTGATTACGCAAGCAGGGCGCTTGCTTCGCGAACGCATGTGGGCCGTCTATTCAAAGGCAATTGATGCCCATGTCGGAGCCAAGCTTGATGATCAAGCGGCCGCATCGATTGTTGCTCTACTGTCGCGTTTCACTGGTTAGGCGACAGGGGATGCTGCCCTAGGAAGTTCAGCGGTTCAACCCGTCGCAGGGTGCCAAGCCCAGCGGCATTGATCGCCATTAGACGCTGGTTTTCGGTGCGATCGTCAGCTCCGAACCATGAGCGCCGCGCATCTCCGTCGCTCCGGCCGGGTCACGGTCGTCGGCCTTGTGCAGAAGCGTCGAGCGATAGCCGCCCGCATGCGTGCCCTCGATCAGCGTCACATCGGCGTTGCCCGGATTGTCGGAGCGCTCGAACCATTCGACGCTGTGATGCAGGAAATTCATCTCGAAGGCACGGTTGGTGACGCCGTGGCCGACGATAACAGCGGTGTCGTTGCCTTTGCCGATATCATGCATGACGGTCAGCAAAAACATCCGTACCCGCTGGGCGACATCTGCCCGGCTCTCTCCATCAGGCGGGCGGGCATAGAACTTGCCGCTGTTGTTGCGAAGCCGCGCCCATTTCTCGAATTCTTCCGGAAATTTGCGCCGCTGCTCGGCGCGGTCGTAGATTTCCGTAAACAGGCCGAAATCCTGCTCCCGTAGCAGATAATCCTCATGCACATCGCTGATGGTGTCCGCTGGCAAGGCCTCGACGATCGCGTCCTTGGTCTGGCGCGTGCGCAGATATGGCGAATGCCAGATGGTCGCCCTCGGCGCAGCGGCAGGCAGCGCTGCAAGATACGAAGCGATGCCACGCCCGGCCGCCAGCGCCTGCCGGTAACCCCATTCCGTCAGCGGAACATTGTGATCGCCGAACTGCCGGTAGGCGCTCTCGCTGATGTTGCCGAGAGATTCGCCGTGTCGAACGAGGAAGATGCGCATGTCTGTCCGTCTACGCTGAGGGTGAGAACATCATGACGGGCGCGGAGGTAGTGTGCAATGGCCGACAACCTGATCGAGTGACGATCCCCTAGTTCGGTTTACTTGGCTTTTTAAACCGGCAGCTTGTCGCCGCCATTGAAAACGGCCATCCGGTGCGCTAGTTTAAATTGTTATCTGCCATCACAGATTCATATGGTTGTATTTGAAAGACGATCGTTTCTGGAGACATAGGCCTGAAATCATCGATCCTGGACATAGCTCCAGCCAATCGAACGAGACTGTTCCTTCACCGATGGCAATTGACTTGTGCCTCGGTCGTTGAACTGGTGCACGGAGGTAGCAAATGTCTAGGCACAAACTGGCAATCGTTGCGACACTTGCATCGCTGCTAGCTGTTCAGACTGCCGAAGCCGACGGTCCTGCTGGCGCTGCTCGCGGCTTGAAGACGGCGCCGGTATTCAGCTATATTCTCGAAAAACGCCGGACTGCCGCCCCTTTTGCGCATGTGATGTTTTGCGCGCGATATCCAGATGAGTGTACTGCTCGCGGCGAGGCTTCCGAAATCCCCTTGACCCCTTCTGCCGACAAGCAGCTTCAGGCCGTCAACACCTCGGTCAACCGCTCGATCCGCCCGGTTGACGACCGATCCGATCAGGGGGATGTCTGGCAGGTGAACGTCAAGTCCGGCGATTGCGAGGATTTTGCGCTGACGAAGCGGGACCACCTGATCGCGATGGGCTGGTCGTCGAAGGCACTGCGTATCGCCGTCACCAAGACGCCCACCGGCAAGGGCCATGCGGTTCTGGTCGTTAAGACCGATCGTGGCGACCTGGTGCTCGACAACCGGACAAATGCGATCCGAAACTGGAAGGATGCGGATCTTCGCTGGCTTATGATCCAGTCAGGTGAAGACCCGCGCATATGGTACGAACTTTAGATGCACCGGCATTGCATGCCCTTGGACACATGCGGCGCACGATCTCCAGCGTCTTGCCAAAATTCATCCTGTGTCATGCCAAGGCTCTTGCGATTGTCCCCGACAACGAAGGCGAGGAACTCGGTGCCAAAACGGCGGATGTCATTTTTACGGCGCAGCTAGCGTTTTGTACGGTCCGTAAGGCGGCGCAAAACCATGCCGCCGTGGTGCAGGGTGTTTGCGTCGACGAAGTCGCCATCGGCCGTGAAGCCGGTGTCGTCCCAATATTCGATATGTACGCCGATTACTTCGTAACGCCCTTCATAGGCGCGTTCGCGCCTACCGCGTGCCTCGACATAACGCCCGGTCGGCAGAAGTTCGTGGCGAACATGACCGTCATCGGTCACCCACATGCCGGTATAGGGATGGTTTGTCTTCAAGTTGGCTTCCTCAGCTTGTACGGATTGGCTCAAGAACGTGGCCGTCATCAGGACTGCAAATGCATACCTCATGGTCGGGCTCCTCAACGCCTGTTGATATTCTGGTTGCGATGATGAATTGCAGTGTGCGCAGGGTCCGGCGGGCGATGCGAGAGGCCGAACCACAGCCGGACTGTGACCGCTATCGTGCACGCGGCTCGTTGTTTTCGACAACCTGCTGGTAGGCGACGAGGTCCAGAAAGGCCTCGGCCTCGACAACAGAGCCGTCCTTCATCCGGAATATCCAAACGAACTGGTTGCGATAAGGTGCGCCGGAGGTTGTCGTGGCCGACCCGTTGAAGCGGATGATGACCATGTCTCCATCCGCAAAGATATTATGCACCTGCGGCAACACGGGGGTCGTCAGACGGCTAGTAAGAGGCCCTGACCCTCGCTCGACGAAGTCCTCGAGACTGCGGTAGGTGCCGGCCACCGGGCCGGAGCCGTGGATTGTCCAGACGACGTCGGGCGCGAGAAGCTCGGCAAAGACGTTGCCACCTGCACGCCATTTCTCGAATGCCGTGCGAACGATGGCCTTGTTCTGTGTCTCCACGGCGGTGTCCTGGATTTCCACACCGGCGCCTGGCGCGGTTTCGGCATGCGCCGGTCCGATGATGGCCAGGAATGCTGAAGCGACCAGCAATTTGCGGCACGCCCTGTCAAGGTGGTTAGGCAGTGAGGAAAAGGTCATGGTATCATTCCTTTCTTCGGGTTGATGAAGAGCGAGAAAGACCGCCGTGGCCGCACGCCTTCATGCATGTTGGTCCTCTTTGTCTGCTCAGATGCGGCGAGCCACTGAAGCTTCGCCGAAGATGAGTTGCTGGACCAATGGGCGTTCCACGAAACGGGCCGGGAATATCGGATCTGGGTCGCTTACCCGGTTCAGGCGATCGAGGTGGTCTGGCGACAGCACCACGTCCAAAGCGCCGAGATTGTCCTCTGCCTGGGCAACAGTGCGGGCGCCCATGATGGGGGACACAACCGAGGGGTTCGCCAGTGTCCACGCAAGGGCCACCCGGGACGGTGTCGACCCCACTTCCTCGGCAACCGCGCGAACCTCGTGCGCAATCTCGATCGAGCGCTCGTTCAGATGCCCGGACGAAGCGATAACGCCCTTGCGGCTGGGGGACACGGCTGCCTCTCGTGAATCCTGAACGTCCGCTCGGGAGTATTTGCCGGTCAGCACGCCGCCCCCTAGCGGGGACCACGGAAGGACGCCGAGGCCCAAGGCTGCGGCCATCGGTAGGAGCTCGTGCTCGACGGTGCGTTCCACAAGACTGTACTCGATCTGGAGCGCGACGAAGGGCGACCACCCGCGCATGTCTGCGAGCGTCTGCATTTGCGCGACCCGCCATGCGGGCGTATTGCAGATGCCGAGATAGAGGATCTTTCCCGACCGAACGAGATCGTCGAGGGCGCGCATCACCTCATCCGGCTGGGTCGTCATGTCCCATCCATGCAGATAGAAGAGATCGATGCGATCCGTTCCGAGTTGTCTGAGGCTCTGCTCGGCAGACCGTATTATGTTGAGGCGATGGTTTCCGCCCGCATTGGGGTTGCCGGGCTCGCGTGACATCGTGAATTTTGTCGCGATGACGAGCCGCTCACGCTTGTCGCCGACGAATTCTCCGAGGAGGCGTTCGGCGCCGCCGTTGGTATAGTTCACCGAAGTATCGATGAAGTTGCCGCCCCGATCGACATACAGATCGAAGATACGACGGGCTTCGGCACTGTCGGCACCCCAACCCCATTCCGATCCGAAGGTCATGGTGCCCAGGCTTATGGGCGAAACGCGCAAGCCCGAACGGCCCAGCAGCTTGTAGTTATTCAGCATCATCTTGTCTGCCATCTCCAATTTACCGAGCCAAACGTACAGGCTCCCAAAAGAGCGGACAACTTGCCCAATCATAACCACTCTGGTAACTTCATCTAACCAATGGCTGTGGATCTGAATGGCATCTCTGTTTTTCTGGCCGTCGCGGAGGCGAAGAGTTTCCGCGCGGCCGCCGAGCATCTGGGTGTTACGCGGTCGGCGGTGAGCCAGACGATCCGTCGCCTCGAAGACCGGCTCGGCGTGGCACTCGTTCAGCGAACGACACGGAGCGTCAGCTTGACGGAAGCTGGCGAGCAACTTTATCAGCGCGTGGCGCCGGCCATTTCCGAAGTTGGTCTAGCCCTTGAGGCCACCGCCGATCAGGAAATCGCTCCGAACGGCCTTTTGCGGTTGGCAGTGTCCTCGATTGCGGAGCGGTTCATCTCAGGGCCGCTGCTGTCGGGCTTTGCTGACGCCTATCCTGCCGTTCAAATCGATGTGACCGTCACGGACGAGGAATTCGATATCGTGGCGGAGGGATATGACGCGGGGGTGCGGCTGGGCGAAGTGATCGACCAGGATATGATCGCCGTCCCGGCATCCGGCGAGCAACGTCAGTGCGCGTTTGCCGCGCCTTCCTATCTCGAGCGTTTCGGGAAGCCCTCGCATCCCTCGGAACTGGCCCAGCATCGCTGCATCGGCTGGCGTCCCGCACCCCATACCGCACCTTATCGTTGGGAGTTTGGCGAGAATGGACGTGAGTTCGATGTGGCGGTGAATCCTCAGATCACCACCAATGACATGTGGTTGATGATCCGCACGGCCCGGGCGGGGGGAGGCATCACGTTTGGCATGGAAGAGACCTTCAGGCCTTATGTCTCATCCGGCGAACTGGTGCCTCTTCTGCAAGAGTATTGCCCGTCGTTCGCAGGCTTTTTCCTCTACTTTCCCAACCGGCGTAATCTCGCCCCGAAGCTGCGTGCCCTGGTCGAGCATGTGCGGCGCCGGCGATAGTACTGACATTCCCATCGACGCGATCGTGCAGATTGCGTTCGACATGCCGGTTAGTTTAGGCAACCCGCACGTCGCGGTTCGACATGACGCCACAAAATGCCGCCCCCTTAAACTTCGATAGCGCGTGGGCGTTTGCGGGATAGTCCGATCGGTTTCCAACCCCTACCGGCTGCGGCCGATGCTCGCATACATGCCTGTCGTGCGGAATTCGGTTGGCGTGATGCCATAAACGCGCCGGAAGACCTTGGCGAAATAGTTCGCATCCTCGAAGCCGCACATGATCGAGACTTCCTTGACCGGAAGGAAGTCCGCCTTGGTCAACAGCTTTGCGGCGCGCTGCAACCGTTGCTGCAGGACATATTCGGCGGGCGGCACACCTTCGCTTTCCGCAAAGCTGCGGGAGAAGTGCGCGCGGCTCAAACCGACGATCGCCGCAAGCTCGCTGACCGGGAGCGTTTTTTCCAGATTGATATTGATATGGTCGATCACGGGCTGCATGACGCTCTGTTCGGCCATGAAGGCCGGCGCTCCGAAGATGTCGTCGTATAACGCCATGGCGGCTTCGTAGGCGATCGCCGAGGCGGAGCCCGGCGTGTTTGCACCCCTGACGAGACGCAGGCTGCAATCTGCCAGATGATCGACGGTCGATTGCTGCAGTTTCAGCACCGGCCCTGCTAAAGCCAGCACCATCTTGTGGATGCGCAGCGTCTCCTCGCCGTTCATCGAGATCCAGAAATATTCCCAGCGCTCGCCCTTTTCGAGCCAGTAGCGGTGATTGTGGGGCACCATCACCATCATCGTATCGCCGCTCTGGAGCTTGTAGTTGCGGTTCTGGTAGCGCAGACGGCCGGTGCCGCTGATCGTATGCTGCAGCACCGTGAACGGCGTCTGGCCGCGCTTTCTACCGTCCCAGTCATAGGTTTCGGCCTCGCGCACCTCATATCCGGCGCTCGTCGGCATGGCGTGCAGACGCTGGCGTCCGCGTGGCAGCGAAACCGTCCTCATCGACTGTCCGTTGGCGATCAATTCCTGCAGCACAAAATTACCCTCGAAAGCATAATCCTTCTCTGGCCGCCCTGCCGAATATGCGCATAATCCCGTCTCACAAGAGGAAGAGATCACGGTCGAAAGAACGGCCGGGAGGAATACAGGTACGATTTTCTGTATTTTGGACGACATACGCAAGGCGTGCCGACCAGCCCTCCTTAACCGCCTTTCTACCTAGCATTTGATCGGATCGAGGTGAAGGATATGAGTTTCAAAATCGCTATTATCGGGGCAGGCAGCGTCGGCTTCACAAAGAAGCTCTTCACGGACATTCTCTGCGTGCCGGAATTCAAGGACATCGAATTCGCGCTGACCGACCTCAGCGAGCATAACCTCCAGATGATCAAGGCAATTCTCGACAAGATCGTCGAGGCAAACAAGTTGCCGACCAAGGTGACAGCGACGACGGATCGCCGCAAGGCGCTTGAAGGCGCACGTTATATCATCAGTTGCGTGCGCGTCGGCGGGCTGGAAGCCTATGCCGACGATATCAGAATTCCCCTGAAATACGGCATCGACCAGTGTGTCGGCGATACGATCTGCGCCGGCGGCATTCTTTACGGTCAGCGCAACATTCCGGTCATCCTCGACTTCTGCAAGGATATCCGGGAGGTCGCAGCACCGGGTGCGAAGTTCCTGAACTACGCGAACCCGATGGCGATGAATACCTGGGCGGCCATCGAGTATGGCAAGGTCGACACGGTCGGCCTCTGCCACGGCGTTCAGCATGGTGCGGAGCAGATTGCCGAAGTGCTCGGCGCCAAGTCGCAAGGCGAGCTTGACTACATCTGCTCGGGTATCAACCACCAGACCTGGTTCGTCGATCTGCGCCTCAACGGCCGCAAGATCGGCAAGGACGAGCTGATTGCCGCCTTCGAGGCGCACCCGGTCTATTCGCAGCAGGAGAAGCTGCGCATCGACGTGCTGAAGCGCTTCGGCGTCTATTCGACCGAGAGCAACGGCCATCTCTCCGAATACCTGCCCTGGTACCGCAAGCGGCCGGACGAAATTACCCGCTGGATCGACATGTCCGACTGGATCCACGGCGAAACCGGCGGCTATCTGCGCCACTCGACCGAGACCCGCAACTGGTTCGAGACGGAATTCCCGCAATTCCTCGCTTCGGCCGAAAAGCCGATCGATCCGGCCAAGCGCTCCAACGAACACGCGAGCCACATTCTCGAGGCGCTGGAGACCGGCCGGGTCTATCGCGGCCACTTCAACGTCAAGAATACCGGGGTCATTACCAACCTGCCGTCCGACGCCATCATCGAGTCGCCCGGCTTCGTCGATCGTTTCGGTATTAACATGGTCTCCGGCATCACCATTCCGGAAGCCTGTGCGGCGACCTGTGTCTCGTCGATCAATGTCCAGCGCATGTCGGTGCATGCGGCAATATCAGGCGATATCGATCTCCTGAAGCTCGCGGTGTTGCACGATCCGCTGGTCGGCGCCGTCTCGACGCCGGAGGAGGTCTGGCAGATGGTCGACGAAATGGTCGTCGCCCAGGCCCGCTGGCTGCCGCAATATGCCGATGCCGTGCCGGCTGCCAAGGAGCGGCTGGCGAATTCAAAGGTCAAGACGAGGGAGTGGGAAGGGGCTGCACGCCGCAATGTTCGCTCCATTGAAGAACTTCGCGTCGAAAAGGCGGCGCTGAAGCAGGCCGTTTAAGTCGTGGATGGAGGAAGCTGCGGCAGGGTCTACGGGAGGAAGATCCGCCGCACCGAGGCTTTTTCCATCGCCGTTTGAGGAGAAGCGGAGACGCTGCAAGCGCTCCGAACAAGAGGGAGAGACGATGACGAATTTCCGTAAGATCGGCATCCTGGCAGGACTGGCGCTTGGCGTTTCAGTCGCCGCCATCAATGCCTACGCATCCGAGCCGACAGTACCTCCGGCTCCGCCCGCGTTCCCGGCGGAAGGCAAGATCAAATATGTGTCCCGCGACTCCATTCTGGAGTTCAAGGCGCTGCCGGAATATCACGAACCGGACTGGCTGACGAAAAACTTCGTCGCCACCGGCAAGCTTCCGGCAGTCAAGGATCGCCTTCCAAAGGAACCAATGGTCTTCAAGACCGAAAATATGCCTGATGGCACCGGCGTCTACGGCGATACGATGCGCCATGTGATCGGCGGCCGGCCGGAAGGCTGGAATTACGGTGCCGGCCAGACACAGGGCTGGGGTGGCATCGATATCGGCCTCTCCGAATGCCTGACGCGCACCGCGCCGCTCTTCCAGGTCGAGGCCAAGGATACCGAGCCGCTGCCGAACCTTGCCAAGGGCTGGGAATGGTCGCAGGACGGCCACAAGCTGACCATGCACCTGGTGGAAGGCGCCAAGTGGTCAGACGGGGCGCCATTCAATGCCGATGACATCATGTTCTATTGGGAAGACGAAGTCATCGATCCGAACGTCTCGCCGCTCGGCGGCGGTGCGTCGCCGGAGGCTTTCGGCGAGGGAACCACGCTCACGAAGATCGACGACTACACGGTCGAATGGACCTTCAAGGAAGCCTTCCCGAAGCAGTATCTCTATACGATGGCCTATCCGAACTTCTGCCCGGGGCCGTCGCACATCCTCAAGCCTCAGCATCCGAAATATTCGAAGAACACCTACGACCAGTTCAAGAATGCCTTCCCGCCGGAATTCATGAATATGCCGGTCATGGGCGCCTGGGTGCCGGTCGAATACCGGCCTGATGATATCATCGTCATGCGCCGCAACCCCTATTACTGGAAGGTCGATGAGAAGGGCAATCAGCTGCCTTATCTCAACGAACTGCACTACAAGCTCTCGACCTGGGCTGACCGTGACGTGCAGGCCGTTGCCGGCTCCGCCGACTTCTCGAACCTCGAGCAGCCGGAAAACTTCGTGGCGTCGCTGAAGCGCGCCGCCGAAAAGACCGCTCCGGCGCGTCTCGCCTTCGGTCCGCGCCTCATCGGCTATAACCTGCGCATGAACCTCTCTGCCAATGGCTGGGGTGATCCGGATGCCCGCAGCCAGGCAATCCGCGAGCTCAATCGCAATGAAGACTTCCGTAAGGCCGTAACTATGGCGTTCGACCGCAAGGCGATCGGCGACTCTCTCGTCAAGGGACCGTTCACGGCGATCTATGCAGGCGGTCTGTCTTCGGGCACCAGCTTCTATGACCGCAATTCGACGGTTTACTATCCTTTCGATCTTGCGGGGGCCAAGGCACTGCTTGCTAAGGTCGGCCTGAAGGATACGGATGGCGACGGCTTCGTGAACTTCCCGGCCGGAACCGGAGACGGCAAGGACGTCGAAATCGTGCTTCTCGTCAATAACGGCTATGCCACCGACAAGAGCCTTGCCGAAGGTGTCGTCGGCCAGATGGAGAAGCTCGGCATCAAGGTCATCATCAATGCTCTTGATGGTCCGAAGCGCGACAATGCGCATTATGCCGGCCAGTTCGACTGGCTGATCCAGCGTAATACGTCGGAGCTCGCCTCCGTGGTGCAGAATACCGAACAGCTTGCCGCTGTCGGCCCACGCACCAGCTGGCACCATCGCGCCGGCAAGGGTGACCAGCTCGATCTCCTGCCTTACGAGAAGGACCTTGCCGACATCGTGAACAAGTTCCGTGCGAGCCAGGACAATGACGAACGTGTCGCGCTCATGAAGCAGTACCAGAAGACCGCGACCGAACATGTCGATACGGTCGGCCTCACGGAATATCCGGGCGCGCTGATTATCAACAAGCGCTTTTCGAACATCCCTGAGGGCACGCCGATCATGATGTTCAACTGGGCTGAAGACTCCGTCATCCGCGAACGCCTCTGGGTGGCTGCTGACAAGCAGGGCAAGTACGAACTCTTCCCTGGTCAGCTTCCCGGCAAGCCCGGAGACAAGGGTCCCGTGAACTAAGAGCTCCCTCCCGAAAGACGAAACTTCCGGCCGCGCGTGCAGCGCGCGGCCGGTCAGAATCAACGAGCCGGCCGCGCTGGAGACGAGCGACTGGCGGCAAGGAGAAGCGAACCGTTCGATGTTACGATTCCTGCTCATGCGCATCGCTTCGGCGATCCCCGTCCTCTTCATCCTGAGCGTGGTGACCTTTGCCATCATTCAGGCGCCGCCCGGCGACTATGCCGACTACATCCGCTCGCAGCTGATCAATCAGGGCGGAGCCTCCTTCGCTCAGGCCGATGCGCAGGCCGAGGCCTACCGCGTCGAACATGGACTCAATAAGCCGCTGGTCATCCAGTACGTGAACTGGATCAAGGGCATCGTGACCGAAGGCGATTTTGGCTACAGCATGTTCTACAACAAGCCGGTTGCCGATGTGGTCGGCGAGCGCCTGCCGCGCACGCTGGCCCTGGCGCTGGTCTGCCACATCTTCGCATCGATCCTCGGTATCAGCTTCGGCATATGGGCGGCGACTCGCCAATATAGCTGGATCGACAACCTGCTCTCGGGTGTCGCCTTCCTCGGCATGACGGTACCGCGCTTTCTGATGGCGCTGATCATCGTCTACCTGCTGGTCTTCCAGTTCAACGTCACGGAAATCGGCAGCTTCTTCTCGCCGCAATATGGCGGGGCGCCGTGGTCCTGGGCGAAATTCATGGATCTCGTCAGCCACGTCTGGCCGGTCGTTGCGATCGCTACCTTCGGCGGGCTGGCCTACAATATGCGCGTCATGCGCGGCAACCTGCTCGATACGCTGAATGCCCAATATGTTGAGACGGCACGTGCCAAGGGGCTCTCGGGTGGCGCGGTCGTCATGCGCCATGCCGTTCCGAACGCGCTGCATCCGCTTGTCATGTATCAGGGCGTCGTGCTTCCCTACATGCTGACCGGCGAGATCGAAACCGCGATCATCTTTGCCCTGCCGACCGTTGGTCCGGCCATCGTCGGCTCCATGGCGATCGGTGATGTCTATGTCACCGCCACCTTCATGCTGGTGCTGTCGGCAACGCTGATCATCGGCAACATTATCGCCGATATGCTGCTTGTCATGCTCGATCCTCGGGTCCGTCAATATGGAGGAGCCTGATATGTTTGCCTTCGACTCTTCCCCACCCCCGCCGCATGAAGAGGCAGTTAAGAATAGCGGCCACGGCAATGAGAGCTATATGGCGCTGGTCTGGCGCCGCCTGCGGCGCTCCTGGACCGGCATGATCGGCCTCATCCTTGTCGGCCTGCTGATCATCATGGCGATATTTGCCGATTTCATTGCGCCATTGGATCCAAAGGCGACCGATGTCGGCTTTGCGCCGCCGCAGCTCATCAGCATCCATGATAAGGAAGGCAATCTTGTCTGGCCGCGCGTCTATGCGCTGGCGGATTCCGAAGAACTCGATCCGGTTACCTTCCAGCCGGTCGTCGGCCTGGACTATGACAATCCGCGTCTGCTCGGCTTCTTCGTCAGGGGGGCGGACTACAATCTACTCGGTCTCATCCCGGCCAATCGCCATTTCTTCGGCACGGTCGATGGCCAGCCGGTGCATTTCCTCGGCACCGACAAGTTCGGTCGTGACGTCCTGTCGCGCGCCATCATCGGCTCGCGCATCTCACTGATGATCGCACTGACAGTAGTCTTTATCGTCACGGTCGTCGGTACCACCGTCGGCATGGTCTCGGGTTATTACGGCGGCGCCTTCGATGTCTGGGTGCAGCGTTTCGTCGAGCTGGTGCTCGCCTTCCCGCAATTGCCGCTCTATCTGGCGCTGACGTCGCTGATCCCGATCACCGCGCCGACCAATGTTTTCCTCGCCTTCGTGATCTTCGTCATGTCGGCGCTTGGCTGGGCGCAGATGTCGCGCGAGGTGCGCGGCAAGACGCTGGCGCTGGCGCGCATCGAATATGTACGGGCGGCGATGGCGGTTGGCGCCACCGACCGGCGCATCATCTTCCAGCATATTTTTCCGAACGTGATGAGCCACGTGATCGTCGCCGTCACCATCCACATTCCGAGCGTCGTGCTGCTCGAATCCTTCCTCGGTTTCCTCGGCTTTGCCGTGAAGCCGCCGCTGATTTCCTGGGGCCTGATGCTGCAGGATACGGCGAACTATTCCGTCATCGGAACATATCCCTGGATTCTCGCCCCCGTCGCCTTCGTGCTGATCACCGTCTTTGCGTTCAATGCGCTGGGCGACGGTCTGCGCGATGCGGTCGATCCCTATTGAGGTGATGAAGATGGCTCTTGCTCTCGTCAGTTCCTTCGCCCCGCCCGTCCGTCACGACCATGACGGACGCAAGGAAAGTCCTGTTATCGACGCGCGCAATATCGGCGTGAATTTCAAGGTCGAGCACGGCACCGTCGAGGCCGTGAAGGATATTTCCTTCCAGCTCTACCGCGGCGAAACCATCGCCATCGTTGGCGAGTCCGGTTCCGGCAAGTCGGTGACGGCGCGCACCGTCATGGGGCTGCTGTCCAAGCGTGCGGTCATCTCGCCGCGCTCGAGCGTCGAATATGACGGTGCCAACATCCTGAAATTCTCCGAGAAGGCTCGCCGCAAGCTGCGCGGCGACCGGATCTCGATGATCTTCCAAGAGCCGATGAGTTCGCTGAACCCGATCTATACGATCGGCAGCCAGATCGTCGAGGCAATCCGCGTCCACCGCAAGATGAGCCGCAAGCAGGCCGATGCCAAGGCGCTGGAACTCTTGAAGCAGGTGCAGATCCCCGATCCTGAAGCGCGGCTGCGGCAATATCCGCACCAGCTCTCGGGCGGCCAGCGGCAGCGTGTTATGATCGCCATGGCGCTTGCCAATGATCCCGATGTCCTGATCGCCGACGAGCCGACGACGGCGCTCGACGTCACCGTCCAGGCGCAGATCCTCAATCTCATCCGCAATCTGCAGACGGAGTTGCGGATGGCGGTGATCCTCATCACTCATGACCTGACGGTCGTGCGCAAGTTCTCCGACTATGTCTACGTGATGCAGCATGGCGAGATGCGCGAGCACAATATAACCGAGCAGCTCTTCGCCAATCCCCAGCATCCCTATACCAAGCATCTGCTGGCATCCGAGCCGCGCGGCCAGGCCAATCCACTACCGGAGGGATCGGATATCATTCTCGACGCCCGTGGCGTGCGTGTCTCCTTCATGATGCGCCATGGCGGCTTCTTCAAGCCGGAGCTGCGCGAACTGGTCGCCGTCGACAGCCTCAATCTGACGCTGCGGCGCCATGAGACACTGGGCTTGGTCGGTGAATCCGGCTCGGGCAAGACGACCTTCGGCCAGGCGTTGCTCAGGCTCAGCGACACGGACAATGGCGAGATCTATTTCGATCGCCAGCCGATCCACGGCAAGTCACGGGCGGAAATGCGGCCCCTGCGCTCGCGCATGCAGGTCGTCTTCCAGGACCCGTTCTCGTCACTCAATCCGCGCATGACCATCGGTCAGATCATCGAGGAAGGGCTGGTCGTCAACAAGCTCGGCGCTACCAAGGGTGAACGTCTGGACAGGGTTCGCGAAGCGCTAGTGTCCGCCGGCATGCCGGGCAATATCCTCTCGCGCTTCCCGCATGAATTCTCCGGCGGCCAGCGCCAGCGCATCGCCATCGCGCGGGCAATTGCGCTGGAGCCGGAATTCATCCTGCTCGACGAGCCCACCTCGGCGCTCGACCTGTCGGTTCAGGCGCAGATCATCGAACTGCTACGCAAGCTGCAGGATGAGCGGGGCCTCAGCTATCTCTTCATTTCGCATGACCTGAAGGTCGTGCGCGCCCTCTGCCACCGTGTCATCGTCATGCAGCGCGGCAAGATCATGGAAGAGGGCCCTGTCAACGAAGTCCTTTCCAACCCCAAGACACCCTACACCGAACGGCTCGTCAAAGCCGCTTTTGACGTAGCCTGATTTCAGAATGCCGGAGGTTCATATGGCAAATCCCAGAATAGCGTTCATCGGAGCTGGCTCCACCGTTTTCATGAAGAACATCGTTGGCGACATCCTGCAGCGTCCGGCGCTGTCAGGCGCCACGATCGCGTTGATGGATATCAACCCGCAGCGCCTTGAAGAAAGCGCCATCGTCGTCAACAAGCTGATCTCGACGCTTGGCGTGAAGGCGAAGGCGGAAACCTATGGCGACCAGCGTAAGGCGCTGTCGGGTGCCGATTTCGTCGTCGTCGCTTTCCAGATCGGCGGGTACGAGCCCTGTACGGTGACGGACTTCGAAGTGCCGAAGAAATACGGCCTGCGCCAGACGATCGCCGATACGCTCGGCGTCGGCGGCATTATGCGCGGTCTCAGAACCGTGCCGCATCTCTGGAAGATCTGCGAGGACATGCGCGCCGTCTGCCCGAACGCCATCATGCTGCAATATGTAAACCCGATGGCGATCAATACCTGGGCGATCTCAGAGAAATATCCTGACATCAAGCAGGTCGGTCTCTGCCACTCCGTGCAGGGCACGGCAATGGAACTCGCCCACGACCTCGACATTCCCTACGAGGAAATCCGCTACCGCTCGGCCGGCATCAATCACATGGCCTTCTATCTGAAGTTTGAGCATCGTCAGCCGGATGGTTCCTACAAGAACCTCTATCCCGATCTCGTGCGCGCCTATCGTGAGGGACGTGCGCCGAAGCCCGGCTGGAACCCGCGTTGCCCCAACAAGGTGCGTTACGAGATGCTGACGCGGCTCGGCTATTTCGTCACCGAAAGCTCGGAGCATTTCGCCGAATACACGCCCTATTTCATCAAGGAAGGCCGCGAGGACCTGATCGAGAAATTCGGCATTCCGCTCGATGAATATCCGAAGCGCTGCATCGAGCAGATCGCCCGCTGGAAGGGGCAGGCGGAAACCTATCGCTCGGCCGAGAAGATCGAGGTCCAGTCATCAAAGGAATATGCCTCCTCGATCATCAATTCGGTCTGGACTGGCGAACCCTCGGTCATCTACGGCAATGTCCGCAACAATGGCTGCATCACCTCGCTGCCGGCAAACTGCGCCGCAGAAGTGCCGTGCCTCGTCGATTCCTCCGGCATCCAGCCGACCTATATCGGCGATCTGCCGCCGCAGTTGACCGCGCTGATGCGCACCAACATCAACGTCCAGGAACTGACGGTCCAGGCGCTGATGACGGAAAACCCGGAGCACATCTATCATGCCGCAATGATGGACCCGCACACGGCTGCCGAACTCGACCTCGACCAGATCTGGTCGCTGGTGGATGAGCTGCTTGCCACTCATGGCGACTGGCTGCCGGAATGGGCGCGGCCGAGCAAGGTCCGTGCCGCTTGAGAGACCAATAGACGATCAGCGCCGGTTACATAGCCGGCGCTGGTCGCGCCACGCGGTCAGGACAATCTGCCTTCGTCGTCGATCAGGGTCAGGCGGCAGGGAGCTTTCTCGCTCCATAACCACAGCACGAGATTGAGATCGTCGATTCTGGCCGCGGGAGCAAAACTTCTGACCAGCAGTCCGTGATAGCCGTCGGACACCAGCCGGCGCGCAAAGGTCTGCGTTCTTGCTTCTCCATTCACCTTCATCTCGTCGCGCCAGCTCGCCCCGGTAATCGCTGCAGCGTCCATTCCGAACGCCTGAAGGGCGGTCTCGTCCCTGACGTCGAAGATGCGCTCGATCTCGGCCTCGTAGGAGACGAGGGTGGTCGGCTGCAGGCTGCCGACCTGGTTGGCCTCCCGGAGCGCCGTCAGAACTGACAGGGACGTATAGAGCGCCGGCATCCCCTTGGGATTGAACCGGCCGCCATAGAGTTCGGCGCCGCGACCGGAAAGCGGCTGGCGCGCATAGACCGGGTTCAGCGCACGGTAGAGCTTTCCTTGGTAGCGCATCATAAGCGACTAGGCGTGAACGCCGGCGTCGATCGCATCGATATAATCCATGACCTCGTCGGCCCGTCCGTCGCGGACCAGCTGCATGGCTGTCTGGCCCGAAAAGCCGGACAATGGCTCGGAGCGATACCAGGCATAGGCCATCAGCGCCGAGCCGAAGCGGGGTTCGGCCTTGTTGACGACTTCGATCATTTCGCGCAGGCGTCGCTGCGTCTTGTCGGAACGGATGCGATCCTTGCGCTGGATGGCATCCTTGCCGAGACCGGCGGTGCGAGCAATCTCCTCACTGGTCGTGCGGAAAGCATCGGCAATCTTGCGCGGTGCAAACAGCCCATCATCCGCATATTGCGCGAGGCCCATGATCCATCTCCATGCCAATGTTATTGACGTTATATAGCGTCAAAATGAGCGGCATTCAATGGTAATCCCTGCGGATCATATCGGCTGCCTTGGAGCCGATCGCTATGGCCGGTGCGTTTGTATTGCCTGACGGGATGAAGGGAATGATCGAGCAATCGATCACCCGCAGCCCCTCGAGCCCGCGGACCTTCAGCGTACCGTCGACCACAGCCATGGGGTCGCTCTCCGGCCCCATGCGCAGACTGCCCGAGGGATGATAGTTCGTCTTGACGGTCTGGCCTGCGAATTTCGTCAGCGCGTCTTCGTCCTGCAGCGCCTTACCGGGCAGGATCTCCATTGCGATCTTCGAGCGGAAGGGTTCCGTTTCCAGAAGCTGCCGCGCCGTCTTCAAGGACGCGAGAGTCAGCCGCAGATCATCGGGATCTCCGAAGAAATTGCAGTCGACGAGCGGTTGGTCGGCGGGATTGGCCGAGCGCAATTTCACGCTGCCGCGTGCCTTTGGCCGCAGCAGGCAGGAGGTGAAAGTCACGCCCCAGGTCGGCTTGGCAGAGGAGACGTCGCGATCGAGATAGACGATCGGTGCGCAATAGAGCTGGATCGTCGGCCGCTCGCCGCCATCGGGGTCGTAGAAGAGGCACGATTCGATCCCCGTCGTCGTCACAGGCCCGGAATCGAAGAGCAGGTATTGCAAGCCGTTGCGGACCATCGGCCAGCCCTTGTCTTCGCCGAAATAGCCGGACTTGCCCTTCGTAGTGGCGATGACGGGAACTTCGTGGTGATCCTGCAGATTGGCGCCGACGCCGGGCAGGTCGGCGACCACCTTGATGCCGTGTTCGCGCAGGTGATCGGCAGGGCCGATCCCTGAAAGCATCAGCAGCTTGGCGCTGTTATAGGTTCCCGACGCGACAAGCACCTCACGTTCGGCCGTGGCTTCGTGGGTCTGGCCGCCCCGCGTATAGGCAACGCCGACCGCGCGGCCGTTCCGGATGATCAGGCGGTCGACGCGCGCTTCTGTAATAATCTCAAGCTTCTTGTCGCTAGCCAGCGGATCGAGAAAGGCTTTCTTCGCATCCGACCGCTCGGTCCGGCGACCCCATTTGGCGAAGGTGTGCTGCATGATGCCGACGCCATTCTGCCTGACGCCGTTGAAATCGGGATTATAGGGGTGGCCGAGCCCTTGCGCGGCGAGGATGAAATCCTCGGTCGTATCCGAGATATGGCGCGGCTCGGAAACGCGCAGATTGCCGGAAATGCCGTGGAATTCGTTGTTGAAGCGGCTATTGGCCTCGATATTTTTGAAGTGCGGCAGCATGTCGGCATAAGACCACTCGGTCCCGTTGCCGAGATAGGCGGACCAGCTATCGTAATCCTCCTTCTGGCCGCGCATATAGACCATGGCATTGACCGCGCTGCCACCGCCGAGCGCCCTGGCGACCGGCACGATCGGCCCACGGCCGCCAAGCTGTGGCTGTGGCACCGTATGGTGCATTTCGAGGAAATCGTCGCGGGCGAGATATTTCATATAGCCGGCTGGAAAGGACATCAGCTTTGCTGTGTCACGCGGCCCGCGTTCAATGATCAGCACCGAAAATCCGAAATCCCGCACCAGCCGCATGGCCGCAACGGAGGCAGCAGACCCGCCGCCGGCAATGATAAAATCGTAGCTCTTGCTCACATTTCCCCCAACCGCCCAGATCGCGCGGATCATGACACCTGCCGACTCGCAGCCGCTCCGGCAAAGCGTGCGACAACAATCACATAGGTGCTCTTGGCCATCGTCAAGGCATTTGCCGTTCAGCGATCAAAGAAGAGTTTTTTGGCGTTTTCGACGAAGATTTTGCGGGCAAGCGCGGGGGTACCAATGGCGTCCTGCATCCCGTCTATCAACTCGGCATCATCAGGCATATCGCTCCAGAGTTCGGTGTGCGGCCAATCGCTGCCCCAGAGCAGCTTTTCCGGATGGCTGGTGCCAAGCGCCTTCACCACTTCGGCAAAACCTGGATAGCCGCGCTCGCGCGTCAGCCGGTAGGGGGCTGTCAGCTTGATGTAGCCGCCGGGACTATCGGCCAGCCGCTGGAGCGCCGGCAGATGCTGCCGCCAAGCACCGTCGGCGAGCGGTATGAAGCCCAGATGATCGATGACGAAAGGAACCTCAAGATCCCGCAGACGCCCAGCGAGCCCGGTGATCTGTTCCGGGCTGACCTGCAGCTGCAGCGACCAGCCGAAATCGCGTATTTCCGATGCAAGCGTTTCGGCGGCGGCAAGCGGCAGGCCGCCCTTGTTACGGGTGTTGATGCGCACGCCGCGGACACCAAGCCGGTCGAGTCGGACAATCTCGCCAGGGCTCGCATCGGGCTCGATGACGACGATACCGCGCAGGCGGTCGGGGAAGGCAGTTAGCGCCTCGATCAGCACCTGATTGTCAAGTCCATAGACGCTTGGCTGGACGAGAATGCCCCTGCCGATACCGAGCTGGTCGGCGAAGGCGATCCAGTCGGCAGTCGTTGCGATGTCAGGCGTATAGCTTCGCGGTGTATTGAGCGGCGCATCCGCACGGAAGACGTGGAAATGCGTGTCGATCGTGTCCTGTGGCAGCGGGTTTGACGGAAGGCGCGTCAGCGGCAGGCGGGGAAGGCAGGGTGGCGCTTCGCTATCCACCATGCTCATTTCGCCTCAAACTCCTCATGCTGGAGGAAATCGAAATCCACGCCTTCGTCGGCCTGCAGCACGCGGGTATGGT
Source organism: Rhizobium sp. 05L429 (assembly GCF_056397645.1). NCBI lineage: Bacteria > Pseudomonadati > Pseudomonadota > Alphaproteobacteria > Hyphomicrobiales > Rhizobiaceae > Rhizobium > Rhizobium sp. 05L429. Next base: position 237,263 of record NZ_JBFTNV010000003.1, on the reverse strand, counting down.
AAAGCTTCGCATAGCCGCGCGGTGGTTCGGCTCTGGATACGTCGCCGAGTTCTGCCATGCGCCGGTCGAATTCGGCCTGGTCGATGACAAGGTCTATTCGCCGTTCAGCGACGTCCAGGCGGATGCGGTCGCCCGTCCTGACGATTGCCAGCGGTCCGCCGGCGGCGGCCTCCGGTGCGATATGCAACACGATGGTGCCGAAGGCAGTGCCGCTCATTCGGGCATCGGAGATGCGCACCATATCCTTAATACCCTGCCGCGCGAGCTTGCGCGGGATCGGCAGATAGCCGGCCTCCGGCATGCCCGGCGCTCCCTTGGGACCGGCGTTGCGCAGCACGAGAACATCATCGGCCCTCACGTCCAGCTCTTCGCTATCGATCCTCAAAGTCATGTCCTCGACGGAATCGAAGACAACAGCCCGCCCCTCATGCTGCAGCAGGTCCTTTGATGCGGCCGATTGTTTGATGACTGCGCCGCGGGGGGCGAGGTTACCGGACAAAACGGCAATCGTGCCGATGGGTTTCAGTGGCTTTTCTACCGTGCGGATGATGGTCTGACCCGGCTCGTCGGGGGCGCTATCGATCACCTCGCCGATTGTTTTTCCATAGACCGTCCGCTGATTGCCGTCGATCTCGTGGCGCACGGCCTTCAGCAGCGCCTGCACGCCGCCGGCCTCGTGGAATTGTTCCATATAATGCTGGCCGGAGGGCTGAAGATCGACCAGCAGCGGGATGATCTTGCCGAGCCTGTCAAGCTCGGCCATATCGAGACGTTGGCCGAGCCGGCCAGTGATGGCGGCGAGGTGGACGACGGCATTGGTGGAGCCACCCATCGCCTGCAGCGCGACGAGACCGTTACGGATCGCCGCAGGTGTCAGGATATCGCGCACAAGGGGCGCATCCGAATCGGTTGCCAGGCCGGCGGCGACGCGTCCGGTCTCCTCGGCGAGGCGCACACGTTCGGATTCAGCCGCTGGCGCCGATCCCGCCCGCGGCACGCAAAGACCCATTACTTCTGTCAGGTTGGCCATCGTGCTTGCCGTTCCCATCACCGTGCAGGTGCCGACGGAACTGGCGAGCTTGTTGTTGACGTCCGTAATCTCGGCCTCATCGATTTCGCCGGCACGAAAACGTCCCCAGAAGCGGCGGCAATCGGTACAGGCGCCAAGCCGTTCGCCCTTGTGATGACCGACAGCCATAGGCCCGGTCGGTAGGAAGATCGCCGGGATCTCGCTGCTGGCGGCCGCCATGATCTGAGCCGGCAGGGTCTTGTCGCAGCCGCCGATGAGGATCACCGCATCCATCGGCTGGGCACGGATCATTTCCTCTGTCTCCATCGCCATCAGGTTGCGCAGATACATCGAGGTCGGCGAGGCAAAGCTCTCATGGATGGATATGGTCGGAAAGACCATCGGCATGGCACCCGCCAGCATGACACCGCGCTTGGCAGCCTCGATGAGCTGTGGGACATTGCCGTGGCACGGGTTGAAATCGCTGTAGGTATTGGCAATGCCAACGATCGGGCGATCCAGAGCATCGTCCGAATAGCCCATGGCTTTGATAAAAGCCTTTCGCAGGAAAAGGGAAAAACCCTGATCGCCGTAACTCGTCAGCTTGCGACGAAGACCGCTCGACAATTGTTCCTCCCTCATCCCTTAAGTCGAGGCCAAGCCTAAAGCGATATGCGAGATTGTCAATAAAGAAGATATGGTTGCGGCTGCGCCTGTTGCTCTCGTCATGGAATTTAATTGAGAAAACTCAAGATAATTCGAGGTATTTACAGTTTTTCCTTCATTGTGTGCATTGGCTTTCTGGGAGATGAAGGCTAAATTATCGATAAAATGGAACGGGAGTGGTTTGTCGTGGATGTAAAACGAAGGCGGGTAGGAGTCATCGGGGCTGGTTGGGTCAGCGACTATCACCTGCCTGCGTGGGCAAAGCAGTCGGCTCGTGCGGAGATCGTGGCGATCGCCGATCCCTCTGGGCAAGCCCGCGCGGCCAAAAGCGGCAAGTTCGGCATTGCTCGCAATTACGCGAGCGCAGAGGCTATGCTGGCGGAAGAAGCGCTCGACGCCGTCGATATCTGCGCCCCGCGCGAGGCGCATGTGGATCTCGTGCGACTGGCAGCGGCAAAGGGCATCGATATCCTCTGCCAAAAACCGCTCGCGCCCGACTATGATCAAGCGGTCGCCCTCGTTGCAGGCCTGCCATCTTCCATCCGTCTGATGGTGCACGAGAACTGGCGGTTTCGCGCCTATTACCGCCGGCTAAAGGCTTGGCTGGATGAAGGCCTGGCCGGCAATATCAGGCAGGTTCAGTTTGAATTCTTCTCGAGCGGCATGATTGCCGACGCCGACGGGAACAGGCCTGCCCTTATACGCCAGCCGTTTTTCCGCAGGCAGCAGCGTCTGCTGGTCATGGAAGTGATGATTCATCATCTGGATGCGCTTCGCTACCTGCTGGGCGAAATGGAAGTGGTCGCCGCAAGGCTCGAGCGCAGCAATGACGACATTATTGCCGAAGATGTCGCCGCTGTCGTCCTGCGCCGTCTGGACGACGGGGTGATCGTCACGGTAAACGCCAATCTGGCAGTGCACGGCGCGCCGCCGGCACCGCGCGACCATCTGCGGATATCCGGCACGCAGGCAACGCTGGAACTGGATGGAAGTCGTCTTTCTGCAAAAGGTCATATGCGGCGCGTGGAGGAGTTCGATGCGGATGCCGTCTATCAGGGCGCTTACGACGCAACGATTGCGCATTTCCTCGACGGGCTGGAGGGCCGTGCGGCGATGGAGACGGTGCCTGACGATAATCTGAAGACGCTGGCGCTCGTCGAAGACATCTATCGGCAGAGCCGGTTCGACCCCGAACGCAAACCGCGATAAGATGGCGCATTGCCGGAGAACTTGTTGATGCAGACGCTCAATGAAAGCCGTGAAGACGAGATCGAGCACGACGATCTGAGCATCGTGCGCGCACTTGAAGAGGACATTATCTTCGGACGGCTGGCCCCCGGCACCCGCCTGACGGAGGACACGCTGCTTGCGCGCTTCCATGTGACGCGACACTTCGCGCGCCAGGCGATCGTCCAGCTGGAGACGATGGGCATCGTCGTACGCGAGCGCAACAAGGGCGCCACCGTGCGTTCGCTGACATCAAGGCAGGTGCAGGAGATCTATGACGTGCGCGAATTGCTGCAGCGGCAGGCGGCACTCTGGATTCCGCTGCCGGCGCCTGACGAGTTGATCTCTGAATTGACGGTCTTGCACGAAGAGCATGGCCGATACGTCGAATCCGGCTATCTGCGCGGTGTGCACGAGACGAATGACAGGTTTCACCTGACGCTCTTCGGCGCCTGCGGCAATTCACATCTCGTGCAGTCGATCGAGCTCTATATGCGCCTCAGCCTGCCGGTGCGCGCCAATTCCATGTCGAGCAAGGAATCGCTGCAGATCTCGCATGAACATCACCGGCTGATGATCGAGATGCTGAAGGGCAGGGACAACTGGGTTCTGGCGCAGCTCTGTGTCGATCACCTGCAGCCGAGCAAGAAGCGCTACCTCGCCTATGTGAGCCAAGACTGAGGTTTATCTCGTTTGCCCGCAGGCGCTAGGCGTCAGCTGTTTCCGTGAAACCAGCGTGCCGCAACAAGGCCGCAACACCAGCCCGGTCGGGCGCGCCCAGCCGTCCACCAAAGACACTGCATTTCAATGCGGCGGCGGCCGAAGCCATTTGAATGGCACTGTCGATCGATAGTCCTTCGGCAATCGCCAGCGCATAGGTGCCGTGGAAGATGTCTCCGGCCGCAAGCGTGTCGACGGTCTTGACGCGAAACGCAGGCATATGGGCGACGCAGGCTGCTTGTTCGTCCCACCAGTAGCTGCCGCGCTCGCCGGCAGTAACGACGACCAATGCCTGCGGATAACGCAGCTTCAGAAGCGGGATCATGGCGGCAGGATCACTGATCCCTGAAAGGCTGTGGGCTGCAGGCTCGGAAAAGATGATATGATCCGCCTGTCTCGCCAGCATGTCGATGACCTCAGGCGGGGCGACATCGCCGTCAAGGATCGCAGGCTTGCCCGCCTGCCTGGCGGTGCACAGGACCTTGAGGGCGAAAGCGGGCCAACGGACATCCACCAGCACGGCATCGAATGCGGCGAGATCGTCGGCCGTTACGTCCCTTACATCTTCATGCAGGCGCGGGTCGTAAAAGGGGACGATCAGGCGCTCTCCGTTATCGTCGATGAGGATTGTCGAAACGGCTGAGCGGGCACCGGGAGCCTGGACGATGCCGCGGACATCAATGCCCGCTTGCTCCAGTTCCGACAGGATCTGCTGCCCGGCCTGATCGTCGCCGACGGCGCTCCAGAGACTTGCCATGCCGCCGAGGCGCACGACGGCAAAGGCCGCACTGGAAGCCATTCCCTCAGCCACCTGCAGCATCTCGTAGGGCAGGACCTTGCCGGGCGTCTGCGGAATTGTCCTGACCCGAAACAACGTATCCAGGACGGCCGCCCCGACGCACAGGACGTGGCGCGGCTTGCTGCCCATACCAGGAGCGATCGGGTTCAAACGCGCCGACCAGTCGACTTGTCGAAGAGATGGACGCTTGCCGGATCGATCGAGATGGAGACGGTGTCGCCGTAATTGATCGCCAAACGTTCGCGGAAGAGGCAAGAAATCTGTTCGCCGCCGCAATCCAGCTTGGCAAAGATTTCCGATCCCGTTCCTTCGACGATCTCGGCGCGACCGGCAATCCCGCCCTGGCTGGCGCGAATATGCTCCGGGCGGATACCATAGATCAACTGGCCGGCAGGCGGCGCACTCTTGATACTATCAGGCAATGGCAAGGTCAGGCCTTTCTCCGTCCGGAAAACACCCTCTTCGATCCTGCCATCGATGAAATTCATCGACGGTGAGCCGATGAAACCGGCAACGAAGAGGTTGGCTGGCCGATCGTAAAGCTCAAGCGGAGCTCCGACCTGCTCGACCACGCCGTCATGCAGCACGACGATCTTGTCGGCCATCGTCATGGCTTCGATCTGGTCGTGGGTGACGTAGATCGTCGTTGTCTTGATGCGCTGATGCAAGGATTTGATTTCGGCACGCATCTGCACGCGCAGCTTGGCGTCGAGATTGGAAAGCGGCTCGTCGAAAAGGAAGACCTGCGGATCGCGCACCAGTGCGCGGCCCATGGCGACGCGCTGGCGCTGGCCGCCCGAGAGCTGTTTCGGATAGCGATCGAGCAGCTTTTCGAGGCCGAGGATGCCTGCGGCCTTGTTGACCCGCTGAGAAATTTCCGACGCATCCGTCTTCTTCAGCTTCAGGGCAAAGCCCATATTGTCGGCGACGCTGAGATGCGGGTAGAGCGCATAGTTCTGGAAGACCATCGCAATATCCCGGTCTCGCGCCCGCAGATTGCTGACGGCCCGGACGCCGATCCGGATTTCTCCGTCGCTCATCTCTTCGAGCCCGGCGATCATGCGCAGCAGGGTAGACTTGCCGCAGCCGGACGGGCCGACGAGAACGACGAACTCCCCATCGGCGATGTCGACGCTGATGTCCCGGATGACGTTGACGGCACCGAAGCGCTTCTGGACGTTTCGAATGTTCACATTAGCCATGTTGATTGTCCCTTTCGGTGCTTGGTTCAGCCGCCCTTAACGGCGCCCGCCGTCAGGCCTGCGACGATCTGCTTTTGCGCAAACATCGTCAGCACCAGCACGGGTAGCGTGACGATCAGCGCGGCCGCGGCAAGCGGCCCCCAACTGACCTGCTCGAATGACAGCATGTTGTAGACCGCGACGGGCAGGGTTCTGGTTTCGCGGCTCGCAAGCACAATGCCGAACACGAAGTTGTTCCAGGAGAAAATGACCGACAGGATGAAGGCGACGACGATGCCGGGCCTGGCAATCGGCAGCGCCACCAGACGGAAAACCTGCCAGGATGTCGCCCCATCGATGCTGGCTGCCTCCTCCAGTTCCATCGGTGTCGTCTCGAAATAGCCGATCATGATCCAGACGACGATCGGCACCGTCACGACGAGATGGATGATGATCTGTGGCCAGAGCGTGCCGAGAAGGTTGAGCCACTGGAACAGCAGGAAAAGCGGTATCAGGAAGGACAGGCCAGGCGTCATGCGGGCGATCATGATGACCATCGCCGACCGCTCCGCTTTCAGGCGCGCAATTCCATAGCCGGCGGGCACGCCGATAAGCAGAGCAAGCAAAGTCGCACCACCGGTCACCAACACGGAATTCCAGAAATAGAGGAAGAAATTGTTCTCCTCGAAAACCTTCAGGTAATTCGTCCAGGCAAAACGCTCGGGGATGAATATCGGCGGGTAGGCGCCGTTGTCGATTTCGTATTTCAGCGACAGCGAAATCATCCAGAGGAAAAACAGGATGACCGGCGAGACCATGACAAGGGCGACAAACAGCAGCCCGATGCGGTCGATCGTCTTGCGTTTCATCAGCGTGACTCCGTGTCGGACCAGTTGGCGCGCTGCCGGACCATCATCAGCACGAAGGAAAGCGCGACGATGATAATGAAGAACACGACCGCCATCGCCGACCCGTAGCCGATGTCGTAATAGGAAAAGGCCGTATTATAGAGATAGATGTTGATCGTCTCGGAGGCCGTGCCGGGACCGCCCTGCGTCATCGCATAGATGATGTCGAAGCTCTTGACCGCATCGATGCTTCTGATGATGACGGCGATCATCAGGAAGGGCGCTATCATCGGCAGTGTCAGATAGCGGAACTTCTGCCACGCATTTGCCCCGTCGATCTCGGCACTTTCATAGGGTTCGCGCGGAACGGCAGCGAGCCCTCCAAGCACGATGAGCATGATCAGCGGCGTCCATTGCCAGGTTTCGACCAGCACGAGCGAAGGAATCACGCTGATCTGATTGTAGATCCATTCCTGGGCCCCGATTCCGATCAGGGAGAGCAGGTAGTTGAGCACGCCGAGCTGCGGGTGGAACATCATGGTCCAGACCAGCGCGATGGCAACGGGTGTCGCCATCATCGGCATGACGAAAATGCCGCGCAGCAATCCGCGGAACGGAAACTGCGCGTCGAAAATCAGGGCTGCCAGTGTACCCAGAAACAGCGGGGCGACGACCGCAAGCAGCGTATAGAGCGTGGTGTGCCACAGCGATTCCCAGAAGCGCATGTCCACCAGCAGCCGGCTGTAATTGTCCAGCCCCGCGAAAACCACCGACTGGCCCAGCGTCCAGCTGTTCACGCTCATCCAGAGCGTGAACACCCACGGGAAGACGATGACCGCGGCAATGACGACGAGTGCCGGGACAACGAAGGGCCAGTAGTTCGGAGCAAGCCTGCCAGGCTTGCTCCGGCCATTTACGGTGCCTTTCGACCGCGTGGTTTCCATGCTTACGGACGCCATTATCCCTCGCTTCGGGCCAATACGGGTTCGAACTGCGCCGTTGCGCTTTTCAGTTCTGCTGCCGGATCGGCGCCGCTGATCATGTTGGTCAGGCCGACGCCGTAGATGTCGCGGAACTCGGTGACCGGAATGATGACCGGCAGGGCGAGCTGCGAAACCTTTGCTGAGCCCACGACCGCATCGACCCAGGCGCTCGGCATGGTGACGCCTTCGCGAACCTTCTGATCTTCGAGAATCGAGTTACGGAACGGAACACCCGCACCAGCCTGCAGAAGGCGTGCACCCATTTCGTGGGAAACGACCCACTGGCAGAACAGATAGGCTGCTTCCTTGTTTTTGCTGGCCGCGGTGACGCCAATACCGTCACCCGTCGTTGCAGCGGCCTGGGCCTTCGGTCCCTTCGGCATGACACCGTAACCGACCTTGCCGACCACGCGGGACTTTTCGGGGTTTTCGATCGGCGGAGCAAAGCCGACGCCGTCCAGCCACATGCCGACCTTGCCCTGCAGGAAGGCCGACTGCGCTTCTGCCCAGTTGAAACCCGAAACGCCGACGGGTGCCGCCTTCGTCATCAGCCGCTGATACATTGTCGCTGCCTGGACGGCCTCGTCAGATGTCGTGCGCAGCTTTCCATCAGGTCCAAGCGGCGTTGAGCCGTAGCCAAGCAGCAGCGTCGTCCAGACGGGCACATTGGCATTCTTGAGGCCGCGGGCAACGAAGCCGTAGGTGTTGGAGGACTTGTCGGTCAGAGCTTCGGCGGCGCTGGCCATTTCGTCGAAGGTCGAAGGGTAGGAAAGGCCCTTCTTTTCGAACAGTTCCTTGTTCCAATAGACGACCCAGTAATCCACCGAGAAGGGAAGGGAGCGCAGGACACCCTGCGAATCCTTGGCGAACTGCAGGCCGGCTTCAGCAAAATCGCTCTCGACCAGCGACGGGTCGGTCAGCGAGGGATCCTTGACGAAGCCGCTGATATCGGCAAGCCAGCCGCCTTTTTCAAACTGCCGCTTCTGGACGTGATAGCTGAGATGCACGACGTCGAAGCTCGGCTTGCCCGAGCTCAGTTCGATCGTGGTCTTCTGGCGCTGCTGCTGTTCGGGTGTTGCTTCGGCATTGACCTTGATGCCCGTCAACGCTTCGAATTCGCTGAGATACTTCAGGATCGTTTCGCTGCGCGGGCTCTTGACGAGGTTGACCTCAAGGGTTGTTCCGGCAAAACGCTTCCAGTCCACAGCCGCAGAGGCGGGCTTGATGCCGAGAAGCCCGGCAGCACCGATGGCCGCCGATCCCGCCAGAAAGTGGCGACGTGTCGGATGAATGAATGACGATGGCATGCTGCTCTCCTCCTCTTGTGTGGCCCGCGATCTCCTCACCGCAGGCGTCAGTCTATAGTCTCAGCGCACGACTTCGTGCGTGATTGATATGGGCGGCAAGGGCATCAACGGCCTCTCCCGCATTTCTCTGTTCAATCGCCTCAAGCACACGAAGGTGCTCTCCCATGACGGGACCGACGCGGCCGTCGATGCGGAAGCGTTCCTGGCTGATCAGGCGCATCTTGATCGAATTGACGCGATAGGCGTTGGAAATGATGGTATTGCCCAACGCATCGATAAAGGCGTCATGCATGCCCCAGTCGACCGCCTGGGCGCGAACCTCCAGATCATGCGAATGATTGCCGCCTTCGATTGCCGACATGATCTCGCGATGCTCGCTCAGCATTCCGCCAATCGTCTCGTCACTGGCCGTTTGCGTAAAGATCGCAACGGCCTCCTTTTCGAGAAAAAGCCGGAGCTGAAAGGCTTCACGGATGAGATTGAGATCGATATGGGCAATCTGCAGGCCGCGTTGCGGCACGGTCTTGATGAGCCCTTCCGCTTCAAGGCGTGGAATAAGCTCGCGGATTGCGCCGAGCGTCAAGCCGGTCAACTCGACGAGCCTGCGCTGGGAGACGAATTGCCCAGGACGGACGTCACGCGCCAGCAGATGCCGGGTAAAGCTCTCATAAGCTTTTTCTCTCAGCGTCGGCTGCTCGTCAGCTCCATCCATCGGGCTCTCCTCGTACATGACCGCTATGCTGCCTTTGTGCGGAAAAGTCCATCAAAGGCAAGAGCAAGCTCGCGCCTGCCGTCGGCGGAGATTGACGTCAAAGGCGGGCGAACGGCAAGCCAAGTATCATCGCCCGTCATCTTCGACACCATGACTTTTACAGCCGGCGTGACGGGATGCTTCAGAAGCTCCGATACGAAGCGTTCGACGCGCGGATCGTCATTGCCGTCGACAGCCATCGACCGTACTTCATCAGGGGCGAAATTCGCCATGCCCGAAATCGCACCCTGGCCGCCCATGCGCACGCCTTTGGCAAGATGCCGTTCGTCGCCGATCAGGATGATGAGGTCGCCATGTTTGCCCAAAAGCGTTTCCGTATAGGGCCAGTCGCCGGAGGAGTCCTTGACACCGGTGACGACCGAAGGAAACGCGGTTCGCAGGCGTCCGATCAGATCGATACTCAAGGCCACCATCGTCACCGACGGAATATTGTAGACGAGGACGTCACGCGCCTTGCTTCCCACCCGCGCGAACACATCGGCAAACCAGGCAAACAGGCCGTCGTCGCTCACATTCTTGAAATAGGAGGGCGGCGCCAGCAGGATGTTGCGTACACCCTTCAAGAGCGCCTGCGAGATCTGCTGGGCGGCATCTTCAGCCGCGTCGACGAGGACGCCAACGACAATCTGGGAGGGCTGGATACCGTCGGCGAGAAATGCGTCGAGAATCCGTTCCCGTTCCTGGGTGCCGATCGAGGCCCCTTCGCCGGTCGTTCCGAACAGCGTGACGCTGGCGCAGCCTGAATCCAGGCTCCGCTTTGCCTGAGCGAGCATGACCTCAGCTGCAATCGCACCGCTGCTCTCGAAAGGCGTCGCCAATGCGACCGACAAACCAAACCCCGTCACCAATTGATCTCCTTCATGTCAGTACGGGATGACTAACATGTTAATTATGGAGTGTAAACCTGTTTGTGGTGAAAGGTCTCCGGTTGATGTGAACTGTGGATTATGGCAACGGCGCGCGCGGCCCTGGCCATCAGCGGAGCATTGCCGGTGGTGTTGCGATAGGCGGGTTTGCGGGTGCGCGGCACTACAACGTGCCGGGAGGTTGGTTGCATTCGGCGCAGAGCGAAATGCCACTGGCAGACGGCTGATGTCTCCAACAGTGGTTTGTTGCGGCGGCGCGCGATCGAGAAAGGAAGGACCGCGAGCCTGATCTTCTGGGGGAATCAGGGAGCGCAATTTGGAGGATTGCGCTCCCTCTGGCCTGCCGTCTCACCAGTCCAGGCGTAGGAGAGACACGCCTTGACGCGGTAGGGAGAAATGCAGATCGATCTTGCCGTCCGTGACGGAGACCGATGCCTTGTCGTCGATCTCTGCGAGCTTGCCGGAGGCTTCGAGCTTGCTGTAGTCCGTGCTCTCGATGTCTTGCGGCTTGCCCATTTCCTTCCAGATACGGAAGGAGTTGGAGTGCTGTTCGTCCATGCGGAAGTGCTTGAGCGCAGCCGGACGATTGCCCCAGCCATCGATCGAAAGGCTGACCTCGGCAGCGGGGCCTGCCTCGTCATCGTCATGATAGTGCCAGACGAGAACCGAGACGCCCTTGTCGTCACGGGTCGCCACGACATTGACGTCGGGCTTGTCGCGAACGCCGTGGCTCATGATGTCCTCGATATCGCGGCGATAGTCGCTGTCTGATTCCAGCCATTGCCCGTCGAGCTTGCCGAGCATGCGGAAGCCGTTCAGCACCGCCTTGTCGACGCCGTTGGTCGCCAGATCCCGGAAGCCGTCGAAATAGGGCTGGTCGTCGAAGAGGAAGGCCCAGGTGACGGCGCCCTCGATTTCGATATTGGCGCGGCGAGACAATTCGTAGGTACGAATCATGCTTTCGACGACATAGACGCCGTAAAGCGGGCCGTTGCGATAGCCGTTTTGCGGGTGCACGCGGGCCGAGCAGGCCGCGCATCCCTCCGGATCGGATTCGCCGATGACGACAGGCAAGTGCCGCAGTTCGGGGAATTCGTTGATGATGGCGAGGTTGGTTTCGATATCGCGCAACTGCTTGTGCAGGCCCATGCGCACGTGGCCGTCGTAGATGACCGGATTTCCCTTGGCGTGGAAAGCGATGAAATCGAGCGGCGGCTTGTTCTCGACGACGTGGCGCAGGAAGGCGCGCAGGAAAGTCTGCGCCTTCTCATTGGCAAAGGCACCACAGGTGTGCGGGCCACCGACGCGCGCCTTCGGCAGGGCGCGCTTCACGGCGCGCGCGCTTGCGTCATACATGGCGCAGAATTCCGGGATCGTACCGGTCCAGTAATGGCCGTCGGGCTCGTTCCAGACTTCCCAGGGCCAGGAAGAGACGACGTCTTCGCCGTAGCGGTCGGCAAGATGCCGTGCCCAAGCCTCGATCAGGTCGCCCCACTTTTTCAGGTCCTTGGGCGGCGCGGTCCAGCCGGTGGTGATCGTCGCATATTTGTCGGCCGGCTCCCAATCATGCTTGTAGGGGCCGTCGAAATTGGAAAGCGCTTCCGGCGTGAAGCCGATCTGGATCAGCGGTATGTTGCCGGCCTCGACATAGGTGTCGAAGATCTGGTCGATGATCGTCCAGTCATAGACCGGATTGCCGTTCGCATCCTCTGTGTAAGCATTGGTCGAGCCCCATTTCAGGGCCGGCTTACCGTCGCCGCTCGTCAATAGATTATGGGCGCGAATGCGTGGTGCGACGGGGCTGAGCTCCGTCAACTCCTTCAGGAGCTTTTTGCCGTGTGGAGAATAGGTGTAGTTCGGCTCGTCGTAACCGAACCAGTTCCACAGCGGCTTATAAGGCCCGGTCGGCCTTCCGGCGTGAACGTTGATGGTCACGTCATAGGAACTCGTCATCGTCTTTTCCTCTTGAACGGTCATGCCTCAGCCTCCCCCCGAGGGCCAGCCGACCGATATGGTGATGAGGTGCGGCTGTCTTGGGAGGGCGCCGCGCTCGTCGCAAAAGCTATGCGAAATGACCATTTTGTCAATAATATAAAAAGTCACACTTGTATTAGAGTTAGAAAATGCCCGGAATACCAAGAGTTTTGGGCATTTTTAAAATTACCTGTTGCCGTTTGGTGAAAAATTGTCGATAAATGCTGCAGCGAGGCTAAGCGTTTGGAGGAGTCATACGGGTCATCAGATCCCTATGCAGGCGCTTTTGCCGGAACGCGATCGATAACGGATTACGGGAAGCGCCCGCCCATGCGGGCCGAGGAGGAGGAGCGTCCGATGAAGTTCCCTAGATTTGCAGTGATTGCCCTATTGTCTCTCGCCGCCCTCCCTGCCTACGCGCAGGATTTCATTGCCGGCATTCCGCGCAATGAAACGCTGATCATTCAGGGCACGCCGCAACAGAATGCAGACTGGTTCAACGTCTGGGCACCGGGCGGCGGTGGTGCGGCCAATCTCAACGGCCTGCAGCAACTGACGACCGATACGCTGTGGTTCATCAATCCCGAAGGTGGTCCGGATGCCTGGCAGAATGCGCTGGCGACGGAGCCTCCTGCTTATAATGCCGATTTCACGCAGATGACCGTGAAGCTGCGCAAGGGCATCTACTGGAGCGATGGCGTCGAATTCACCAGTGACGATGTGGTCTATACTGTCCAGACGCAGATCGACCATCCGGGCATGTCCTGGAGCGCCCCTTTCACCGTTAACGTCGCCAGCATCGAGAATCCCGATCCCCAGACGGTCGTCTTCCATCTGAAGAAACCCAATTCTCGCTTCCACACACTGTTTACTGTGCGCTGGAACGCCGCCTGGATCATGCCCAAGCACGTCTTCGAAAAAGCGGGCGACCCCTTGGCATTCAAGAACAACCCGCCGGTCTCGCTCGGCGCCTACGTGCTGCAGAGCTATGACAAGGGTGGCAACTGGACCATCTGGAAATTGCGTGACGACTGGCAGCGCAGTTCGATCGGCATGGCCGCCAAGGAGCCGCCGCAGGTCAAATATGTCGTCTATCGTGCTGCCGGAAATCCAGAGGCTCGCGTCATCGAGCAGCGCAATCACAACCTCGATGTGATCAATGACATGGCGCCAGAGGGAATGTTCGCCATGATGCGCGACAGCAAGAGCGTCGCCTCCTGGCTGAAGGGCTTCCCCTTTGCCCATCCCGATCCGACCCTGCCGTCGGTGCTCTTCAACACGAAGAAGGCGCCCTACGACAACAAGGATGTCCGCTGGGCACTGGCGCTGATGATCGATATCCGCGCCGTGGCGCTCGGCTCCTATCGCGGGGCCGCCAATCTTGCGGCCCTTGCCACACCGCCGACCGGCTCGGCGCCGGACGATTATTATGCGCCGATGCAGGACTGGCTCACCAATTTCGAGCTTGATACCGGCAGCCGCAAGATCAAGCCTTATGATCCCAACATCTCCGCGCAAATCGCCACAATGGTCCGCGGCCAGTGGGGCGACCAGATTCCGACCGATCCGAAACAGCTGCAGCGCACCTTCGGCTTCGGCTGGTGGAAACAGGATGTCCAGGCCGCGACCGAACTGTTGCAGAAAGCCGGTTTCAAGAAGAATGGCAAGCAATGGATGAAGCCTGACGGCACGCCGTTCACGATCCGCCTGCAGGTGGAGGGTGACGCCATTCCGACCCTTGCCCGTGCCGGCACGGTCATCGCCCAGCAATGGAGCCAGAACGGCATCGCCACGAAGGTGGACGTCGCCGGCCCGACGAACGGCCAGCGTCTGAGCACCGGCGATTTCGAAACGGCGATCTACTGGAGCATCGAAACCTGGGGAGGCCATCCGGATCTGTCCTTCTTCCTGGACAGCTACCATTCGGAGTTCATCAAGCCGGTCGGCCAGATTCAGCCGCCGCGAAACCTGCAGCGCTGGCAGGATCCGCGCCTCGACCAGCTGATCGCGAAAAACCGGTCGATCGCCTTCGATTCTCCTGATGTCACGAAGGTCGGCCAGGACTTCCTGAAGCTCGCTGTCGAAGAGATGCCGATGATCCCGCTGATGGCCTACAACAAGTTCGCGCCGTTCGACACAACCTACTGGACCAATTATCCGAGCGCTGAGAACCCCTATTCCGCCTCGGGTCCGAACTGGTCGAACATCCGCTATATGGTTGTCGGCCTGAAGGCCAATCCGGACGCTCCCAAGAACTGATCGCGTCGATATGGGGCGTGGCCGGGCTGCCGGCCGCTCCCCTTCTGCTATTGGAGGGTGGATGCCATGAATGGCTTTCTGATCTATGCGGGCAAGCGTTTCCTGCAGTTCCTATTTGTCGTCGGCACCGGCATCACGCTCGCGTTCCTGATCGCGCATTTCTCGCCGGTCGATCCTGTGGAACAGACCGTGTCTCTGCTGACGAGCTTCGGCTCGACCGATCCGAAGGCGGTCGAAATCCTGCGCGAGTCGCTGCGGGAACTCTATGGAACCGGCGGTCCTCTCCTCGACCAGTATTTCACGTTCTGGGGGCGGGTGCTGACGGGCGATTTCGGCCCCTCGCTGTCCTCTTTCCCGACGCCTGTCATGACCGTCATCGGCCGCGCCTTGCCCTGGACCGTCGGGCTGTTGTCGCTCGCAACGATCATCGCCTGGATCATCGGCAATCTGCTCGGCGCGCTCGCCGGCTATTTCCGCAACAGCCGGCTACTCAAGTTCGCCGGCATCGTGATCATGGCGCTGCAGCCGATCCCGACCTACATCATCGGCCTCAGCCTGGTCATTCTCTTCGGTTTCATCTGGCCGATCCTGCCGATCAGCGACGGCGCCCAGGTCAACCTTGCGCCCGGCTTCAGCCTGGCTTTCATCGGATCGGTCATCGAACACGGCATCCTGCCGGCGCTGACGCTGGTGCTCGTCGGTATCGGCGGCTGGTTTATTTCCATGCGCTCGCTGGTTTCCAACATCGTCACCGATGACCATGTGGTCTATGCCGAACTCGGCGGGGTGCGTTCGCGCAGTATCTTTTCGCAATATGTGGCGCGCAACGCCATGCTTCCCCAGGTCACCGGCTTGGCGCTCAGCCTCGGTAATGTCTTCGGTGGTGCCGTCATCGTCGAATTCGTCTTCAACTATCCCGGCATCGGCAAGCTTTTGATCTCGGGCATCTATTCCGGCGATTACAGCCTTGTGCTCGGTGTGACGACCATTGCCATCATCGCCGTCGCTTCGGCCGTCTTCGTGATCGACATCATCTACCCGCTGATCGATCCGCGCGTGAAACTGGGATAACCGCGATGTTCAAGATCCTCAGAGACCTGCTCCGCTATAACAAGGAATTCCTGTTCGGGACGATCCTGATCCTGATCATCGTCGGGTTGATCGTCGCCTCCTTCTTCTCGCCCTATGACGAGAACGCCATCTACGTCGTGATCCCCGACATGCCGCCGTCCGCCGAATTCTGGTTCGGTACGACGTCGCGCGGGCAGGATGTCTTCTGGCAGATCGGCGCATCGCTGCGTAACACGCTCCTCTTCGGCATCATCGTTGCTGTCATCAGCCGCCTCATCGCGCTGGTCGTCGGGCTGGTCTCCGGTTACATCGGCGGGCGCACCGACCAGATCATCATGGGCATCAACGATACGCTCGGCGCATTGCCGAATATTCCGATCCTGCTTCTCCTGGTCTTCGTGCTGCGCGACCAGATGACCTGGTCGATGCTGGCGATCGTCGCAGCCCTGCTCGGCTGGACGCATGATAGCCGACTTATCCGTTCGGTGGCGCTGTCGCTTCGCCATCGCGAATTCACGCGTCACGCTGTTTTTTCGGGCATGCGCACGTCGCAGATCCTCATCCGCGAGCATCTTCCCTATGTCATGCCGATCGTCTTCTTCACGACGATGAATAACCTCATCTGGGCGATCGGTCTGGAGGTAACGCTCTCCATCCTCGGCTTTTCCGACATCAACCGGCCGACGGTCGGCGGCATGATCTATTGGGCCAATGCCCATTCCGCCATGGTCGCCGGCGTCTGGTGGTGGATCGCCTTCCCGATGCTCTTCGTGGTGATCCTGTTCCTTGGCCTCTTCATGCTCGCCATGTCGGTCAACGAATATATCGATCCGCGCTCGCGGCTGGCACGGATGGGAGCATGAGACGATGCAGAACCTATTGAGGAAAGCGCCCTTGACCCTCGTCGAAAAATCCCAGGACGCACTGACGATCGATGGGCTGAAATGCTACTATGTCAACGACTATTTCGGCGTGCGGCGCGAGATCCGCGCCGTCGACGACATCAGCCTGACGGTGCGCAAGAACGAGATCTATGGCATCGCCGGAGAATCCTCGAGCGGCAAGACCTCGCTCATCAAGACGCTTGCCGGCGCCATCCGCCCGCCGATGCGGGTCGTGGGCGGCACGGTCAATTTCAATTTCGATGGAAAGCTGATCGACGTCTATGGCGAACCGCAGAAAATGCGGGCCGCTCGCTGGCGCCATCTGTCCTATATCATGCAGGGCTCGATGAACGTGCTGAATCCGGTCCGCCGGGTGAAGCACGCCTTCAACGATTTCGCCTTCCGCCACATGAACCTCGATCCGGCCGCTTTCCGCCAGCGGGTAGAGGCGCATCTTGCCCGTCTGCATCTCGATCCGCATGTGCTCGAAGCCTTCCCACATCAGCTCTCCGGCGGCATGCGCCAGCGACTGACCATTGCGCTTGCAACCGTCTGCGAACCGGAATTCATCATCGCCGATGAGCCGACGACGGCGCTCGACGTGCTGGTGCAGCAGGATGTCCTGGCGCTGATCAAGGAAGTGCAGACCCGCATGCAGTCCTCGGTCATCTTCGTAACTCACGATATGTCCGTGCATGCCGCCATCACCGACCGGTTGGCCATCATGTATGCCGGGCGGCTGGCCGAAGAAGGGCCGACCCAGGCGATCTTCGACAACCCGCAGCATCCCTATACGGTCCACCTGATCGGCAGCCTGCCGCGGATCGGCGACACGAAGACCAGAAAGAGCCTGCAGGGCAAACCGCCGGCGCTCTCGAACCCGCCGTCTGGATGCCGATTTCACCCGCGCTGTCCGATTGCGGTCGAGAGATGCTCGAAGGAGGTGCCGGTCATGCAGCCGAGTGCGAGCGGCGGGCGCGTGGCCTGTTTCAGGGCAGGGGAGTACAAGATCCAATGAGCGGCGAACATCTTCTCGAGCTTGACAATGTCAGCAAGTTCTTCCCGATCGGCGGCTTCTTCTCGCGCGCCAAGATGACGGCAGTGAACCAGGTCAGCTTCGCACTGGAGACCGGCCGGCCGGAGATTTTCACGATCGTCGGCGAGTCCGGTTCAGGCAAATCAACGCTTGCCAAGATGATCCTCGGCAGCGAGACGGCTGACCGTGGCACGATCCGTTTCGATGGCGCAGATGTTGCCGGCATGCGTAGCCGCAGCGCCCGCGAAGCCTTCATGACGAGTGTTCAGCCGGTCTTCCAGAACCCGTTCGAGGCATTCAATCCGCTGACGCGCATCGACGAATATCTTTTCTCCACCGCTCATCGCTTCAAGGGCGCAAAAAGCCGGGCGGACAGGGAGGCACTTGCCGATATATCGCTACAGCGGGTTGGCCTCTCGCTCGCGGAAATCCGCGGACGCTATTCGCACGAATTGTCTGGCGGGCAGCTGCAGCGTGTGGCGATCGCCCGCGCCCTCATTCCCGAACCGAAGCTCATCGTCGCCGATGAGCCGGTGTCGATGGTGGATGCATCGCTGCGCATGTCGATCGTCAATCTCTTCCGCGAACTGCGTGATACGCTGAAAGTGTCAGTCATCTACATCACGCATGATCTGGCGACCGCCTACTATATCGCCGACCGGGTCATCATCATGCGCAGGGGGATAGTGGTGGAGAGCGGCGATGCGCGTACAGTGCTCGACAATCCGCAACACGAATATTCGATCGCCCTGAAGAACGCCGTGCTGCCCCCGAACCCACGCGAGGCCTCGGCGATCATCCGCGAGCGCCAGAAGGATGCAGGTGCTTCTGCGCCCCGGGAGATCGTTAGCGCCTGAAAAGCCACGCCCCTCGATGGGCGAAGCCTTCGTCTCAAGCGGCGCGGAAACGCAGATTTCCAGCCGAGAGGTCGCTGACAGAAGCGGCCCCCATCAGCTTCATGCCGCGCTCGATTTCAGTGCGCATCTGCAGCAGCGCGCGTTCGACACCGGCCTGGCCGGCGGCCGCAAGCGGGAAGAGATAGTAGCGGCCGACGCCGACCGCCTTGGCGCCAAGCGAGAGAGCCTTCAACACATGCGTGCCGCGCTGGATGCCACCATCGACCATCACATCGATCCGGTCTCCGACGGCCTCGACGATTTCCGCGAGCTGGTCGAAGCCGCTGCGCGAACCATCAAGTTGACGCCCGCCGTGATTGGAAAGCACGATACCGGTGCAGCCGATATCGATGGCGCGCTTGGCATCCTCGACCGTCATGATGCCTTTCAGGCAGAATTGCCCGCCCCAGATCTTCACCATCTCGGCAACGTCGTCCCAGTTCATGGCGGGGTCGAGCATTTCGGTAAAATAGCGGCTGATCGACATAGTGCCGCTGCCCATGTCCACATGGCTGTCGAGCTGCGGCAGGCGGAATTTCTCATGGGTGAAATAGTTGATGGCCCAGGCGGGTTTTACGGCGAACTGCGCCATGCCTGAGAGGTTGAGCTTGAAGGGGATGGCAAAGCCGGTGCGTTTGTCGCGCTCGCGGTTACCGCCGGTGATGCTGTCGACGGTCAGCATCATCACCTGCACGCCGGCCTGCTTGGCTCTCGCCATCATTTCGCGATTCAGGCCGCGATCCCGGTGGAAATAGAACTGGTAGACCTGCGGCCCGCTGCTGATCTTTCGCGCTTCCTCCAGGCTGATCGTGCCGAGCGAGGAAACCCCGAACATCGTGCCGAATTTGCCGGCGGCATGGGCGACTGCCCGTTCACCCTCATGATGGAAAAGCCGCTGCAGCGCCGTCGGCGAGCAATAGACCGGCATGGCGAGCTTCTGGCCCATGACGGTAACCGACATGTCGACCTCGCTTACGCCTCGCAGCACGCTTGGAAGAAGATCGCAGCTTTCGAAGGATGAGGTATTGCGCCTGTAGGTGACCTCGTCGTCCGCCGCGCCGTCGATATAGTTGAAGATCGGCCCGGGAAGGCGCTGCTTGGCAAGGCGGCGGAAGTCGTGAAAGTTATGGCAGTCTGAAAGGCGCATACCCGTATCCAATCGAGGGCCAGCGCGTCATGCCTCCGCATGCGGAAGTATGGCGTGCTGGCCGATGAACGGCCGCGAGACCTCCTCGTCGTCGCGATCCACGGCCTATGGGATACGATTATTACCGCACCAATCTCAAGCTCTCTTGCGCGTGCTTTCGTCGCCTTCGCTGATAAAGGTGCATTTTATTGCCGGGGATATGCGTCAACGACCGGGCTTGACTGCCAGCCAGATGACGTGCCGCGCTCCGCCGCGCTTGCCATTGGCCCGCGTATTGACTGCATCCGCGACAAAGCCGCTCTCCTTCAGCCGTCGTGTGAAGGACGCATCCGGCCCGGAGGACCAGACGGCTAGCACGCCGCCGGGGCGCAGCGCCTCTTGGGCGGATTTCAGCCCGGCATAGTCGTAGAGCCGATCATTGGATTTGCGTGTCAGGCCGTCAGGACCATTATCGACGTCGAGCAGGATGGCGTCATAGCCGGCCTTTCTGGCGCGGATCGCCTCGCCGACATCGCCCTGATGGATCGATACGCGCGGATCGTCGAGACAGCCCTTGAACACCTCCGCCATCGGTCCGCGTGCCCAGTCAACGACTTCCGGGATCAGTTCGGCGACGACGACACCGGCATCCGCCGGCACGACCGCAAGGGCAGCCCGTAGGGTGAAACCCATGCCAAGCCCGCCAATCAAGATCTTCGGCTTCGGATGCGATTTGATCCGCTCAAAGGACAGGGTGGCAAGCGCTTCTTCAGAGCCGCTGAGGCGGCTGTTCATCAGCTCGTTGGTGCCGAGCATGATGGAAAACTCAGCACCGCGCTGCTTCAGCCGTAGTTCACCGCCATCGCCGGGAATGGTCGCGGAATCGAGCTGGATCCAGGGGAGCATGGCGGTTTCGTCTCGCTGAAAGGGACCGTCCCCTAGCATAGGGCGACGGTCTAAGCCAGCAAGCCGTGCTCAGACCACGCGCACGAAATGGTCCGGCTCATGTTCCACCACCTGTTCCTGCGGTGCGGCGGAACGGCGGCGGATATCCTCGACTTCCTGCGGCTGCAGGCGCATCCGTGGATCGTCGAAGCGCACATCCGGGTCCGGCACGGCTGACAGCAGCAGGCGGGTATAGGGATGCAGCGGATTGTCGATCACCTTGGCAGTGTTGCCCCATTCGACGATCTGGCCGGAATACATGACCGCGATATCCTCCGCCACATAGCGGGCGGTGGCGATATCATGGGTGATGTAGAGCAGGCCGAGATTCATCTCCTTCTTCATCTCGTTCAGGAGATTGAGAACGCCGAGACGCACCGAGACATCGAGCATCGAGGTCGGCTCGTCCGCAACGATCACTTCCGGCTGGGCCGCAAGTGCGCGGGCGATATTGACGCGCTGGCGTTGGCCGCCCGAAAGCTCGTGCGGATATTTCGGTGCGACAAGATCCGGATCGAGCTTCACGCGCTCAAGCAGTTCACGCACTGTCGTATCGATCTGGCTGCCACGGATGTCAGGCCGATGCAGCTTCAGCGGCCGCCGTAGATGATGGGCGATCGTATGGGCCGGGTTCAGCGAGGCGAAGGGGTCCTGAAAGATCATCTGCACGGAGCGGCGGTAGCGAGCGATTTCGTCTGACTTGGCACCTTCGACCGGGCGCCCCTTATAGAGGATCTGACCTGATGTCGGCAGATATTCGCGCATCGCCATACGGGCGCAGGTGGTCTTGCCGCTGCCGGATTCGCCGACCAGCGCCAGCGCACGGCCGGCATGGAGCGAGAACGAGATGGCGCGGGCGGCATGAACGGCGGAATCGCCGTGGCCGAAGGTCTTCGTGACCTTATCGAGGGCGAGGATGGCATCGCTCATAGCAGCACGCCTCCGTGAAGCGAGGGGAAGGAGGCCCAGAGTTTCTTGGTGTAGTCGTGCTGCGGCGTCTTGTAGATCGCCTCGGCGTCGTTCTGCTCTACGAGCTTTCCCTGGAGCATAATGCCGATGCGGTCGCAGAACTGCACCATCAGCCCAAGATCATGGGTGATGAAGAGCACCGAGAAGCCGAATTGCTTGCGGAGTTCATTGATGCGCTGCAGGATTTCCCGCTGCACCACGACGTCAAGCGCCGTTGTCGGCTCGTCCATTACGACGAGCTTTGGATCGAGTGCCATGCAGATGGCGATGACGATGCGCTGGCGCATGCCGCCGGAAAACTGATG
The DNA here is from genome assembly GCF_056397645.1 of Rhizobium sp. 05L429. Classification (NCBI taxonomy): domain Bacteria; kingdom Pseudomonadati; phylum Pseudomonadota; class Alphaproteobacteria; order Hyphomicrobiales; family Rhizobiaceae; genus Rhizobium; species Rhizobium sp. 05L429. The sequence goes on along the minus strand of NZ_JBFTNV010000003.1, from coordinate 215,420 downwards.
CGGATAGTTGCGCATGCGGTCCGGCGAGATATCGACGAGCCGCAGCATTTCGGCAGTGCGCTCGCGCGCATGCGCCTTCGTCATGCCCTTGTGGGTGCGCAGTACGTCGTAGAACTGGTCTTCGATGCGCAGCACCGGGTTCAGCGAATTCATAGCGCTCTGAAAGACCATGGCGACTTCGCGCCAGCGGAAGGCGGCAAGCGCCTTCGGGTCGAGGTCCAGCACGTCGCGGCCGGCAAGCAGGATCTGGCTGTCCTTGCGGATCAGCGCCGGCGGCTTGTGAAGGCGGCTGATGGCAAAGGCGATCGTGCTCTTGCCGCAACCGGATTCGCCGGCAAGGCCGAAGACCTCGCCGGGCGCGACGTCGAAACTGACATCGTCGACGGCGCGGAAATCCTTTTCCTCGCCGATATAGTCGATCGTAAGGTTTTTGACCGAAAGCAGCGGCTGGCTCACAGGCGGCCCTCCCCGGAGCGGATGAGAAGGGACCAGCGCTTCAGATGATTGCCGGTACGCAGGCGCGGATTGGCGATCTCATCGACGGCGAAGTTCAGCAGCGACATGCCGATGCCGAGGAAGGCGAGCGCAAAGCAGGGTGTGAGAATATCCCACCAGGCGCCGACCGACAGCGCCGAAGCCTTCTGTGCGTTATAAAGCATGGTGCCCCAGGACACGACGCGCGGGTCGCCGAGACCGAGGAATTCCAGCGTCGCTTCGGTGATGATCGCGAAGATGACGCTACCGATGAAATTGATGCCGACGATGGAAATCACGTTCGGGAAGATCTCGAATGTCATGATGCGCCACTGTGGCTCGCCCATCATCTCCGCCGATTTGACGTAGTCCTTTTGCTTGACGGAGAGCGTTTCCGCGCGGGTCACTCGTGCTCCCCAGGCCCAGGACGTGCCGCCGAGGATAAGCGCGATGACGAGCGGGCTTGCCTGGCCGATGAAGGCCGCCAGCACCAGCAGCAGCGGCAGGTTCGGCACGACGAGCACCATATTGGTGAAGAAGCTGATGATCTCGTCGATCTTGCCGCCGCGATAGCCGGAGATGATGCCGAGGGCCGTGCCGACAGCGGTGATCAAGAGACCGGCGCCGAAGCCGACGGCAAGCGAGGTGCGTGCGCCATAGATCAGCCGGGAAAAGACATCCTGGCCGATGCGCGTCGTGCCGAGAATATGTTCGGCGGACGGAGGCTGGTGCGGACGGCCGGTCCGGGCGGCGGGGTCGTAATGCGTCAGCAGGGGTGCTGCGATCGCCACGATGATGATGAAGGCGATGATGGCGAGGCCGATCAGCGCCTTGCGATTGCGGAGCAGGGTTTTCATCTCACGCTCCCTTCAGTCGCGGATCGAGCAGCACATAGCTGACATCGACGATGAAATTGGCGATCAGCATTGTCGCGGTCATGATCAGAAGCTGGCCCTGGATGACGGGGTAATCGCGCGCAAGGATCGCCTGGTAGAGGATATTGCCGAGGCCGGGGTAATTGTAGACGACCTCCGTCACCAGCGAACCGCCGAGAATGGTGCCGATGGCGATGGCAAGGCTGGACACGGTCGGCAACAGCGCGTTGCGGGCTGCATACCAGAGCATCACATGCCGGTCGGAGAGACCCTTGGCACGGGCCATGACGATATAGTCCTCGCCAAGCAGGTTGATCATGTTGTTGCGCATGGTGACGGTGAAACCGCCGACCAGCACGGTGCAGAGCGTGATCATCGGCAGGATGCCGTGATAGGCCAGACTGCCGATATATTGCAGGCTGAAGGCCGGATCGAGCGAGGGATCGGCCGCATAGCCGTTCGGGAACCACCCGAGTGTAAAGCCGAAAATGAAGAGCACGATCAGCGAGGTGACGACGGCCGGTACCGACGTCGCGAAGATCGCGCCGATCGAGACGATGACGTCGAATTTGCTACCGCGCCGCCAGGCCGCGACGATGCCGAGGAAGGTGCCGAGCGTAAAGCTGATGATCGTCGCCGTGCCCATCAGGCCGACGGTCCAGACGAGCGCATGGCCGAGGACCGACGTGACCGGCAGCGGGAAATATTTGATCGACCGGCCGAGGTCGCCGGTGAAGATGCTGCCGAGATAGGTGAGATATTGCTGCCAGAGAGGCCCATCGACAAAGCCGAAGGTGAGCTTCAGCGCCTGCAGGCTTTCCGGCGGCAGTTCGGCGCCCGCACTCGAAAACATGATGCGCACGGGATCGCCCGGCATCAGCCGGGGCAGGAAGAAATTGATCGTCGCTGCCGCGATGAAGGCCGCCAGGTAAAAGGCGAGGCGGCGAAGCAGAAAGGCCATGGGGACTCCGTCAAAACAGGAGCGGCGCTTGCCGCGCCGCTCCCGCCGTTTGTAATAATGGCTTACTTGACCGGCTCGAGCGCCAGCAGGTTCAGAAGACGTGCCGGGTTGGTACGCGAGATGGACGGATTGACGAAGGGGTTTTCCTTGGTCGACCAGCCGGTGAAGCGCTTGGTGTTGTACTGATACCAGTTCGGATTGTTGAAGACCGGGATGACAGGCATGTTTTCGGCAACGATGCGCTGCGCCTTGTTCATCGCTTCCTTCTGCTTGTCGAGATCGGCCGTGTGCGTGAACTGGGTGACCAGATCTTCCACTTCCGGGTTGAACCAGCGCTGCGCAGTGAAGCGCGTCTTGCCCTTGTCCGAAGCGCTGAAGGCGCGCTTGTAAGGATAGTAGGGCGAGGCCGATGCCGGCAGGCTGTTGATCGCCGCATCGAACTTGCCGTCGATGAGGTCGGAGGTCCAGACGGCCTCTTCCGGCGTCTCGATCTTGGCGTCGATGCCGACGGCCTGCATGCCTTCGATGGCGATGTTGACCGTGTCGATCCAGTCCGTCCAGGAGTTCGGAACGATGATCGAGAAGGAGATTTTCGAACCGTCAGGATTGTCGCGCAGGCCGTCGCCGTCCTTGTCGACATAGCCGGCAGCATCGAGCTGTGCCTTGGCGGCATCAGCGTCATAGGCGGCGAACTTGCCGAAGTCGGCCTTGACGGACGGGTCCGCCCAGCTCTTGTAGAGCTCGCCCATCAGGCCCGGGTCTTCGTTCAGCGTCGGATAGCCGTAGCCGGCGACATCGATCATCGTCTTGCGGTCAAGCGCCATGGAGACCGCCTGGCGGAACTTCACGTCGTTGAAGGCCTTCTTGTTGGCCTCGTTCGAAGTCTCGAGATTGAACAGGAAAGCAACCATGCTGCTTGGCGAGTACCAGTAGTGATAATGCGCCGGATCCTTCGAGACATAGACATTGTCGATATCGGGAATGAAGGAGACGCCCCAGTCGAGCGTGCCGTCGGCCGTCGCCGTCAGGATCTGGTTGTTATCGGCAAGCTGCGGGAAGCGCATGCAGTCGACCTTCAGATGCTCGGCATCCCAGTAGTTCGGGTTGCGGCACTGGTCGTAGGTCTGGCCGGTGAAGCGCGGCACTTCCGTCAGCGGACCGCTGCCGACCGGGGTTTCGTTGGCGTAGGTGACCGGATCGGCAACGTCCTTCCAGACATGCTCAGGCACGATCGGCAACTGCGACAGCTGTTCGGCGGCAAGCGAGCTCGGATTGGCGAGCGTGAAGCGCACCGTCTGGGCATCGACGGCCTGCACGTCGGTAATGAAGCTCCAGATGCTGACGAAGTCGAGCGCCGGGAATTTCTTCAGATAGTCGTAGGTGAACTTGACATCGGCAGAGGTCAGCGGCTTGCCGTCCGACCACTTCAGGTTCGGGCGCAGCTTGAAGTCGATGCTCTTAAGGTCGTCGGAGAGCTTGAAGCTCTCGGCCAGGCGATAGACCGGCTTGTTGCTGTCGAAGCGGTTGAAGACGACCAGCGGCTCGTAGATGAAGTCGAGGGTCGACTGGCGCGACGAGGTCTGGTTGAACGGGTTGAAGTTGCGCACCCAGGTCGTGGCCGGCTCGATATTGGCCGTCAGGATGGTCTGCGCCATGGCCGAGCCTGACAGCATGGTCAGGGCCGCGGCCGCCAGGATATATTTCTTCATGTCAAATTCCCCTTTTCTTATGCGATGAAAAATGGCGGCGCCGGTCAGGAGGCCAGTGCGCTTGCAAACATGGCTTCGACTTCCGCCTGGGCAGCGCGATAGTCGATCTTGAGAGTGCCGAGACGGGCCTTCCCCGCGGCAATACGCTTCTGTGCGGCTTCGGTCAGCGGGCGCGCGCCCTTGGCGGCGGCTTCGCTTTCCCTAACATCGCCATGGCTGTGCAGCGCGATGTCGAAACCGGCATCGAGAACCTGGGCGACGCGTTCCGGCAGGGTGCCCTGCAGCGACTCCATGAAGATGCAGTCGGAGATCAGCACGCCGTCATAGCCCATGTCGTTGCGGATCACGTCATGCATGATCGGCGAGATGGAGGCCGGAAGCTCCGCATCGTAAGCGGAGTAGACGACGTGGGCGACCATCGCCCAGGGCGTGTCCTTCAGCGCCACGAAGGGCTTGAAATCGGTGGCGACAAGCGTCTCGCGCGAGGCATCCACGACAGGACGCTCCTTGTGAGAATCGAGCGTCGCGCGGCCATGACCCGGAATGTGCTTCATAACAGGCATATTGCCGGTTTCGAGCAGACCATCCACCACTTCGCGGCCGAGCGCGGCGATGAAATCCGGATCCGAACCGAAGGAGCGGGCGCCGATGACAGCGCTCGTCGTCTCGAACACGAGGTCGAGAACGGGCGAGCAGCCGCTCGACAGGCCGAGTTCGCTCATCATCGCGCCCATGGCCTGGGTGGAAAGGCGCAGCGCCTGCTTGCCGAGCTCGAGATCATGGCGGGCAAGCTCGGCGAACTGGCCGAAGCTGCGGAAGAGCGGCCAGGGGCCGGCATCCATATGCTGCACGCGGCCACCTTCCTGGTCGGTGAAGACGGGCGCATCGTTGCGGCCCACGGCCTCGCGGAAACGGTCAATCAGGATCTTTGCCTGTTCCGGATCCCGCAGGTTGCGGCGGCCGACGAAGAGGCCGAGCGGATTGGTTTCACGGAAGAGGGCGAATTCGTCGTCCGAAAGCGTCGGATTGGGAAGGCCGACGAAGAGAGCGAGCGGGGTCGAGGACACTATTTAAAAACTCCGGTATCAGATGGTCATTTCGGCTGGCTTCGCAGCATGCCTTCGTAAATGCCCTTGTCGGGGGCGGGAATTTCGACCGCGCCTGCGGTCTTGACGTAGAAATCGACGGGGCCGGCATCGCCAATGAAGGCATAGGCATGGCCAAGCGTCTTCAGGTTTTGCAGGCAAGCGGAAAAGAGGGCGAGGCCGATGCCCTTGCCGCGCGCTGCGGGATCGACGCCGGTAGGGCCGAAGAAGCCGCGGGCGGTCGTGTCATAGCAGGCAACGCCGAGAAGCTTGCCGTTCTCGACGGCGACAAGACAGGCGACGGGCTGGCGGGAAAATGCGACGGCGACTTCACTCGCCCAGTTCTCGCTGAAATGCTCGCGCACCCAGCCGACGACGACGTGAAGTTCCGGCGGCAAAGCCGGACGGATTGTGATGCCGACGGCATCGGCTTTTTCTTTCAGTTCGGCGAGCTTCGTGGAATATAAGCTCACAAGCAGGTCTGACACCCGAATTCCTCCAGATATTCCGTTATTGCGGAATTTATCCCCTTTTAATGTCATAGCTTTGGATATCTGGGCGACCTTGTCAACAGGCTTTTTACCGGGCAGGCCTGGTTCAACGCAGGGTAGGCAAAAGAAAACGGCCCGGTTTGACCGGGCCGTCTGCAATCCTCGAATTGTGATCCGGCTCAGAGGCCGGCGTCTTTCCACAGGGCGTGGAAATGCTGCACAGGCCCATGGCCGGAACCAACCATCAATTCGCCTGCGGCAGCGACCGCTTGCGCAAGATAGGTCTTGGCAGTTGCCACGGCCATTTGCGGCAAAGCGCCCTTCGCGAGCTCGGCGGCAAGCGCGCTGGAAAGGGTACAGCCCGTGCCATGCGTGTTCTTCGTTGGCACGCGCTTGGCCTCGAACCAGTGAAGACCTGAAGCGGTCGATAACACGTCCGGGCTCTCGTCGCTGTCGAGATGCCCGCCCTTCACCAGCACGGCGGCGGGGCCGAGCGCACGCAGGCGCTCAGCCTGTGATGCCATCTGCTCGCGGTTTTCGGCAACCTCTTCGTGCAGCAGTGCGGCAGCTTCCGGCAGGTTGGGGGTGAGCAGCGTCGCAAGCGGCAGCAGATGCCGCGTCAGCGCATCGACGGCCTGCGGGTCGAGAAGTGCTGCTCCGCCTTTGGCGATCATGACGGGATCGACAACGATGGGGATGCCGCGATGCGGCGCAAGTGCCTCGGCAACCGCTTCGGCAATGCCGGCATTGGCGATCATGCCGATCTTGACCGCGTCGACGCGCACATCGGCAAAGACCGCCTTGATCTGCTGGGCGACGAAGTGCGGCGGCACGAGATGCACGCCGGTCACACCCTGCGTGTTCTGTGCCGTCAATGCCGTCAGCGCCGCCATGCCATAGACGCCGCGAGCGGAGAAGGCTTTGAGATCGGCCTGGATGCCGGCGCCACCGGAGGGATCGGAACCGGCGATGGATAGCACATTGCGGATCATCGGCTGACCTTTCGGATTTCCTCTGCGATGCGGAGTGTCGCGGCCATCGGATCCGGGGTGCCGCAGACCGCCGAGACGACGGCAAGCCCATCAGCACCTGCCGCAAAGACAGACGCGACATGCTCGCTCTTCAGGCCGCCAATCGCAACCGTTGGAACGGGCGCGACTTTCACCAGATTCGCCAGCCCGTCGAAACCGATCGGCTGCTTGTGGTCACTCTTGGTGGGTGTTGCAAAGACCGGTCCGATGCCGGCGTAATCGACGACAGCAGGGTCGATTGCCGCAGCCAGCGCCTCCGTCTCAACCGACAGGCCGAGAATCATGTTCGGACCGATTTTCGCGCGTGCGGCAGCAGGTCCCATATCGTCCTGGCCAATATGCAACCCGTCGGCGCCGATCGCGAGGGCAGCTTCCACATCGTCATTGATAACAAGCAAAGCGCCGGTACCCCTCAAAACGTCTCTCAGCGCAAGGCCGGTTTCCACCATCCGCGCCGTTCCGCCGTGTTTGTCGCGCAACTGCACAATGGTTGCACCGCCTACGACGGCAAGCCGCGCCGTCTCGATCATGCCGATGCCGGCGCAGAGATCCGGATCGAGGACCAGATAGAGGGAGAGATCGAAGCGTTTCATGCCGCGCTGATCCTGACCTTCGCATCCAATGCTGCACCATCGAGCGCGGCGAGCGCATCGAGGAAGCGCCAGGAGAAAGAGCCGGGTCCGCTCGCATTTTTCGCCGCCTCTTCGCCGGCAACCGCAAAGGTGGCAAGTGCTGCAACGGCAGCAGCGAAGGGGTCGCCGGGGATGGCGGCCGCGAAGGCGCCGGTCAGGCAGGTCAACGAGCAGCCGAGCGCGGTCACCTGCGGCATCAGCGACGAACCACCCTCGATGCGCAGCGCCTGTGCGCCATCAGTCACGAAATCCACGACACCGGTGACGGCGACGACTGCGCCATGCCGTTCGGCCAGCCGCTGCGCAGATGCTTCGGCCTGTTCTACCGGGTCACGGCTGTCGACGCCTTGGCCGCGGCTTTCGCCGCCGGCAAGTGCAATGATCTCGGAGGCATTGCCGCGGATGATCGTCGGGCGAAGGGCCAGGAGATCGGCAACCGCCTTGCGGCGGAAGGACGTTGCGTAATGGGCGACCGGATCGAGGACCCACGGCTTGCCGCCTCCATTCGCGGCCGTTGCCGCCGCATGCATGCCGTCGATCCATTGGGGGGAGAGCGTGCCGATGTTGACGGTCAAAGCCCCGGCAATCGCGGCAAATTCCCCCGCCTCCTCGGCCGCATGAACCATGGCAGGCGACGCGCCGGCCGCGAGCACCACATTGGCGGCGATGTTCATGGCGACATAATTGGTGATGCACTGCACGAGCGGCGGCTTGGCGCGCATCTCCGTCAACAGAGCTCCGGGTGTCTTGTTCTCCATAGTACCCCTTTCAGGCGGGGCAGGCGCGGGAACGATCATGCAATGAAGCAGACTGCGACCCGAGCGACTCCCTCCGCCGGCATTATCCGGTTCAGGTTCGAAGGGTGCTTCTCAGCCCGTTCTTGCAAACGGGCGCCCCTGTCTCTCAACGGTAATCTTTCTTGCAGAGAATGATGCCGATGTCACTGGCAAAATGACGGTTTTGCCAAAGAGGATCCTCGCTTGGTACCGCCGCGCCGGCTGGAGTCATCAGTCAAGCTGATGTCTGCTTCCAGCCGGTGCGGGAGCTTGCCAATCTCTTCGGTGGCCTCCTTGGAGACTCCGCCGTTTGAACGCTGACAAGCTCCGATCGATCAACGCAACGGTGTCGGAAGCAGGTTCACCGTAAAGTCCTGATACGAAACCGGCCGCAGGAACCTGTAGATCGCCAGCGTCCCGACCGAGGTCGATCTGCCATCGGCTGTTGCCGGGTAGGGGCCGCCATGCACCATGGCGGGCGATACCTCGACGCCGGTTCCGAAGCCGTTCACGAGCAGTCGTCCGGCAAGCATCTCCAGCCTGGGAACGAGGCGCTTTGCGTCCGGCTCGTCTTCGCTCGTGATGTGGAGGGCTACGGTCAGCTGGCCTTCCAGGCCGTCAAGCACCCGCTCGAGTTCGGCGAGATCGCGGCAGCGCACGATGAGCCCGGCGGCGCCGAAGACCTCGTCCTGAAGCTCGTGATGGGCGAGGAATGCCGCAGCCGTCGTCTCGAAGAGTGCAGCGGTACCTTCGAATTCGCTGCCCGGCTTGCCATTGGCAACGAGACGGACTTCGGGATGCTTTTCCAGCCGGGCGACGCCATTGCAGAATGCCTTGGCGATGGAGCCCGTCAGCATGGTCTGCGCGCCGACATCAGGCAGAAGCTCCCGCGTCTTGGCGATAAAAGTGTCCAGACCTTCACTGTCGACGGCGAGAATGAGGCCGGGATTGGTGCAGAATTGTCCGGCGCCCAGAACCAGCGAGCTGACAAAAGCCGTTGCAATCTCTGTCGCGCGGCTTTTCAGGGCATCGGGGAAGAAGATGACCGGGTTGATGCTGCTCATTTCGGCATAGACCGGGATCGGCTGCTTGCGCTCGGAAGAGATCTTCATCAGTGCCGTGCCGCCGCGGCGCGAGCCTGTGAAACCGACTGCTCGAATTCGGGCATCGGCGACGAGCTTCTGTCCGACCTCGAAGCCGGTGTCAAAGAGAAGCGCGAAGGTGCCCGCATGCAGCCCGGCCTTGGCGACGGCCCGCTGAACGGCGCGACCGACCAGTTCCGACGTGCCCGGATGCGCCGAATGCGCCTTGACGACGACGGGGCATCCTGCTGCGAGCGCAGAGGCCGTGTCACCGCCGGCCACCGAGAAGGCGAGCGGAAAGTTTGATGCGCCGAAAACCGCAACGGGGCCGAGGGGAACGTTGCGCAGGCGCAGATCGGGCTTCGGAACGGGCTTGCGGGAGGGATCCGCGCCGTCAAAACGAAGTTCCTGGAATCGGCCTTCGCGAACCTCTTTCGCAAACAGCCGAAGCTGTCCGATCGTGCGGCCGCGCTCACCCTCGATCCGTCCGCGTGGAAGTCCGGTTTCCGCCATTGCACGCACGATCAACTCATCGCCGATCGCCTCGATCTCGCTGGCGATTGTTTCAAGAAAATCGGCCCGCGTTTCCAGATCTGTTTCCCGGTAGGAGGCGAACGCCTCCCATGCAAACCTGGTTGCCTCCTCGACGTCTTCCGCGGTGGCGCCACCGAAAGAGACGGGCAGTGCCGCTCCGGTGGCCGCCTCGACGCCGTAGAGCTCCCCGCGAGTGCCGCGTTTCTCCGATCCCGCGACGAGCAGGCTTCCATTGATAGTCATGATGGATTTCCTTTCAAACAGACTCGGCAGCTATATAGGCGTTCGCTTTCTCATTTTCACGACATCTTTCCCCGATATCGCATCGAAGATGGAGGTTCCCGACAGAGACGTCGTCGTGTCGGCGAATGGGCCATAGGGACAACGCGCGCAAAAGCGGTTGCGTGTCGAAATGCCGCCCCTTTTTTACGTTCATCCTCTGGTGGAATTTATATCGAGGGGGTCACATGAAATACGCATCCACCATCTGTGCGGCGCTTACCGCAATACTGCTCTCCACAACCGCATTCGCGCAAACCGGGACTATCAAGTCTATCAGGCTGTCCTCAGGAGGCGTTGCCGAATATGTGCGCAGTCTTAATGTCGGGGACGACGGCAACGCTGTCGTCGATGTGCCGACAGACCAGATGGATGACTTTCTGAAGACCCTCGTTGTCTCGGGGCCGGCTCCCGTAAAGGGATTGTCGACCACCGGGCCGGGCATGGTCGATGAAACATTCAAGGTGCTGCCGATCAAACGGAAGGATCTGGATTCGGCTGCTGCTGTGCTGCGGGCTCTCAGAGGCGCGCCTGTCTCTGCGAACGGGGTGAAGGGTCGCATCGTCGGGGTAGAGCCCGCCACTGAAAAGCAGCGCGCGCGGCTGATCGTGATGCTTGACCGCGGCGCCTTCGACGTTGCCGAGATCGGTGGCGCCATGGCCTACAAACTCGATAATCCCAAAGATGCCGAGATGGTTGCTCGGGCAGTGGAACTGCTGTCGAGCGATGGAGTGCAGGGGACGCGTGCAGTCACCATTTCGCTCAATGGCAAGGCGTCGGCGGCCGTGGACATTTCCTATGTCGTCGCAGCCCCGCTCTGGAAGCCGTCCTATCGGATCATTGTCGACGCCAAGGGCAAAGCGCGGTTGCAAGCATGGGCAGTTCTGGAGAATGCCTCTGGCGAAGACTGGAAAGGGGTTTCAATATCTCTGACGTCAGGCAAGCCAGTGACGCTTCGCCAGAGGCTGTACGCCAGAACATGGCCATCACGCCCTGAGGCGGAGGCCGCATATCTTGACGTCGCGAGCGCCAAACGGGGGATGGTCGCGGGTGCGTTGCTGAACGAGCCCGCTGCGGAGGCTCCTGCTCCCGTTATTGCCGCTCCGGCCGCTACCATTGCTGCCGCCGCCGACGAGGGCGATGTGGTCGCAAACTTCGATCTTCCCGGCGCATACGACCTCAAGAACGGTGAGACGATTTCCGTGCCGATCCTCGATCGCGAGATCGGCGCGGAGTTCGTCGCTCTCTATCGCGATGGCGCCCAACATCCGGATGCGGCGCTGATGCTGACGAACGACACGGGTACCTCGCTGCCGCCGGCGGTCGCCGCGGTCTATGACGAAAAAGGGCGCTATGTTGGCGATGCGCGCATAGGCAACGTCAAGCCGGGCGGAGTTGAAAAGGCGACGTTTGCGGCTGATCAGAAGATCGAGCAGGAAATGGCCATCACCAACTCCAGTTCCTTCCGGACAGTTGTCGTCAAGGACGGTTATCTCGACGCAACATTGGAGCGTCGCGTGCGAAAGACCTTCACCGCCTGGGGCGCAGACACTGACAGGAAGTTCGTTGCGGAAGATCCAGGCATGCCAGGGTGGGAACTCGTTCTGTCCGAGGGGGTGGAGGAAACACCGCAGGGCGCGCGGGCGACTGTCGTGGTGCCCGCCGGAAAGAAGGTTTCGACTTCAATCGAATGGCGCATGGTAGAGAGCGAAACGCAGGCGATTGCCGATATCGACGACGCGGTGATCCTGCAATGGCTCGATGAGGGGCCGTCCCCGGAGATCGCCGAGAAGCTTCGCGGGCTCGTGACGGCGAGGACGGCCCAGAAGGAGGCGGAGAGAGATCTGTCGGCGGTGATGCAGGCGATCGAGGATGCAACTTCGGAATCCTCACGGATTTCAGGCATGCTTGCCTCCGTAGGCGACACACCGCTCAAGCAGCAGTTCCTTGAGGATCTGACGGAGCAGGAGAAGTCGATCAAAGAGCTGCGGGCGCAAAGGGACGAGGCACGGGCTCGGCTTGAAAAGCTTCGCAAGGAACTAGGGGAGGCGATAGCCCGTCTGTAGGCGGGCTCGCTGTGGACGCGGCGCCGTGCATTGACATTAGAGATCGACTTTCCCGTTCTCTTCGCCGTCCCAATATTGGGCGAAACGTGCAGTAACCTTGATAAGAATAAGTCCAGGCGTCTGCACGCCCTCGGGAAACCATCGTTCCAGTCCTTTGACCCAGTGGGTCTCGAACTGCGAGGTGTCCTCGATAAGCACGGCGTCGCCATCGATGGCTATGAATATACCCGGCTTTCCCAGCAGATGCGGCGGCGCCGTAAAGGTTAGCAACACCGCGGGGTCTTTCCGAATCTCGGATATTTTGTGCGTGTCCGCATAGGAGAAAAACCAGGAATCGCCGTCATATTCGACGTCGCCATTGTTACTCATCGGGCGACTGGTTATCCGGTTTGAGGTTCCGCGTGTTGAAAACATGCAGAAATCCAGCTTCTTCAGCTGCTTGGACAGCTCTTCTCTCGTCATAGATGCCATTTGCAGTCCTCCAATCCAGATGGAAACAACGCGCGATGATCGAAGTTCCATAGAGGTGGGACCTGCACGACGGTCGCCTGCCAAACAATCCATGATGCCAATCGCGGATTTGCACCTTTAAGCGTGATCGCGCGTTCATCCTTATGCCGAACGGAGGCAGAGCGATGCGCACAAATTTTCGTTTAAGCCTGCGATCAACCGCGATCCTGTCGCTCGCTACGTTTGGCGGCGTGCTGCTCGTGATGCGCCGTTTCGACATGAGCCCGAAGGCGGCCATGCGGGCCGATTTATCGACAGAAGACGACGGGCATGGCCGGCAGGCATCGGTCCCGGAATCCATTCCGAGGCAAGGACTGAGAGACGTGTTCTGGCGTGTCGTGCATGAGGTATTGGATGACAGGGTGACGCTGATCGCTGCCGGCGTGACTTTCTACCTTCTCCTTGCGATGTTTCCGGCGCTTGGCGCACTGGTCTCTCTGTACGGGCTTTTCGCAGATCCTCTGACCATGTCGGAACACCTGGGCAAGCTGGCGGTGGTGCTGCCGCCAGGCGCCTTCGATCTCGTTTCGGAGCAAATCCGTTCGCTCGCCGAGAGACGCGACAGTACGCTGGGCGTGACTTTTTTCATCGGTCTGGCTATCGCCTTGTGGAGCACCCACAGCGGTACCCTTGCGCTCTTCGACGCCATGAACATCGCCTATGAAGAGCGGGAAAAACGCAGCCTGGTCCGCTTGAACCTGATTGCACTCTGCTTCACGGTCTGCGCCATTATCACCGCGACAATTCTTATCGGGCTCGTTGCCGTGATGCCGGTCGTGCTTTCGTTCCTCTGGCTGGATCGCTTCGACGAACAGATGGCCCTCGTTCTCAGGTGGCCGCTACTCCTGGCCGTGGTTGTGGCCACCGTCATGGCCATCTACCGGTTCGGTCCTAGTCGTGAGCCGGCGCGTCTGCGGTGGATGACATGGGGCGCTCTGCTGACGGCGTTTGCCTGGTTTCTCATGTCGCTCGGCTTCTCGATCTACCTTGGCCACTTTGCCAACTATAATGCGACCTATGGAACGCTCGGCGCGTTGATCGGCTTCCTTGTTTGGACGTGGCTTTCGGTCGCGATCCTGATTGTGGGGGCCGAACTCAACGCCGAACTCGAACACCAGACCGCAAAAGATACGACGACAGGGGCACCGAGAGCGATGGGTATGCGCGGCGCTCATGTCGCCGATACGCTGGGTGAAACAGCAGATTGATCCAGAGTTTTATCGAACACCGAACGCCTGCCTGCTGACGCGGTCTGATTGGCCTCTAACTGTGGGCGAGTGAACCTGGATCTGACGGGTGAGGGCGCCTGTGTCATCGAACATGAGAGACGGCACGTCTGCAATTCCGACTTCCGGTCAAGAGAGATTGGGATGGCTGCAGATACGCAACGCGCAGCCATCCCATTTTGAGCAAGCCTACCCTCGTCGTAGGCTTGCAACCGGCCCCCGCCAATCGTTGAAATGTTAGCAACGCCTAAAGCATTCCCGCTAGGGCGTAAGTGCAACACTTCGTCAAAGGTTTCTAATGAAACGATTGCTCGCGAGCGCCTTTCGACTCTTCCGACAAGGAAAGCAGAGGCTGATCAGGGCGCGAAGAAACGCGCCCTGATCAGTTCATGATCGGAGATTGCCACGCCATCGGCATCAACAGCCGGAACGGTTACGGCGTCGCTTGCAACAAGACCGCGGGTCAACAGCCAGTCGAGCCGGGCGAGGGGCGGCTGCGGCGTTCCATCCGGGCGCGTGCGGCGCGTATGCGCAAAATCGTTGGCCGTTTCCCAGTGATAGCCGGCCTCAGCCAGCAGACCGAAAAGCGGCTCATATGCTTCCGGCTCGCGCGATCCATCGGGAAGCAAATTGGTATTAAAGTCGCCGCCGATGACGACGGGCAGATCGCCGGCGAGCTGTTCAACGGCCGCAATCAGCCGCCGCGTCTGCTCGGCGCGATCCTCGATATCGGTCTTGCTTTCCAGATGAACGCTGACGGCAAGGATCGGCCCGAATGCAGTCTCGACCTTGGCGGCAATCGCCATGCGTCCGCCGATCCGGCCCTGTCCATCCTTCGCATCCGTCCACCACGTGCCGCCATCATCGAGGCGGATGAGTGCGGCGTCTTTGAGGGGCAGGCAGGAAAGCAACGCATTGCCGTGGAAACCGACCGAATTCGTCTCCCCCTTGTGCCATTCGCGTTCGCGTGAATTCCCGAGGCCAAGTTCGACGAACTCCACGCCAAAGACATAGGACATACCGAGATCGCTGGCGAGATCAGCAACGGTATGGCGGTTGCCTGCGCGCGCCGTACCGAGATCGGCTTCGGTGAGCAGCAGGATATCCGCGCCGCTCTGGCGCACGAGTTCGACGGAGGGAGCGTGATACTTGAGCCGCTCGGCATTCCACGCGGCGACGACAAGGCCGTTGCTGGCACCGGTGCCGCTGTCGATGTTCAAAACTTCGATCGTCGAGAGCGCGGGCAGGGTTGCCGCCAGCCGGTCATGCTCGGCCTGCGTCAGCTTCGCGGCCCGTGCCTCGTCGAAGAAGGCGGCGGAGGGCGCCGAGAGCGTTTCCACGGCAACCGCAACGAGGTTGCGGTTGCTAGCGGCGATATCGGAAAAGCTGGTCATCAGCGTCAGGCTCAGGCGTTCACGGTGATGGCGCCGCTGCGTGCCGGAGCGACGAGGACTGCGCCGGTGTCGGCCGAATAGAGATGGATCGAATCCTGATCGATGGCGACGCCGATACGGTCGCCGGTCTTCAGCGAGACCGAACCGGTCATGGCGACGGCGAAAGGCAGGCCATCGAAATCGGCATGCACTATACGGCTCGCGCCGAGTTCTTCGATGAAGTCGGCAGTGGCCAAGAGCGCACCAGGCGCGTCCGGAGAGACGAGGCGGGCGGCTTCGGCACGCACGCCGAGAACGACGCGCTGGCCGGCAAGCTGCTTGCCACGTTCGGCCGGCAGAGTGACTGTACGTCCTTCGTCATAGATGAAGACGCCGTTTTCGTTGACACGGCCTTCCAGGAGGTTCATCGCCGGCGTACCGACGAAGCCGGCAACGAACCGGCTTGCGGGATAGTGATAGACCTCTTCCGGCGTGCCGACCTGTTCGACATATCCGGAATTCATGACGATGATGCGATCGGCGAGCGTCATTGCCTCATTCTGGTCATGCGTAACAAAGATCGAGGTAGCACCGAGGCGGCGATGCAGGCGGCGGATTTCCGCACGCATGGCGATGCGCAGCTTGGCGTCGAGGTTGGAGAGCGGCTCATCGAAGAGAAAGACCTTCGGCTCGCGGATCATGGCGCGGCCCATGGCGACGCGCTGGCGCTGACCGCCCGAGAGGGCTGCCGGGCGGCGTTCGAGGAAGGGCTCGAGGCTGAGTGCCTTGGCGACTTCGGCGATGCGGCGGTCGCGCTCGACCTTCGGCACGCCGGCGACCTTCAGCGCGTAGCCGATGTTTTCGGCAACGCTCATGTGCGGGTAGAGCGCATAGTTCTGGAAGACCATGGCGCAGCCGCGTTCACGCGGCTCGAGCTGGTTGACGACCCGGCCGTCGATGGCGATTTCGCCGCCGGTGATTTCTTCCAGGCCGGCGACCATGCGGAGCAGCGTGGACTTGCCGCAGCCGGACGGACCGAGGATGACGATGAACTCGCCCGACTGGATTTCGAGATCGACGCCATGAACGACGGCGTTCTTGCCATAGCTCTTTTTCACGCCACGGATGGAGATCGGTGCCAAGGGTCTGTTCCTTTCACTTCTCGGTGGAAATAAGGCCGCGCACGAACCAACGCTGCATCAGGATGACGAGGATCAGCGGCGGCGACATGATGATCAATGTTCCGGCCATTGCGACGTTCCAGTCGGGCAGGCCGAATTCGGAGGGGATGAGTGTCTTGAGCTGGGTCACGGCAATGCCGAACTTCGGGTCGGTGGTGATCAGCAGCGGCCACAGATACTGGTTCCAGGCCCAGACGAACATGATGGTGAAAAGCGCGATCATGTTCGGACGCGACAGCGGCAGCAGAACGTCCCAGAAGAAACGGACCGGGCCTGAGCCGTCCATCTTCGATGCCTCGGCGAGTTCGTCCGGCACCGTCAGATAGAACTGGCGGTAGAGGAACGTGCCCGTCGCGGTCGCGACCATCGGCAATATCAGGCCTGGATAGGAGTTCAGAAGACCCCATTCCATCTTGATCTGGATGCCGGTGATCTGCGCGACCAGCCACGTGATGCCGGTCACATCGAGGATCGCCTGAAAGGGCTGAAGCGCATTGGCGGCGATCGAATAGGTCGGCACGATACGCACTTCCAGCGGCAGCATCAGAGTGATGAAGATGATCCAGAAGATCAGATAGCGGCCGCGGAAACGGAAATAGACGATCGAGAAGGCAGCCATGGACGAAAGCAAAACCTTGCCGGCGCCGACCGTCGCGGCGAAGATGACGCTATGGAACAGCTTGTTGCCGAGATCGGCACGAACCCAGGCAGTGTGCACGTTTTCCCAGAAGTGCGAGCTCGGAACCAGCGGCAGCGGCACCCGGTTGACCGTCTCCAGATCAAGTGTCGACGCGATGATGACGATGGCGAATGGCAGGAGTGCAATCACCAGGCCGAGCGCGAGCAGCGTGTAGCAGATGAAGTTGAATATCGGCGTGCGTTCGATCATGTTCGCGACCTCACTTGTAGTGCACGCGCCGCTCGATGAAGCGGAACTGGAAGATGGTGAGCAGGATGACGAGCCCCATCAGGATCATGGATTGAGCTGCGGCGCCGGAATAATCGAGGCCTTTGAAGCCGTCGAAATAGATCTTGTAGACCATGAGTTCGGTGGCGCGCGCTGGACCGCCCTGGGTCATGACATCGACGATACCGAAGGAATCCTGGAAGCTTTCCGTGATGTTGATGACCAGCAGGAAGAAGAGCGTCGGCGTGAGCAGCGGCAGCTGGATGTCCCACATGCGGCGCAGCGGCCCGGAGCCGTCCATGGCCGCCGCCTCGATCAGCGAGCGTGGGATACCCTGCAGGGCCGACAAGAAGAAGATGAAGTTGTAGCCGATATATTTCCAGGAGAAGGCGACGACGACCGCGATCATCGCATCCTTGCCGTCGAATGCCGGGTTCCAGAGGCCAGGCCAGACATGGTTGATGACCGACAGAAGACCGGCTTCAGGCGCCAGGATGAAGCGGAAGGCGAGGCCGAGCGCAGGAGCGGCAATCGCATAGGGCCAGATGAAGACCGAGCGATAGATTTTATGGCCACGCAGCTCACGATCCGTCAGGAGCGCCAGGATGAGCGCCAGCCCCATGGCAATGGCAGTCGAACTGAAGCCGAAAATCATGCTGCGGGTAATTGAGTCCCAATAGACCGGGTCGCTCAGCAGCTGCCTGAAATTGTCGAAACCGACCCAGGCGTTACCGCCGCCCCATGGCTGCTCGAGCGTGAACGCCCAATACAGCGCCTGCGCGCTCGGCCAGTAGAAGAAGACGAAGATCAGCAGCAGCATCGGAAATGCGAAAAGAAGGCCGATCGTCGTCGAGGAGAAAGTGACGCGCTTTTCCATGAGTGGTCGTTTTCGTCCGGGTTTGGTTCTGGCGCGGGCGGCGATCTCGCTTCCGCAGCCGGTAGGGAATGTACAAAGCCGCACCCGGAGCGCCAGAAGCGGACCGGGTGCGGCTCATATCAACCGATTAGGGGAGCTGAACGCCCTTGTAGGTCTGCTGGAAGCGACGCAGGAGCTGGTTGCCGCGATCGGCAGCAGAGCCGAGCGAAGCCTGGACATCGGCATTGTTGACGAAGATCGCCTGCAGGCCGTTAGCGATTTCGGTACGGACCTGGAGCAGGCCACCGAGACGGATGCCCTTTGCAGACGTGTCGCCAGCCGGAGAAGCGGTCAGGCTCTGAATGGCAAGTTCGCGACCGGCATAGGGAGCCTTGTCGTAGAAGCCCTGCTTCTTCAGGTATTCGAAGCCGGAGTTACGAACCGGGATATAGCCGGTAACGGTCGACCAGGTGAGAGCTTCTTCCGGCTTTGCAATGAAGTTGAAGAAGGAAGCGGCAGCCTTGTATTCGGCGTCCGAATGACCCTTCAGAACCCAGAGCGAAGCGCCGCCAACGTAAGAGCTGTGACGCGTTGCGTCGCCATAGGTCGGCAGCATCGAAACGCCCCAGTTCATGCCCTGCTTGGCGGTACGGCCGATGTTGCCATGGTCGCCAACCGAGGTCAGGATGACCTGGCATTCGCCAGCAGCGAAGGCCTCGACGAAGGTCTGGCCGACAGCCTTGTTCTTGATGACAGCGAGCTTGTTGTCGTACCAGGACTTCAGGTCCTTGACGTAGTTGACGAGCATCGGGTTCTTGTTGAACACCAGTTCGGCGTCGAGGCCTTCAAAGCCGTTCTTCTTTGTTGCGATGGCTTCGCCGTTTACAGCTTCAAACTGCTCGATGAACTGCCAGACTTCGTTGTTGGAGATGTCGAAGGCGAGCGGGCAAGCGTAGCCTGCGTCCTTCAGAGCCTTGAAGTCTTCGCCTGCTTCCTTCCAGGTCGCCGGAGCATGGTCCTTGCCGATCTTGGCGAAGGCGTCCTTGTTCCAGTAGAGCAGGGCCGTGGAGGAGTTGAAGGGGAAGGAGTACATCTCGCCCTTCGACGTTGCGTAGTAGCCGGCGATGCCGGAGAAGTAGTCCTTCCAGTCGACATTGTAGCCCATGTCGCTCATGAGCTTGTTGGCCGGATAGTAAGCGCCCGACAGCATGATGTCGAGCGTACCAGCGTCGGAGACCTGTGCGATGGTCGGCTGCTTGCCGGCGCGGAAAGCGGCGATCGTGTTCTGCAGCGAGGCGTCATAAGAACCCTGGCTGGTGCAGACGACTTCGAAGTCGTTCTGCGACTTGTTGAAACGGTCGCACTGTTCCTGAACGCGCGTAGCAATATCGCCCGAGTTGCCGAACCAGAAATCGATCTTGGTCTTTTCGGCGGCGGCGACAGGACCAGCAGCAAGGAAGGCTGAAGCGAGTAGGGCGCCTACGGCGCCGAGAAGCTTGGCTTGCATGAGAACCCTCGAAAAATAGGACGCGCCCCCTCTTGAGCGCACGCCCTATTAACTGGTTCAATTTCCGGTAACCAATGAAGTTTCTATGACATGAAGAGAGTAGAAAGTTTCTGTCATAAAATATTCATGTCCAAATTTTGTGAAATTCTGGTGGAACATCGATGCATTAATTTCTTACGATCGGCCGATCGGATCGCCTATATTCTATTTATATACAAAATATAGCCGGCATTGTGAAAGCCGTGGTTCCTATTCAATTCTATTAATAGACATTATTATTAGGTTGATTTTAAAAGCTCTCGAAGGCCCGGCCGAGAACAACCTGCTATCAGATGAATTCCACCTCGGAAATAGCTTTGCACAGCTGTGCGTTGAGCTATCGAAATGCGACATATGATATTTGTTTTACGACATAAAAGCTTCTTTGCTTATTTATTGGGCGTTTTCAGGTCTCGCGAACCCGCATATAAGGCCTTGCAGCAGTTGCTTCTTCGCTGCGCACAAAAGAGCGAAAGACCGTGGCGGCTGGTGTCACCTTTCATTTTATATTTTTCCGGCCTGCAGAATACGTTTCGCGAGTTTCAGATGCGGCAGGTCGAGCATGCGCCCGTCGATCTGGATAACGCCGATATCGGGACAGGCGGCAAAGGCGGCCACTACTTTTTCCGCCCAGCCGATCTCGGCCGCGTCAGGTGTAAAGGCATGGTTGATCGGTTCCACCTGGCTCGGATGGATCGCCATCATGGCCGAGAAACCGTCGCGCCGCGCACGGGCCGCATAGGCCGTAACGCCGTCGAGATCGCGGAAATGGGGATAGACGGTCTCGACGGCAGGAACGGCAGCTGCGTGAGCGCCAAAGAGAACGAGAGAACGGGCGAGCTCATAAGGCGCAGTATAGCGTCCATCTGCCTCGCGGGCGGTCGCCGCGCCGATCGCGGCAGGCAGATCTTCCGCTCCCCATGTCAGTCCGCAAAGATGAGACGCGACATCCCGGTAGCTGCCGATCTCGAAGATAGCGGCCGGCGTTTCGGTTGCGATCGGCAGGATAGGAACGGAGGAGGACAGGCGGCTTTTAAGCTGGCGCACGGATGCCGAACCTTCAGCCTTCGGCAGCATGATCGCGAAGGGATCAAGATCGCTGAGTGCAGCAAGATCGTCCTCGAAGGCGGGCGAGGCGAGGGGATTGATGCGAATGACAAGCGCCGCATCGGCCGCGCGGCGCATGACGAAGTCGCGTACGGCGTCCCGCGCCTTAGGCTTGTTCTGCGCGGAAACGGAATCTTCCAGGTCGAGGATGACGGCATCGGCGCCCGAGGCGAGCGCCTTGTCGAAGCGCTCCGGTCGATCGCCGGGCACGAAGAGCAGCGAACGCAGCCTCATGACGGCTTCACCTGCAGCATGGCCGTGCGCAGGCACTGGCAGACGGTCTCGTTTCGCTGATTCAGCGTGACATGCCGGAACGTGATGATCCCGGCATCGGGCCGGGAGTTAGAGCGCCTGAGCTCCGTCACCTCGGTTTCCACCCGAAGCGTATCGCCGATGAAGACCGGCTGCGGCATCGTCACCTTGTCGTAGCCGAGGTTGGCGATCAGCGTGCCGAGCGTCGTGTCGCCAACCGAAAGACCGACGGTGAGCGCGAAGGTGAAAGTGCCATTGACGACGATGCGGCCGAATTCGGTGCGCGCCGCATAATCGGCATCGAGATGCAGCGGTTGCGGATTATGGGAGAGCGTCGTGAAGAGCAGGTTGTCGGTTTCCGTGACCGTGCGGCGGATCTCGTGGGCAATCCGATCGCCGACTGTCCATTCGTCGAAATAGCGGCCGGCCATCACTCTTGCTCCTTCACGACGCTGACGACAAGCTGGTTTTCCGAAACCCTGGCACCTGCCGAGACCGGCAACTTCTGGACGATGCCGTCAAAGGGCGCGCGCAGCGTATGTTCCATCTTCATCGCTTCCACTGTCAGCAGCCTGTCGCCTTTGGCGACATGGTCGCCTTCCGCAACATCGACAGAGATGATGAGGCCAGGCATCGGCGAAAGGATCGCGCCATCACTGGCACCCTGGTGCGCTTCGACTTCGCTTGCGACGGGCAGGCAAATTGGCCAGGCATTACCGGCATCGAAAAGGACAATGGTTTCGCCGGACTTGACAGCATTGGTTTCGAGGCCGAGCCGGACACGGCCCCAATAGAGATGGTCGCCTACGCGAACGCGCGTACGGCAATCGCTTGTGCCCGAGATGCGCAGGCCGGCAAGAGCTGACCAGGGATCGGTCGCATCTGTTGCTGTCAGTCTTGTAACGGCCTTGTCGATTGTCGTCTCGTCAGGCTCCTTTGCCAGCAGGGTTTCGCCGTGACGATCGAGGAAACCCGTATCGACCTTCGCCGCGCGGAAATCCGGGTCGGAGGCGATGCGGGCGAGAAGGCCGGCATTGGATTTCACCGGCCAGACTTCGATGCTCTCGCAAGCCTTGGCGAGGATTGAGAGGGCTACTTCACGGTTCGAGCCATGGGCGATGATCTTGGCGATCATCGGATCGTAGAAGGCGGTGATCTCATTGCCTTCCTCGACACCGCTGTCGACCCGAACATTTTGGGGCAGGCGCAAATGATCGAGACGACCGATCGAGGGCAAGTAGCCGGCAGCCGGATTTTCGGCATAGAGGCGGGCTTCGAATGCCCAGCCCTTCATGGTGATCTCGTCCTGCTCTTTCGGCAGAGGCTCCCCGGCGGCGACCTTCAGCTGCCAGAGCACGAGGTCTTCGCCGGTGATGGCCTCGGTGACAGGATGTTCGACCTGCAACCGGGTGTTCATTTCCATGAACCAGATGCGGTCGGGACGCAGGCCCTCGGAGGCGTCTGCGATGAATTCGATGGTGCCGGCCCCGACGTAGTTCGCGGCCTTGGCGGCCTTGACAGCGGCATCGCAGATCGCAGCACGGGTGATGGCGTCGAGGCCGGGTGCCGGCGCCTCCTCGATCACCTTCTGGTGTCGACGCTGCAGCGAGCAGTCGCGCTCGAAGAGATGGACGCAATTGCCGAAGCGATCGGCAAAGACCTGCACCTCGATATGGCGCGGATTGGAGATATAGCGCTCGATCAGCACACGCTCGTCGCCAAAGGAAGAGGCCGCCTCGCGGCGGCATGAGGCGAGCAGTTCGGCGAATTCCTCCGACCGGTCCACCCGGCGCATGCCCTTGCCGCCGCCGCCGGCGACGGCTTTTATGAGCACGGGAAAGCCTGTCGCTTCCGCCTCAGCGGCGAGCCTCTCGTCGCTCTGGTCCATGCCCATATAGCCGGGTGTGACCGGCACGCCGGCCGCCTGCATCAGCTGCTTGGCCGCATCCTTGAGCCCCATGGCACGAATCGCGGCGGGCGGCGCGCCAACCCAGATCATGCCTAAGCTCTCCACCGCTTCGGCAAAATCGGCATTCTCCGACAGGAATCCATAGCCGGGATGGATGGCGGCAGCGCCGGTCTTGCGAGCTGCGTCCAGAATGCGATCCTGCGAGAGATAGCTTTCACGCGCCGGCGGCGAGCCGATTGCGACCGCCTCATCCGCTTCCGCCACGAAGGGCAGGCCGGCATCGGCTTCGGAATAGACGGCGATGGTGCGGATGCCGAGGGTTTTCGCCGTCCGGACGATGCGGCGGGCGATCTCGCCCCTGTTGGCAATGAGAAGGCTTTCCATCATTGCGTCACCTCACATCCTGAACAGGCCGAAACGCGGTCCCTTCGGGATCGGCGCATTCAGGCAGGCGGAAAAGGCAAGGCCCAGCACATCCCGCGTTTGACGCGGATCGATGATCCCGTCGTCCCAGAGGCGGGCGGTGGCATAATAGGGGTTGCCTTCCGCCTCGTAGCCGGCGCGGATCGGCGACTTGAAGGCTTCCTCCTCATCTGCGGGCCAGGTCTCCCCACGCGCTTCCATGGCGTCTCGGCGGATCGTGGCGAGTACGGAGGCCGCCTGATCGCCGCCCATGACGCTGATACGGCTGTTCGGCCAGGTGAAGAGGAAGCGCGGCCGATAAGCGCGGCCGCACATGCCGTAATTGCCGGCGCCGAAGCTGCCGCCGATGATGACGGTCACTTTCGGCACGCTGGCAGTTGCGACTGCGGTGACGAGCTTCGCCCCATCCTTGGCGATGCCGCCGGCCTCATAACGGCCGCCGACCATGAAGCCCGATATGTTCTGCAGGAAGAGCAGCGGCACGCGACGCTGGCAGGCAAGCTCAATGAAATGCGCGCCCTTCAATGCACTTTCGGAAAATAGCACGCCATTGTTGGCGATGACGGCAACCGGCATGCCCCAGATGCGCGCAAAGCCGCAGACCAGCGTCGTGCCATAGAGCGGCTTGAACTCGTGCAACTCCGAACCGTCGACGAGGCGACCGATGACCTCGCGCACATCGTACGGCGAGCGGACATCTTCGGGGATAACGCCGTTGAGATCCTCGGGATCGAGTTTTGGCGGGCGCGGGGCCTGAACGTCGATATCGACCGTCTTTACGCTGTTGAGGCTGGCGACGATATCGCGGACGAGCAGCAGTGCATGCTCGTCATTTTCGGCGACATGATCGACGACGCCGGAGCGGCGGCCATGGGTTTCAGCACCGCCGAGTTCCTCGGCCGAAATGATCTCGCCGGTCGCAGCTTTCACCAGAGGCGGGCCGGCCAGGAAAATCGTGCCCTGATTGCGCACGATGATCGTTTCGTCGGACATGGCAGGGACGTAGGCGCCGCCCGCCGTACAGCTTCCCATCACGCAGGCGATTTGCGGAATGCCTTCGGCCGACAT
This sequence comes from Rhizobium sp. 05L429, assembly GCF_056397645.1. Classification (NCBI taxonomy): domain Bacteria; kingdom Pseudomonadati; phylum Pseudomonadota; class Alphaproteobacteria; order Hyphomicrobiales; family Rhizobiaceae; genus Rhizobium; species Rhizobium sp. 05L429. The sequence continues at coordinate 191,067 of NZ_JBFTNV010000003.1, read as the reverse complement.
CTGCGCCTGATTAAAGAAGATCGCGCCGAAATGATCGCGATCGGGGAAGACCTCGGCCTGATGCGGAAGGTTGGCGCCGCCGCTATCGACAAGGTAGACGCAGGGCAGTCGGTTCTGCATCGCGATCTCCTGCGCCCGCAGATGCTTCTTTACGGTCATCGGGAAATAGGCGCCGCCTTTCACCGTCGCATCATTGGCGACAATCATCACCTCGCGGCCGCAAACGCGGCCGATGCCGGTGATGATGCCGGCACCCGGCGCCTCGTCGCCATACATGCCGTTCGCCGCCAGCGTTCCCATCTCCAGGAAAGGACTGCCGGCGTCGAGCAAAAGCTGGATGCGGTCGCGCGGCAGGAGCTTGCCCTTGCCTGTATGGCGCTCGCGGGCTGCCCTTGAACCGCCCTCGCGGGTTTTTGCGGAGCGGTCGTAGAGTTCGTCGACCAGAGTGCTGTTCTTGTTGGCATTCGCCTTGAAAGTTTCGCTGTCGCGATCGATTTCAGAGGAAATCACCGTCATGATGCGATGAGCTCCCGGCCGATCAGATAGCGGCGGATTTCATTCGTGCCGGCGCCGATATCATAGAGCTTGGCATCGCGCAGGAAGCGCTCGACGGGCCACTCCCTGGTATATCCGGCTCCGCCGAGCGCCTGGATCGCCTCCAGCGATACTTTCACAGCATTCTCGCTGGCAAATAGGATGGCGGCTGCAGCATCCGAGCGGCTCGTGCGGCCGGCATCGCAGGCGCGGGCGACGGAATAGACATAGGCGCGTGAGGAATTCAGCGCGACATACATGTCCGCAATCTTGCCCTGCATGAGTTGGAAGTCACCGATCGGCTTGCCGAACTGTTTACGGTCCCGCACATAGGGCAGCACGACATCGAGGCAGGCCTGCATGATACCGAGCGGGCCTGCGGCAAGCACGGCGCGTTCATAATCGAGGCCGGACATCAGGATCTTAACGCCGTCACCTTCCCGCCCCATCAGCGCTTCTATCGGCACCTCACAATCCTGGAAGACCAATTCTGCCGTATCGCTGCCGCGCATGCCGAGTTTGGAGAGTTTCTTCGAAACGCTGAAGCCGGGCATGCCCTTCTCAATGATGAAAGCCGAAATACCCTTCGGTCCGGCCGCCGGATCGGTCTTCGCGTAGACGACGAGCACATCGGCATGCGGTGCATTGGTGATCCAGAACTTTGTCCCGTTAAGGAGGTAGCGATCACCCTTGCGTTCCGCCTTGAGCTGCATGGACACGACATCCGAGCCGGAGCCGGCTTCCGACATGGCAAGCGAGCCGACATGCTCGCCGGAAATCAGTTTGGGCAGATGGCGCTGCTTCTGCTCCGGTGTGGCCCAGCGACGGATTTGATTGACGCAGAGATTGGAATGGGCGCCGTAACTCAAGCCTACGGAGGCCGAGGCACGCGAGACTTCCTCCATGGCGACGACATGTTCGAGATAGCCGAGACCGGCACCGCCGAATTCTTCTTCCACGGTGATGCCGTGCAGACCAAGCGCACCCATCTGCGGCCAGAGCTGACGTGGAAACGTATTGCTTTCGTCGATCTCCGCGGCCAGCGGAGCGATGGTATCGGCGGCAAATCGCGCCGTCGCCTCGCGGATGGCGTCCGCGGTTTCGCCGAGCGAAAAATCAAACATGGCACTCCTCCCGCTATCATATGTAGCGCGGGTTGGGGTCGCTTCAAAGCTCCCTCGAACGAAGTCTATTCCCACTGCACTGATTTGGGTTCTTCCCGGCGGAAAGCGTCGGGGCTCTTGCCCATCCATTTCCGGAAAGCGCGAAAGAAGGCGCTGGGTTCGGAATAGCCGAGTTGCACGGCGATTTCTCCGATGGTCTTCGATGTGTTTATCAACAGGTCGACCGCGAGGTCCCGGCGGATATCGTCCTTGATGCCGGCATAGCTCTGGCCCTCGTCATGCAGGCGATGGCGGAGCGTCGAGGATGGCATGCGCATCTCGGCAGCGAGCGTCCGGAAGCTCGACCAGGCCGCGGGAGAGGTCTGCGAGAGACGACGGCGCACGGCAGCAGCAATGCCGGCATCGTAGCGATAGCGCACGAGAATATTGGCGGGCGCCCCCCGCAGGAACTGCTTCAACGCCTGTTCGCTGCGCGATATCGGCAAGTCGAGCATGGCGCTATCGAAGCCGAGCCGGCTGATCGGCTGCGAGAAGCGCACAGGCGCACCGAAGAACAGCCGGTAGTCAGCGCCCTGGATGGGTTCCGCGCAGCGGAAATCGACGAGGCGGATTGGGATGCGACGGCCGACGAGCCAGCAGATGATGCCATGCAGGATGATCCAGTAGGTGCGATAGGCGAAGGCCGAGCGCGGCTCACCGGCATCGCGAAGCTCGATCTGCGCCAAACCGTCGCGAATGACCAGTTTGCCGCGCGGATCGTCCAGCACCACGTCGAGGAAACGCAAGGCCCGGCGAAGGGCGTGGCCGAGCGTGGGCGCGTGCAGTACGCAATGGCAGAGCAGGGTGAAGCTGCCGCTACGCATCGGCCGGGCGCCCATGCCGAAGAATTCGTCGTCGAGTTCGGCCGCGATCGCCAGCCACAACGCGCCATAGGCCTCAGTCGAAACCGGTTGATCGATCCGCTGCGGCAGGCCGAGCTTCGTCAGAAGAGACGCTGTCGGTTTCCCAAGGCGGCGCAGGCTGTCGAGCGCTTCCTCGACGAAGCCCGGTGCGATCATGCGGCGTTCGGTTTCGGCCATCGTTGCTTCACCCCGATAAATCAATATGGCAAAACTGGCCGAAATAATGGAGCAATCCTGTCATCGCTTGCAATAGGGCGAGGGAATAGAATCTTTGCTCAGGCGGACTCGGAGGAGATGTCTGCCGGGCAGAGAGGAGCGATCCGTGCAAATCCGCGGCGCAAGTTTCATCATTACCGGCGGCGGCTCCGGGCTTGGAGCGGCAACGGCACGTATGCTCGCCGAAGCCGGCGGGCGCGTGACGATTGCCGATCTTAATCTCGATGCAGGCGAGGCGATCGCTGGCGAACTGGGACAGGATGCACGCTTCATCAAAGCCGACGTGACTGATGAAGAGGACGGTGCGGCGGTGATTGCCACCGCCGTGAATGCTTTCGGCCCGCTTCGCGGGCTTATCAACTGCGCCGGCGTAGCCCCGGCCGAAAAGGTGATCGGGCGTGACGGCCCGCATCGGCTGGAGAGCTTTACGCGTACGATCAGCATCAACCTCATCGGTACCTTCAATATGATCCGGCTTGCGGCGGTTGCCATCCAGACTGCGCAACCGGATGCTGAAGGTGAGCGGGGCGTGATCGTCAATACAGCCTCGGCTGCCGCCTTCGACGGGCAGATCGGTCAGGCAGCCTACGCCGCCTCCAAGGGGGGTGTCGCGGCGATGACGCTGCCGATCGCCCGCGAGTTGGCACGACACGGCATCCGCACCGTGTCGATCGCACCCGGCATTTTCGAAACGCCGATGATGGCCGGCATGCCGGCCGAGGTGCAGGAAGCACTCGGCAAAAGCGTTCCTTTCCCGACGCGTCTCGGACGGCCGGCGGAATTTGCCGCTTTGGTGCGTCACATCTTGGAAAACAGCATGCTGAACGGTGAGGTCATCCGCCTCGATGGCGCATTGCGTATGGGCGCGCGCTGAGCGCCTGGCCCGAAGGAGAAAACATGGCCTTACAGGATCCCATCGTCATCGTTGGCGCAGCCCGCACGCCGATCGGCAGTTTTCAGGGTGAACTCAAGGATGTCGCGGCCCCTGAACTCGGCGCCGCGGCAATCCGCGCGGCCCTGCAGCGCAGTGGCGTCGAAGCGGATGCAATCGAGGAGGTCGTTTTCGGCTGTGTATTGCCGGCCGGACAGGGTCAGGCACCGGCCCGTCAGGCGGCGATCCATGCCGGACTGCCCTTTGCGACAGGTGCGAGTACCATCAACAAGATGTGCGGCTCCGGCATGAAGGCGGTCATGATGGTCCATGACCTCATTGCGGTGGAAAGCGCTTCGGTGGCTGTTGCCGGTGGCATGGAAAGCATGACGAATGCGCCCTATCTCCTTGATCGTGCCCGTGCGGGCTACAGGCTTGGTCATGGGCGGGTCGTGGACCATATGTTCCTCGACGGGCTGGAGGATGCGTATGACAAGGGGCGCTTGATGGGCAGCTTCGCGGAGGATTGCGCCGAAGCCTATCAGTTTACACGCGAAGCGCAGGACGCCTATGCGGTCACGTCGCTGACGCGGGCGCAGAAGGCGATTGCCGAGGGTTATTTTGACAGCGAAATTGTGCCGGTGACGGTGAAATCCGGCAAGGCCGAGCAGGTGGCAAGCCGTGACGAGCAGCCGGGCAAGGCGAGGCCTGACAAGATCCCGACACTGAAGCCGGCCTTTCGTGACGGCGGTACGGTGACGGCCGCCAATTCCAGTTCGATTTCCGACGGTGCGGCCGCACTCGTTCTGATGCGCCGCTCGGAGGCGGATCGCCGCGGCCTCACGCCACTTGCCACTATTCTCGGCCATGCCACGCATTCGCAGGCCCCCAATCTCTTTGCCACCGCGCCGATCGGCGCTATGCAAAAACTGTCCGATCGCACCGGCCTGCCGCTCTCCGATGTCGATCTCTTCGAGATCAACGAGGCCTTTGCCGTCGTTGCCATGGCAGCGATGCGCGACCTGAACCTGCCGCATGAGAAGGTGAACGTGCATGGCGGCGCCTGTGCACTCGGCCATCCAATCGGAGCGTCCGGCGCCCGAATTCTGGTGACGCTGCTTTCGGCGCTGAAGCGTTATGACCTGAAGCGCGGCGTGGCCGCACTTTGCATCGGCGGCGGTGAGGCAACCGCGGTCGCCATCGAGCGACACTAGGAAGGGGAAGCAGATGATCCTTTCCGAACTTCAACAGCAGATCCGCGATCTGGCCCGCGATTTCGCCCAGGAGCGGCTGGCGCCAGGAGCGGCAAAACGCGACCGGGAATCTCTCTTTCCCCGCGAAGAATTGAAGGAAATGGGCGAACTCGGGCTGCTTGGCATGCTGGTGCCGGAGGCCTATGGCGGCTCAGATACCGGCGTCATCGCTTACGCTGCAGTGCTGGAGGAAATCGCCGCCGGCGACGGGCCCTGCTCGACCATCATGAGCGTGCACAGTTCGGTCGGCTGCGTGCCGATCCTGAAATTCGGCAATGAGGGACAACGGCAACGCTTCCTGCCGAAGCTTGCAAGCGGCGAATGGATCGGCGGTTTTGCGCTGACGGAACCGCAGGCGGGCTCCGATGCCTCGAACCTCAAGACGCGGGCGCGGCGCGACGGCGATCACTACGTGCTCGACGGCGCCAAGCAATTCATCACCTCGGGTAAAAACGGACAGATCATCATCGTCTTTGCCGTCACGGATCCCGATGCCGGAAAGAAGGGCATTACCGCTTTCATCGTGCCGACCGATACGCCGGGCTACGAGGTGATCCGCGTCGAGGAAAAGCTCGGGCTTCATTCCTCCGACACCTGCCAGATCGCTTTCAGTAACATGCGTATTCCGGCCGAGCTAAGGCTCGGCGAGGAGGGTGAGGGCTATCGCATCGCGCTTGCCAATCTAGAGGGCGGGCGAATCGGCATTGCAGCGCAGGCCGTTGGAATGGCGAAGGCGGCCTTCGAGGCGGCGCGCGATTACGCCCGCGAACGTAGCGCTTTCGGCAAGCCGATCGTGGAACATCAAGCGGTCGCCTTCCGGCTCGCTGACATGGCGACGCGGATCGAGGCGGCGCGGCAGCTCGTTTTTCATGCTGCCTCACTCAGAGAAGCGGGATTGCCCTGCCTGTCGGAGGCGTCGATGGCCAAGCTCTTTGCCTCGGAAATGGCCGAGCGGGTTTGCTCCGACGCGATCCAGATCCATGGCGGCTACGGCTACATGGCTGATTATCCGGTGGAGCGCATCTACCGCGATGTGCGCATCTGCCAGATCTATGAGGGAACGAGCGACGTGCAGCGCATGGTGATTGCCCGCAATCTATAAGATTAAGGCCTTGGTTCTGGAGGAGAAGCAAGGCCGATAAAGGGAGGAAAGAGATAATATGGTGGAATCTGCTCGTTTGAGCCTGCATGTCCCCGAACCCGCCGTCCGCCCGGGCGGCCAGCCAGATTTTTCCAACGTCAAGATCGCCAAGGCCGGTGTCGTGCCGCGGCCGGAAGTAGATGTCGCGTCGGAGGACATCCGCGATCTCGCCTACTCGATCATCCGCGTGCTGAACCGTGACGGCGAGGCGGTCGGTCCATGGGCAGGGTCGTCGACGGACGAGGAATTGCTGACCGGGCTTCGCAACATGATGAAGCTGCGCGCTTTCGATGCCCGCATGCTGATGGCGCAGCGGCAGGGCAAGACCTCCTTCTACATGCAGCATCTCGGCGAAGAGGCCGTCAGCTGCGCCTTCCGCAAGGCGCTGCAGAAGGGCGACATGAATTTTCCAACCTATCGCCAGGCTGGCCTGCTCATCGCAGACGACTATCCGATGGTCGAGATGATGAACCAGATCTACTCGAACGAGAGTGATCCGCTACGCGGTCGGCAGCTGCCGATCATGTATTCCTCCAAGGAGCATGGCTTCTTCACCATCTCCGGAAATCTCGCCACGCAATATGTTCAGGCGGTGGGCTGGGCCATGGCCTCGGCGATCAAGAATGACAGCCGCATAGCAGCCGCCTGGATCGGCGACGGCTCGACGGCGGAATCGGACTTTCATTCGGCTTTGGTCTTTGCTTCCACCTACAAGGCGCCTGTTATTCTCAACATCGTCAACAATCAGTGGGCGATCTCCACCTTCCAGGGCATTGCCCGCGGCGGCTCCGGCACATTTGCCGCCCGCGGCCTCGGCTTCGGCATTCCGGCGCTGCGGGTCGATGGCAACGACTATCTCGCCGTCCATGCCGTCGCCCGCTGGGCGGCGGAGCGAGCCCGGCGCAATCTCGGCCCGACGCTGATCGAATATGTCACCTATCGCGTCGGAGCCCATTCGACGTCCGATGATCCGAGCGCCTATCGGCCGAAGACGGAATCGGAAGCATGGCCGCTCGGCGATCCCGTTCTGCGGCTGAAGAAACACCTGATCGTCAGGGGCGTCTGGTCGGAAGAGCGCCATACTCAGGCCGAAGCGGAAATCCTGGATGAGGTGATCGAGGCCCAACGTCAGGCCGAAGGGCACGGCACGCTCCACGACGGCGGCAAGCCCTCGGTGCGCGACATCTTCGAGGGCGTCTATGCTGAGATGCCGCCGCATATCCGCCGCCAGCGGCAGAAGGCGGGATACTGACATGGCCCGGATGACGATGATCGAGGCCGTGCGCAGCGGCATGGACGTCTCGATGGCGCGCGACGACAATGTCGTGGTTTTCGGCGAGGACGTCGGCTATTTCGGCGGTGTCTTCCGCTGCACGCAGGGCCTGCAGGCGAAATACGGCAAGACACGCTGCTTCGACGCGCCGATCAACGAATCCGGCATTGTCGGCACGGCGATCGGGATGGCGGCCTATGGGCTGAAGCCCTGTGTCGAAATCCAGTTCGCCGACTACATGTATCCTGCCTACGATCAGCTGACGCAGGAGGCGGCGCGCATCCGCTATCGCTCCAATGGCGACTTCACCTGCCCGATCGTCGTGCGCATGCCGACCGGTGGAGGCATCTTCGGTGGCCAGACGCACAGCCAGAGCCCGGAAGCACTCTTTACTCACGTCTGCGGCCTGAAAGTGGTCGTGCCGTCCAACCCCTATGACGCCAAGGGCCTGTTGATCGCAGCCATCGAGGATGCCGACCCCGTGATGTTCCTGGAACCGAAGCGACTTTATAACGGCCCCTTCGACGGTCATCATGAGAGGCCGGTCACGCCCTGGTCGAAACATGATCTCGGCGAGGTGCCGGAAGGGCACTATACGATCCCGATCGGCAAAGCCGAAGTGCGGCGCGCAGGAGCGGCGGTAACAGTCGTTGCCTACGGCACCATGGTGCATGTGGCGCTGGCTGCCGCCGAGGATGCTGGCATCGATGCCGAGGTGATCGATCTCAGGAGCCTCTTGCCGCTCGATCTCGACACGATCGTCAAATCCGTCACCAAAACCGGCCGCTGCGTCGTCGTTCATGAAGCGACCCTGACCTCCGGCTTCGGCGCCGAGGTTGTGGCGCTGGTGCAGGAACATTGCTTCTACCATCTGGAAGCGCCGGTCGTACGCGTCGCCGGCTGGGACACGCCCTATCCGCATGCGCAGGAGTGGGATTATTTCCCCGGACCCGGCCGCGTCGGACGCGCGCTTGCCGAAGTCATGGAGGCCTGAGCCATGGGCGAATTCATCATCAAGATGCCCGACGTCGGCGAAGGGGTCGCCGAGGCCGAGCTAGTGGAATGGCACGTGAAGACCGGCGATCCGGTGCGCGAGGACATGGTGATCGCCGCCGTCATGACCGACAAGGCCACAGTCGAAATCCCGTCGCCCGTCAACGGCACGGTGACCTGGCTTGGGGGCGAGGTGGGCGACCGAATCGCGGTCAAGGCACCGCTGGTGCGCATCGAGACGGCAGGCGAGACAGGGGTTGCGGAACCTGAAACCATCCCCCAACCGCGCCCCGCCGAGCCGGTGAAAGCCGACGCTCCGAAGTCCGTTTCAAAGGCATCGTCCCCGGCAAGTCCACCGGCCGAAAAGCCGCTCGCCGCGCCGTCCGTGCGGCTCTTCGCGCGCGAGAGCGGCGTGGATCTCAGGCAGGTTCAGGGTACCGGCCCAGCCGGCCGCATCCTGCGCGAGGATATCGAGCAGTTCCTGAACCAGGGTGCGGTACCCGCTTCGGCGCGGGCCGGCCTGGCGAAGAAGACGGCGACCGAGGAGATCAAGCTGACCGGCCTTCGCCGCCGCATCGCCGAGAAGATGGTGCTCTCCACGTCGCGCATTCCCCACATCACCTATGTGGAAGAGGTGGACATGACGGCCCTCGAGGAGCTGCGCGCCACCATGAATGCCGACCGCAAATCCGAGCACCCCAAGCTGACGGTGCTGCCTTTCCTGATGCGCGCTTTGGTCAGAGCCATTGCTGCGCAACCCGACGTCAACGCCACCTTCGATGACGATGCCGGCATCATCACACGCCATGGCGCCGTGCATATCGGCATAGCCACACAGACGCCGGCGGGTCTGACCGTGCCTGTCGTGCGCCATGCCGAGGCTCGCGGCATCTTCGATTGCGCAGTCGAAATGAACCGGCTGGCGGAAGCCGCCCGCTCCGGTACGGCCACGCGCGACGAATTGTCAGGATCGACCATCACCATCAGCTCGCTCGGCGCACTCGGCGGCATTGTTTCCACGCCCGTCATCAATCATCCGGAAGTGGCGATCATTGGCGTCAACAAGATCGCCACGCGGCCGGTCTGGGACGGCGCGCAGTTCGTGCCGCGCAAGATGATGAACCTCTCCTCCAGCTTTGATCACCGCATCATCGACGGCTGGGATGCGGCGACCTTCGTGCAGCGCATCCGCACGCTACTCGAAACGCCGGCACTTATTTTCATCGAAGGCTGAGCCATGAAAGAGATTGTCTGTAAGCTCCTCGTCATCGGCGCCGGCCCAGGCGGTTATGTCTGCGCCATTCGCGCCGGCCAGCTGGGTGTCGATACAGTTATCGTCGAGGCCGGCAAGCCTGGTGGCACCTGCCTGACGGTCGGCTGCATTCCCTCCAAGGCACTGATCCACGCCGCAGAAGAATTCGATGCCACGCAGAAAATGCTGGCCGGCAAAAATCCGATGGGCATCCGCGTCGAAGGCGTTTCCATCGATCTTTCCAAGACCATCACCTGGAAGGACGGAATCGTCGGCCGGCTCACAGGCGGTGTCTCCGGCCTCCTACAGAAGGCGCGCGTGAAGATCGTCCACGGCCGCGCCCGTTTCCGAGACGGCAAGACGGTCGAGGTGGAGACGGAGACCGGACAGCAGATCATTCGCGCCGAAACCGTTGTCATTGCCACCGGCTCGGATCCGGTGGAACTCGCGAACCTGCCCTTCGGTGGCCGGGTGATGTCCTCCACCGAGGCGCTGTCGCTGACGGAATTGCCGAAGAATCTCGTCGTGATCGGCGGCGGTTATATCGGGCTGGAACTCGGAACAGCCTTTGCCAAGATGGGGTCGCAGGTGACCGTGGTAGAAGCAACTCAGCAGGTCTTGCCGCAATATGATGCCGAACTCGTCCGTCCCGTCATGCGCAAGCTGACCGAGCGTGGCATCCGCGTGCTGACTGGTGCCAAGGCGATCGGCCTTTCCGATGCCGGCGATGGGCTGGTCGTCGAAATGCCTGACGGAGGGCAGCAGGCGCTGCCGGCCGACCGCATTCTCGTCACTGTCGGCCGTCGTCCGCGAACCGCGGGCTCGGGGCTTGAAGAACTGGATCTCGACCGCGCCGGGCCCTTTCTCAGGATCGACGACCGCTGCCGGACTTCGATGCGCGGCATCTATGCGATCGGCGATGTCACCGGCGAGCCGATGCTGGCGCATCGAGCGATGGCGCAGGGAGAGATGGTGGCGGAAATCATCGCGGGCAAGAAGCGTGCATGGGACAAGCGCTGCATTCCGGCTATCTGCTTTACCGATCCGGAAATCGTCAGCGCCGGCCTGTCGCCGGCCGAAGCCCGCGCCCAGGGTTACGACATCAGGACCGGTCAGTTTCCCTTCAGCGCCAATGGACGGGCGATGACGATGCTGTCGGAAGAGGGCTTTGTGCGGGTGGTGGCGCGGGCCGATACCAATCTCGTTCTCGGCCTGCAGGCGGTGGGCGCTGGGGTTTCCGAACTCTCGGCCGCCTTTGCGCTCGCCATCGAAATGGGCGCGCGGCTGGAGGATATCGCTGGCACGATCCATGCTCATCCGACCCGCAGTGAGGCGGTCATGGAAGCAGCGCTCAAGGCTTTGGGGAACGCGCTTCACATGTGAGCCTGCTCGACGCGGTCTTACCGGGTCTTTTGCTTCGCGCCGTTCGACGAGTTCTCCCGAAAGGCGGATGATCGTCGCTGAAGGACATCTGCAAGGTTGATCGGCTCCCGCGCTGCGAAGTCCCGCCGAACCAGTTCACCGCCTGCCATTTCGCAGCACCTAATCCGCTGACGCTGGCGGGGGTAAGCCATCGACCTTCAATGCACCAGGCCTGCCGGCGCATCTTCGACCGTTCCCTCCACGGGCAGGTTTATGCCGCTCTCGGTGAGGTCCTGCAGCAGCGCGCCGAGCGCGAGGTCGAGGCAATAGACCGAGAATTCTGCATTGAGTTCCCGGGCGTTCTGACGAGCGTAGGAAACGAGCCGCGCGAGCGATGCGATATCCCGCAGCCGTTGGTCCTTCTCGGCGGTCCCGAGTTCGATGATGTCTTCCATTGCCATTCTCACTGAGCTCCCCAGCCGTGTTGGGAGGAGTTCTAGCGGATGTGGTCGAGGAAAGCGCGTGACATGGGCGTGACACCAGTCTGGCTGGCGTATTGGCAGGCGGCAACTCTGCGGTATGGACCGAACGTGTCAGAAGCCTGCCTTTCGCAGGGCCTCGCGATACTGTTCCTTCTGCCAGGCCTCCTTGAAGGGCACGAGCGACAGCCATTTGTCGACTTCGAAATCCGGATGGGTTTTGCGTGCCTTGCGCATGTAGAGACGGGCTTTTTCCACGTCGCCGAGCATCGCCCAGCAAGCGGCCGCAAGCCGGTCGGCGGGCGTTCGGTCATCCATTTTGCCGATCGCGTCCAGCGCTTCGGTATAGTTGGAAAGAGCGAAATTCGCGCCGGCCTCGGTCCAGAGATAATCGGCAGGGCTCAGCGGATTGAGCGAGATCGCCCGCTCAATCTTGGCCAGTCCATCGGCCGGGCGCGAGGCATGCACGAGCGTGTCGGCATAACTTGCGATGCCGTCGGCATAATGCGGGCTGAGTTCCTCGGCGACCTTCAGGGCCACCACGCTTTCATCGAGGTCGTTCAGATAGAGTTTGGCGACGCCGAGCTGGCGGAAGCCTGAAGCCAACGACGGATCGGCGACGATCGCCTGGTTTGCATAATCTTCCGCAAGCTGGATCAGTTCGCCATCGCCGCGGGCCGTCAGCAGCCATTCGACAAGGAAGGTACGCGCAAGGCCGGCAAGGGCGGGTGAGAAATGGGCGCTGTGCTGCAACGCTGTGCGGAAAGCCTTCCGCGCGCGGCGAATATCCGGCAGCGAAAGCCGCTTCATGTCGCGGAAGCCCAGGAGATAGCTGTGATAGGCGGCAGGGTTGTTTTCGAAAGCCCCGCGCACGGTCTCGTTCTGGCGAATCTGCCCGGAGAGCTCCCTGGCGATGCGCCGCGCGATCTCCCGCCGGTTGGTGATCAGGTCGTATTTTTCGAGGCTGAAGCGCTCGGCCCAGATGACCTCATCACTGGCGGCGTAGACGAGCTGGACGAACAGCGATGGCATCCCGCTGCCGGTGGTCAGTCGCGTATCGAGCACGTAGGAGATCGAATGACGCAGGATCATGCCCGATCTATCGGCATGGCGCGCGATCTGCGCGGCGGTATGCGGCGCGACGACCGAGACGCTGTTCAGGGCGCAAAGGCCGATGGTCACGTCTTCGATCAGCGCCTCCGAGAGCACCGGCAGGGCCCCGAGATCGCTGGCTTCGACCGGCGGCAACAGGGCAAGACGGGGCAGGGGCGCAGTTTTCAGGATGATGCCGCTTTCAATCGACGGCGCAGCCGGCAGAGCTGGCGTCCTGCCGGCATCGAAAATCTTGCGCACTTCCTTCAGTGCCTGCAGGTCGAGGCCGACCTCTAGCGAGTGCTGGAGATCGCGCCGGCGGCTTTCGAAAAGCTGCCTGGCGTTTTCCAGATGCCCCTCGGCCTCATAGGCCTCCAGCAGGATATGGCGGATGCTATCGTCATCGGGCGCATTGCGGAAAATCCTGAGCGCGGCCTCCTTGAAGAGGCCGATATCGGTCCGCGAGCGCGCTTCCGGCAGCGCCCGCTTCAGCACGTCGACGAGGATCGCTATATGCCGGTTGCGCTCGCTGGATACCCATTCTCGTGTGCTGGCGCTTTGATCGGCGAGATCGGCAAGGAACTCCTGCCGTAGCAGGAATACGAGCCGTTGCAGCATTTCGAGCGGATCGGCCGAGGATGGCATATCAAGTTCGGAGCGATCAGCCACGAAGACCTCCCGCCTGATCCGCACGCCAGTTGCCGTAAAGACCAGCAGTTCCACGCCGAGTTCTGCCTGCCGCGCCTGGACGCGCGAAATCATCTTGCGCAGGTTCGCCATGATATCGGGGTTGTCGTGACTGTCCCACAGAAAACGGGCGAGTGCGCCCCGCGGGCATTCGCTGTCAGGCCAGTCGAGCAGATAGCAAATCGCCAACAGGCCCTTTTCGGGGAAGGCGACAGGTTCTTCCGCCGCGTCCTGCAGCCGCAATGCGCCGAATGACTTAAGCCTGAGGGTCATCGGACCGCTATCGCCTGCTTATTCTGGGCGGGATTCCGGCTCATCCATTCTCAGCGCGTCCAACGGGATGTCGCTGCTTTCGGCTTGCGCCATCGCATTGACGAGCGAGATGATCGTCTCGCGGATGCGCCGGTCTTCGATCTTCACAAAGGCTCTGTTGAGGACGAGGCCCTCCTTCGACCGCAAAAATTCTGCGACCGGATCTACGGGGGCGGAAAGATCGAGGCCGGCAAGGCTCGGCGCTTGCGAATCATCCTGTTCGAAAAAGAAGGCCGGCGAGGTGCGCAGCACTTCGGCGATCCGCTGCAGGCGGCTTGCGCCGATGCGGTTGATGCCCTTTTCGTACTTCTGCACCTGCTGAAAGGTAACGCCGATCTGCTCGGCAAGCCGCTCCTGGCTCATGCCGAGAAGCTGCCTGCGCCTGCGCATGCGCATGCCGACATAGGTATCAATCGCGTTCGGTGTCTTGACGTTCATGGTCTACCTTCTGTCTCGTTCGCATTTCAGTCCATTGACTTGTAGACGGCATCGCGGTGCTTTTCTATGATTTGTTTTTGATGTCATATTAGACATCCAGGAATTACATGCGCCATGTGCGATCCAGTCGATCTCTCAGGCAGTATACACCGTCGCCGCCGAGTTGGACATTTGCCGCACGACCTTCAGGTTCTGGAGATGAAGAGGATGCCGGGGCAGGAAAGCTCTTGCGGGTAAACACGCAAGCGTGATCTTGAAAGGAGCCGGCGCATGCGGCCGCAAGAGGCGGGAGAACTACATCGCCAATCGGGGGAGAACTTGCGGTGATTGTCGATCTTCGTGGAGGGCCGTATGACGCTTCCGACGAGACCGAGTGCGACCGTATTGTTAGCCCCCACGATCAGCCAGGCAGGGCCCCTATTCAGGACGGTGACCATCAATAAAGGGACGGACGGCCGGTGTTAGAATCTCGCCCGTTTGGCGGAGGAAATTTGACGCCGGCCGAACTCCTTCTCAATCGTCGTGCTTGCAGGCAGTTTTCCGCCGACGCTCCAGCAGTTCGCCCTCACCGAGATGAGCAAGGGTTTCACAAGTCTCGGCCCTGATTTGTCGTGAAGATGCTGGTTGCCTCAAGCCCGATCAACGGAGGTTGATCATGTATCGTCGTGAAGCCGCTACTTTGGCATCTATACCCTCTCGCTGCTGCGAGCGGGATCAGATATCAATGTAATGACCGGACGAGAATAGCTGGCTATTCAAAGCCGTGGACTTGATCAAAGCGTGTCGACGTTCTCTGCTTTCGACTTTCCGGTCTTGCGGTCTTGGCCCAGCTCGTAGCTTACCTTTTGTCCCTCTCTCAAAGATCCGCCTTGTTGCAGGGCAGAGACATGCACAAATACATCCGCCCCACCATTCTCAGGGGTGATGAAGCCGAACCCCTTGTCATCGTTAAAAAATTTGACTGTACCGGTAGGCATGGAAGCTCCTGATTGTTGCGCGGCCGCTTGCCGCTGTGGCAATGTTATAGGTCAATCCTCTCGCTATCAATGGCATGCAAGTCTCGCTGCCAATGGCCGGCATTCTTGGAGCAGCTCGGCCTCTCGGGCGGTGGCCTACGGACTGATTGGAAAACCAGTGCGCTGGCGTCGCCGGTATTCGCCTGCAATGGCCGGTGGCAGATAGCCGATCTTGACCGGCTACACCTTCTTCCGACCCTTCGATGATCGGGCTGTGTTGTTGTCTGTGCCGGTTTGCCACGCGCATCCTGTAGTGCGATGGCCAAGCGTTCTCTTGGGGATTAAATTTCACCTAAATCGGTAGAAAATTGGTATTCCATTCCGCGCTCGGATCATTGGAAACCGCTATCACCTCTCCTGAACAATTCGAATGTCAAATGAGGGAACGCAATGCTTTCGAAATCCTTCGCCGGGCTCTTTGCCGGCGCCATCCTGGCCGCCTTCGTGGGTGCACCGGCGCAGGCCGATGCGGTAAAGATCGGCAGCAAGAATTTCACCGAACAGTTCGTCGTCGCCGAAATCTACGCCCAGGCGCTTGAAAAGGCTGGTGTCGAAGTCGAGCGCCACCTCAACCTCGGTGCTACGCTCGTCGCCCACACGGCGCTGACGAACGGCGATATCGATCTCTATCCGGAATATACCGGCACGGCGCTTGCCGCCGTCGTCAAGGGCGACTTGTCAGGTTCCGCCGACAAGATCTATTCCGACGTCAAGGATTACTACGAGAAGAACCTCAAGCTGACGCTTCTGCAGCCGACGCAGATCAACAACGGCTATGCAATCATCACACTTCCGGAAACCGCCGAAAAGTACAAGCTGAAGACGCTGAGTGATCTCGGTCCGGTCTCCAAGGGCCTCACCTTCGGCGCTGAAGGCGGCTTTGGCGAGCGCAAGGACGGATTGCCGGGCCTGAAGCAGGTCTACGGCATCGAGTTCAAGGAATTCAAGATCTTCGCCAAGCTCGGCATCCGTTACAGCGCACTGACGAGCAAGGACCTCGACGTCTCCTATGGTTTTGCAACCGACTGGCAGATCTCCGATAACAAGCTGGTCGTGCTCGACGACGACAAACATCTCTTCCCGCCCTATTACCTCGTGCCGGTCGTGCGCCAGGATGCACTCGCCAAGAACCCGAAGATCGCCGAGGTTCTGAACAAGGTGAGCCCGCTTCTCAACAACGAGACCATGCGCGAGCTGAATGCCAAGGTCGATCGCGACAAGGAAGAACCGGCCGACGTCGCCGCGGAATTCCTGAAGGCCAAGGGCATCTGATCGACAGCGATACGCAAGTTTCGCTTTCCCTGAAGAAAAAATGCGGCGAAGCTTGGAGCTTCGCCGCTTTGTCGTGATCGTGCAGACAGGATTTCTCGCGTTTGAACTGGGCACCCAAGCATATTCCGGAAATCGCGCTTGCCGTCTGGCAGCATCTGGTGCTGTCGATTTCATCCGTGCTCATCGGCCTTGCGATCGCGCTCGTGCTCGGTATCGTCTGCGCCCGACGGCCTCGGCTCTATGCCTTCGCGCTGACGGTAACGAACATCATCTTCGTCATTCCGAGCCTGGCGCTCTTTGCGCTTTTGATCCCCTTCGTCGGTCTCGGCATGAAGCCGGCGCTGATAGGGCTTTCCTCCTATTGCCTGCTGATCCTGCTGCGCAACGTCGTCACCGGTATCCGCGGCGTTCCGGCCGATGTGCTCGATGCCGCCGACGGCATGGGCTACGGCCCGTGGCAGCGGCTCTTCCGCATCGAACTACCGCTCGCCCTGCCACTGATCGTCTCCGGCGCCCGCATCGCGCTCGTCACCGTTATCGGCATTGCGACAGTCGCTGCCTTCATCGATGGCGGGGGGCTCGGCACCATCATCCTGATCGGCATCGATCAGGAATATGCCGAGAAGATCCTGGTCGGCGGCATTCTGACGGCACTGCTGGCCATCATCTTCGATTTCATTCTCACCCGGGCCGAGCAGGCCCTGGTGCGCTGGCAGTGAGGGCACGCGCATGCTGAGCACTGCCTTTTTCTGGATCGTCGATCACCAGGACGAATTCTTCCGCGCCCTCGGACGCCATCTCCTGATGTCCGGCGTGTCGTTGGCGATCGCGCTTGCCATAGCGCTGCCGCTGGCTGTCCTGATCGTCAATTACGGTCGCTTCGCCTTTGGCGTCATCAATACCGTCAATGGCCTCCGAACCATTCCGAGCCTTGCGATCCTCGCGATCATGCTGCCGCTACTCGGTATCGGCATCCTGCCTTCGATCGTGGCGCTGACCGTACTTGCCCTGCCGCCGATCCTGCTCAACGCCTATGTCGGGTTGCGCGATGTCGATGCCGATGCGGTGGAGGCGGCGATCGGCATGGGCATGAGCCGCAGCCAGGTCCTGCGGAAGATCCGCATTCCGCTGGCAGCCCCGGCGATGTTTGCCGGCGCGCGCACGGCAGCCGTCCAGGTGCTGGCCGGAGCGACGCTCGCGCCCTTCATCGGCGGCGGCGGGCTCGGCGACTTCATCGCCACCGGCATCGGCATGATGGACATGTCGCGGCTCATCGTCGGCGCCGTGCCGATCGCGATCCTGGCGCTCGCCACCGAATTCATTCTCGGCCGCGCCGAGAAGCATTTATTTGCAGAAAGAACCGCCGCATGATCCGCATGGAGAACGTCACCAAGCGCTATGGCGAAAGTGCCGCGCCTTCGGTGGATAATTTGACGCTTGATGTTCCCGAGGGCTCGACGGTTGCGCTGATCGGCCCATCGGGCTGCGGCAAGACGACGACGATGCGCATGATCAACCGGCTAATAGAGCCGACAGAGGGGCACATCTTCGTCAATGGCGAGGACGTAACCAGGGCCGATCCGGTCAAGCTTCGCCGCCACATCGGCTACGTCATCCAGAATGTCGGCCTCTTTCCGCACATGACGATTGCCGAAAATATCGCCGCCGTGCCGAACCTGCTCGGCTGGGACCAGCCGCGGATCGCCAAGCGCACGGATGAACTTCTCGATCTCGTCGGCCTCGATCCCAAGGAAATGCTGAAGCGCTATCCGCGGCAGCTCTCCGGCGGCCAGCGCCAGCGCATCGGCGTGGCGCGCGCCCTTGCGGCCGATCCCTCGGTACTGTTGATGGACGAGCCCTTCGGCGCTATCGACCCTATCGCCAGAACCCGGCTGCAGGACGAGTTCAAGCAGATTCTGAAACGCGTGCGCAAGACGGTGGTGCTGGTCACCCACGATCTCGACGAGGCGATCCGCCTCGGCGACCGCATCGCCATCATGCGCGCCGGCAAGATTGTACAATATGATGCGCCGGATGCGATCCTCTCCCATCCGGTCGACGATTTCGTCGCAAATTTCGTCGGTATAGACCGGGCGATCAAGCGGCTCAGCCTGTTTTCGGTCGCCGACGCGATGCGGCCTGGTGCCCCCTCGTCACCCGCTGCCAGTGTCACCGCAAGCGCCAATCTGCGCGATGCCTTGTCGCTGATGGTCGCGGCCAACAGCGATGTGCTTTCGGTGGTCGATGGCGGTGGCATTGTTACCGGGCAGCTGACGCGCGACGCGATTTTCTCGATCTGAGTGCAGGAGTTTCTGATGCATCTCGGCTTTTCTCTCACACCTTTCGGTCATCACCCATCGGCCTGGCGCAATGCCGCAAGGCCCGAACCTCTCGGTTTTGATGCGCTGCTTTCCCAGGTTGCGATAGCGGAGGAGGCGGGGTTCGATTTCGTCCTGCTCTCGGACCGGCTCGGTGCCCGGCCGGTCGATGATCTCTCGCCCATTGCGACGCCCTTCGAGCCGACGACGCTGGTCGCGGCTCTTGCGACGAAGGCGCGCCGGATCGGCTTCCTGGCAGCTGCTGCGACCAGTCAGCACGAGCCCTATAATCTCGCCCGGCGCTTTGCCTCGTTGGATCAGATCAGCGGCGGCCGCACAGGCTGGGTAGCCATCCCCGCATCCGGCCAATTCGAACGCGACCAGGAATATCTCGGCCTTGTGAGCGCGCTCTGGGATAGCTGGGAAGACGATGCCTTCCTCTACGACAAGGCTGAGGGCCGTTTCTTCGAGCCAGGCAGGATGCATGTGCTCAACCACAGGGGCGAGCATTTTACGGTGCGCGGGCCGCTCAACGTCAACCGCTCGCCACAGGGCAAACCGGTTATCGCCCAGCTTGTGAGCGGAGAGAACAAAGCGTTGGCAGCGCACGGTGTTGAAGTCGTCCTGCTTCAAGATCGGACACCGGAAAATGCGAACGAGACGGCGGCCGATTTCGTGCGCCTGCTCGAAGCGGCCGGACGCCGGCGGCAGGACGTTCGCATACTGGCAAATATAGTGCCGATCATTGCAGAGACGTCCGAAGCGGCGCAGGCGGCAAGCGATGCGCTCCGATTTGGTGAGGCCGACCGGGCGAGCCAACCGCTGTCCGCGTCGCGTCTCGTCGGCACGCCGGCTGAGATCGCCGATGCCCTGCAGCGGTGGTTTGGCCTCGGCCAGGTCGACGGTTTCACGATCTTGCCACCGACGCTCGCGATCGGGGACCTGTTCTTCACGGAGGTGATTCCGGAATTGCGACGCCTCGGGCTGCTCAAGGCGAATGCAGGCGGGACTTTGCGCGATCGTCTTGGTCTTGCCCGTCCGGCTCATCCGGCGGCAATGTTGGAGCATGCATCATGAGCGGCGATCGCAAGATGAGACTGGGCGCCTTCCTGATGGCAGGCGGCCATCATATCGCGGCATGGCGGCATCCGGACGCCCATGCCCCGGCCGGTGTCGATATCGACCATTTCATCGAGCTTGCCCGCATCGCCGAGCGCGGCAAATTCGACATGCTCTTCGTGGAGGACGCCGCCGCCATCCGCGAGCGCAATCCCGAGATGGCAAGCCAGGCGGCGCGCTCGACGGCTTTCGAGCCGTTGAGCCTGCTTGCCGCCCTTGCCGTCAACACCACGCATATCGGCCTCGTGGCGACCGCATCGACGACCTATAACGAACCCTACGGCCTTGCCCGCACCTTCGCCTCGCTCGATCAGTTAAGCGGCGGCAGGGCAGGGTGGAACCTCGTCACGTCGGCAAGCGAGCTCGAAGCGGAGAATTTCGCAAGCAGCGGGCTTCGGCCGCACTCCGAGCGTTACGAGCGCGCCGAGGAATTCGCCGATGCAGCACTCGCGCTCTGGGACGGTGTGGAGGAGGCGGCCTATCTGCCGCAGGGCGGAGCGGCCTTTGCCGATCGCGCCAGACTTCATCCGGTGTATCATCGTGGCAAGCATTTCACTGTAGAGGGCGTGCTCGAAAGCCCGCGTTCGGCGCAGGGTCGGCCAATCATGGTGCAGGCCGGTGCCTCCGACGTTGGCAAGGAACTTGCCGCCCGCACGGCAGACGTGGTCTTCGCCGCCTCTCAGACGCTTGCCGAGGCACAGGCTTACTATGCGGATGTGAAGTCGCGCCTTGCCAAATACGGGCGCAGACCCGACGACATCAAGATCATGCCCGGCATATCGCCAATCGTCGGCGCGACGGAACCCGAGGCGAAGGCAAAATACCGCGCGTTGCAGGAACTCATCCCGGACGCCGTTGGCGTCGCCCTGCTTGCAAGCTATCTCAGCATTCAGGACCTCTCGGCCTATCCGCTCGACGGGCCGCTGCCTGACATGCCGCAGACCAACCTCATCCAGAGCCGCCAGCAGCTGATCATCGATCTCGGCAGGCGCGAGAACCTTTCAATCCGCGAACTCGCACGTCATTTCGCCGGCGCACGCGGCCACTGGCAGGTTGCCGGCACGCCGGCGCAGATCGCCGATGCGATGGAGGAACGCTTTGCCGCAGGTGCTGCCGACGGCTTCAACGTCATGGCGCCGCTCTTTCCCTCGGGGCTCGAGGATTTTGTCACCCACGTGGTGCCGGAACTGTGCCGCCGCGGCCTTTTCCGCGAAGATTATGACGGCCGCACGCTTCGCCAGAACCTCGGCCTCAGCGCGCCGATTAAACGATAAAACGAGATGACAATGGACCCTATCTATATCGACTATCTGAACGCCTTCGACATCGAGGCGCTTGACCTGACCAACGATGAAATCCTGGCGGCGATCGAAACCTCGCTGGCCGCCCAGGGCAGGGGTCAGACGGTGATCGAACCGCGCGTTCATCTTGAGCCGGATGCAAGCTTTCACGGCCATTTCAACGTGTTGCGCGGCTATGTGGCACCGCTCGGCCTTGCCGGCGTGAAGGTCGTCGGCGACTATGTCGACAACTACAAGCTCGGTTATCCCTCCGAATTCGGCGTGCTCAACCTCTTCGATCCGCGCACCGGCGTGCCGAAGGCGATCCTTGATGCAACCGTCATCACCGACATGCGCACCGGCGCCGTCACCGCGCTCGGCGCCCGGCATCTCGCCCGGAAGGGCTCGAAGGTGCTCGGCCATATCGGCGCGCGCGGCACGGCCTACTGGAATGTCCGCCTGCTCGATCATCTCTTCGATTTCGACGAGATTCGCGTTCATTCGCGCCGGCCGGAAAGCCGCGATGCCTTCGGCGCCAAGCTGGAGGCCGACCTCGGCAAGAAGATCAGAGTGGTCGACAACTGGCGCGATTGCGTGGAGGGCGCCGATATCGTCGTCGAGGCCTCGCGGCTATCGCAGCCCGAACCGCTTCTGAAGACCGAGTGGATCAAGAAGGGTGCCTTCGTCGTGCCCTACGGCACGATGAGCGCCATTGAACTGTCGCTGACCGACATCATGGCCAAGCTCGTCGTCGATGACTGGGGTCAGTGCAAGACCGGTAAATTCGGCTCGCTGCGCGCCCATGTCGAGACGGGCAGGCTTTCCGAGGAGACGCTGCATGCTGAACTCGGCCAGGTCGTTGCAGGCTTGAAGCCGGGCCGTGAGAGCGATGACGAGACGATCCTGCTCTGGCATCGCGGCCTGTCGCTCAGCGACATCGCACTTGGCCACGCGCTGCTTTCGAAGGCCCGCTCGACCGGTATCGGCCAGAGGCTGCGCTTCGCATGACGGAAATCCTGCTGACCGGCTCCGGGGTTACCATTGCCGACATCGCAGCGATCGCCCGCGGCGATGCGCTGGTCGAGGTTTCCGATGCAGTCCGTGAACGATTGATTGCCGCGCGGCGCATCCTGGAAGGTGCCGCAGCGGCCGGCCAGCAGATCTACGGCATGAACACCGGGCTCGGCGCCAATCTGAAGACAGCGGTGACTGGCGATTTCGAAGCCTTTCAACTGCAACTGATCCGCGGCCGTGGCATGGCGGTCGGTGAAGCGCTGCCGCGCGATGTGACACGTGCGGTCATCGCCGTCAGGCTCTCGATGCTGGCTGTCGGCGGTTCCGGTATTTCGCTGCCCGTCTTCGAGGCGCTGCTTGCCTTGCTGAATGCCGGCGTTCATCCGGTCATGCCGTCGCTCGGCTCAATTGGCGCGGGTGACCTTGTCCTGCTGTCTGCCATGGCTCGCGCCCTGGTTGGCGAAGGAAAAGCCGAATATCGCGGCATCATCTATTCGGCGAACGAAGCCCTTGAGCTTGCGGGCCTGGTGCCTGCAAGCTTGCAGCCGAAGGACGGCATATCGATTCTCAATGCTTCAGCGGTCTCTGCCGGCCAGGGCGCCCTCGTCCTATACGACGCCAAACAACTGCTCGATGCCCAGCGCCGGGCGGCTGCCTTGAGCTTTGAGGGCCTTGCCGGCAATCCGCTCATCCTGTCGCCTGCCATACAACGCGCCCGTCCAGCGGTGGGCCAGGCAGACGAGGCCCATCGACTGCTGCAGATGCTCGAGGGCTCGACCCTTTTCGAGGCGAGCGCCGCCATCCAGGATCCGCTTAGCCTGCGCTGCCTTGCACCCATCCATGGAACACTTGCCGATGCGCTGTCGAGGGCCGTCGAGGCCGTCGAGATCGAGCTGAATGCCGCCGCCGACAATCCTGTCGTGCTGGTGGAGGAACAGCAGGTGCTGTCTTCAGGCAATTTCCAGACGCCGGCGCTTTCGCTTGCCTTCGAAACGCTCGGGCTCGCGGTCGCTCAGGCCGCCGCGGCATCGGCCGCACGATTCATTCAGCTGACGGGCTCGCCCCGCAACGGCTTGCCGCGCTACCTCTCCCCGGTCGGCGGTCCATCGGCCGGGTTCGTGCCGATGCAGAAGACGGTTGCTGCGCTGATGGCCGATATCCGGCACAAGGCCAATCCTGTCATGCTCGACTTCCTTGCCGTGTCGGAAGGGGTCGAGGATCATGCAACGCAATCGGCCCTTGCCGTGCGCAAGCTCGGCGAGATGTTGGAGCTTTGGCGCTTGCTCATTGCCTGCGAGATGCTGGCGGCAGCCCAGGCCGTTGATCATCGCTCCGGCCACCGCTGCGGACAGGGGACGAGAAAGACTCAAGCCTTCGTTCGAGGCCTCACGCCGGTCATGACCGAGGATCGTTCGCTCGGTGAAGATGTGGCCGTCCTTGCCTCTCGCCTGCTCGGCGAACAGTACGGCGAGTAAAGAGCATGCATCTTGCCAGCCTTGCAATGTACGTCACGCCGCAACCGCTTGCGGACGCCACCGCCGAACTCTGGTCGTTCCTTCGGCACCATCTTGCGCAGGCCAGGCTTTCGGATCTGCCCGAAAGCCTCGATGTCACTGTCCCCTACGACGAGGCCTGGCTTCGTGAGGACCTGCTCTTTTCCCAGACCTGCGGCTATCCCTATGTGAAGCGATTGCGTCGCAAGGTGCGCCTCGTTGCAACACCGGTCTACGCCCATCCCGGCTGCGACGGACCGCTGATGCGCAGCTTCGTCGTCGTGCGCCGCGATTCTGGTTTTGCTTCCCTGCAAGACCTAAGCGGTGCGATAGCCGCCATCAATAGTCCCGACAGCAATTCCGGGGCGAATCTGCTCCGAGCCGCAGCTGGTCCGCTTGCCCGTAGTGGCCGCTTCTTCGGTGGCACTGTCGAAACCGGCAGCCATGGCGGGAGCATCGATGCTGTCTCGGACGGCAGGGCCGATTGCGCCGCAATCGACTGCGTCACGTTTGCCAATCTCCTGCGTTTCACACCCACTCGCATCGAAGGCATCCGCATCCTCGCCGAGACACCCGCAACACCAGGTCTGCCTTTCATTACCGGAGGAAAGGTTTCGGACGCGGATGTTGCTTTGATGCGCGAGGCGCTTGTCGCCGCGATCGCCGCACCATCGCTTTCCCGTGCGCGCGACATTCTCGGCCTCGTCGATGTCGCGATCCTTACGGATGCCGACTACGAGCCGGTCCTGTCGCTTGCCCAAAGGGCGCTTGAGACCGGTTACAGTGACTGGATCGATTGAAGCCTTCAAAGACGCCGACTCATAAGCCCGGTTTTTCGCCCGGCACAGAACCGAACGTGCAAATGAAGAACAATGAATCACCAGATTTGTGATATTGTGATTTATACTTGTTCCGATTTTGTGATTGTGCGATCCTTCCAAAGACGGAAGCCAACGATTTCGACGTGTCTCACGTGTGAGGGGAGAGTGTTCAATGGCGCGCATCACGCTCAGGCAGTTGCTGGATCACGCGGCGGAGGAGGGCTACGGCGTTCCTGCATTCAATATCAATAATATGGAACAGGCGCTCGCCATCATGGAAGCCGCAGATGCGGTCCGCGCGCCCGTCATCATGCAGGCATCGCGCGGCGCGCGCGCCTATGCCCATGACATCATGCTTAAACACATGATGGATGCGGTCGTCGAAATCTACCCGCATATCCCGGTTTGCGTGCATCTCGACCATGGCAACGATCAGGCGAGCTGCATGACGGCTATCCAGGCGGGCTTTACCTCTGTCATGATGGATGGCTCGCTGAAAGCCGATGCGAAGACACCCGCCGACTGGGATTACAATGTCGACGTGACGAAGAGAGTGACCGAAATGGCGCATTTCGGCGGTATTTCCGTTGAAGGCGAACTCGGTGTGCTTGGCTCTCTGGAGACGGGCATGGGAGAGGCAGAAGACGGGCACGGCGCCGAAGGCAAGCTGTCTCACGACCAACTGCTGACCAACCCGGACGAGGCGGTGAAATTCGTGCGCGAGACACGGGTCGATGCACTGGCGATTGCCATGGGCACCTCGCACGGCGCCTACAAATTTACGCGCAAGCCAGATGGTTCGGTGTTGGCGATGAATGTCATCGAGGAGATCCACCGCAAGCTGCCGAACACGCATCTGGTCATGCACGGCTCATCGTCGGTGCCTATCGAGCTTCAGGAGATCATCAACAAATATGGCGGTCGGATGGAACCGACATGGGGCGTGCCAGTCGAAGAAATCCAGCGCGGCATCAAGAACGGCGTTCGCAAGGTGAACATCGACACTGACGGCCGGATGGCCATGACCGGGCAAATCCGCCGGGTCTTGCAGGAAGATCCGAGCGAATTCGACCCACGCAAATATCTGAAGCCGGCGATGGCGGCGCTGACTAAGCTTTGCAGAGAGCGCTTCGAGCAGTTCGGCACGGCCGGCATGGCGGACCGGATCAGGCCGCTTCCGGTTTCGGCGATGGCGAAGCGTTACGCATCCGGCGCGCTCGATCCGGTCTTCTCTTAAAGCGTATCGCGATCTTCAGATCCGCCTGCCACGCTTTAAGTCCTGTTTTCTTCATGTTGCGCAACACTGCTGCACACTTTTGTGCGACATGCTTCAGATCTCATCGGCTGAGGGGGCGGGCGCTTTTTCCCGGCTCGATATCCGGCCTGCCGGCGGCCAGTGTCTGGCCGTGAAACGCCTTGAGCAGAGAAACTACGTCATTGATCTCATACTCGACACGCGGAGCATCCCAGCCGAGCGCTTTCGCGGTGATGCCGGCAATATCCGTCAAGCCTTCGTAGGTTAGCCGGCCCTCGATCGCGATCGTCGTGCGGCGCAGAACGATATCGGCGAGGTGGATCACCAACTCGTTGCGCGCGATCCAGCCGATCTCCTGAAAACTGAAGTGTTCGGCCCCCGATAGGCGTCGCTCGTCGGAATGATCGGAGGGGAACATTGCCACCGCCTCGGCGGTCGTCCCGTAGCGGTTCAAAAGCTGTTCTGCGCGCGCGGCCGTCATGCCTGCAGCCGCCGCGATCCTGTCCACGAAGACCCGCCTCGCTTGCGCGTCGGCCGGAAATGCCTTTCCACCGCCGATCGGGATGTAACGGGTCGATTGCTTGCGCGAGCGCTCCAATCGGGAAAGAACGGTGTCGGCAGCCTCTTCGGCAAAACCGCGAAACGTCGTCCATTTGCCGCCGACGAGGGACATAATGGCAAAAGGCCGCTTGCCATCCGCTTCGATGATGGGGGCCGAATGGTCGCGGCTGATCAGGCCCGGCGCTGTTCCGTCGGAGGCGGGAAGCGGCCGGATGCCGCTGTAGGTATAGACGATCTGGTCGCGATCGAAGCGCAATGTCGGAAGCAGCGATCGCAGGCTCTGGAGGAAATAATCGATTTCGGGTTCCTCGCAGCGCACAGTGTCGGGATCCCGGCTCGGGATATCCGTCGAGCCGACGAGCGCCAGCCCCAGATAGCCGTAGACCAGGCAGATGCGGCCGTCATCGGCTTCAAAATAGATCATATGGCCGTTCAGGCTGCGCACCAGTTCGGGATGATCGATCAGGATATGCGAGCCCTTCGTGCCGCCGATCAGATGCGAGGGGGCGCCGAGCGCTTCATTGACATGATCAATCCACGGGCCTGCTGCGTTCACGACGAGCCTGGGGCGTACTGAGAGTTCCTCTCCGTCTTCCTTTCGAAAGCTCAGGCGTCCTTCTGTGCAAGCGGTCAGCGTGGCGAAATTTGCGGCGACACAACGCGGGTTCGCCTCCAGCCCATCCTTGACGAGTTCGTAGACGAGGCGCTCCGGTCGGCTGATTTTCGCATCATAGTAGATCCCGCCGGCAACGATTGCCGACGTCACATGTGGCATTTCCTGCCGGGCCTTCTTTTTCAAGATCAGCCGATGCCGCGGCATCATGCGATCACGCGAGCCGAAGAAGTCGTAAAGGGAAAGACCGATCTTGATGAGAACGGCTCCGCGGCTGCGGGGCGCGGTCTTGGAGCCGAGCAACGTTCGCAGCGCGGCCCAAATGCCGCGTGTCCAGGAGAAGACCGGAATGAATGTGGGAAGCGGTTCGACGCAATGCGGTGCGTTTTTCAAAAGCAGATTGCGCTCCAGAGTCGATTGGGCAACCAGGCCGAATTCTCCGGTTTCCAAATATTTCAGTCCGCCGTGGATGAGGCGAGACGGCGCCGCGCTCGTGCCGGAACCGAAGTCCGATTTATCGACGATCATGCAATTGACGCCCTGCAGCGCAAGGTCACGAAACAGGCCGGCGCCATTGATGCCTGCTCCAAGGATCACGACATCAACGTCGTTCTCGCGGGTGTCCGGGCTATGCTCAAGCGTGTCGAGGGTCATGGTGCTGTCGTCCTAAACTGCGGCCTCTGCCGCGCTGTCCTGCGCAAGGCCGGCGATCTTTGGCCAAAGCGGCTTCATAACTTCCGCAACTTCCAGGAAAAGCCGGTAGCGTCTTTCATAGTCGCGGCTGCGGGAGGGATCCGGGCTGCAGGTCTTGCCTTGCTTGTCTTTCGTTGGAGCGCTTTGTGGGTCCGGGTAGATACCGGTGCTCGCGCCGGCGCAAAGCGCCGCCCCCCAGGCGGCCGCTTCATCGGTGCCGGTCACCGTCACCGGCATTGCGAGCACGTCGGCAAACATCTGCGCGACCGCGGGGTTGCGCGACACGCCGCCGGCAAGTCGCGCCTCCTGGAAGACAAAGCCGTCGCGCAGGGCATCGATATGGATACGATGGTTGAACGCAATGCCCTCCATGACCGCCCGCAGCATGTCGCCGCGGTCATGCCAGCCGCCAAGCCCGAAGAAGCTTGCGCTTGCCGATGCGCCATAAGGAGAGCCGAAGAGATAGGGGTGGAAAAGCACCGGCGACGGGCGGTCAAAAGCCGCGTCGATCTCGGATGCCAGCAGAGTGTGAATGGACGTACCCTTGGCTTCGCAGTCCGCCCATTCGCGGCCGCACAGCTTTTCGATGAACCACTCGTAATTGGCGCTCGATGCGGGCGAAATCGACATGCTGTTCCAGACGCCCGGCGCAATCCCATTGCGGCAAAACCAGCGCCGATCGACGCGCGGTTCGAAAGACAGCGTCTCATTGATCGAATAGGTTCCGGCAATGACGGCAACGACACCATCGGCATAACCACCCGCACCGAGCGCCGAGGCGGTCACATCGTGCAATCCGGCAGCCACGGGCGTGCCTTCCACGAGGCCCGTCAAGCGCGCCGCATCGGCTGTAATTCGTCCGACGATCTCATCCGAGCGGGCGGCGGGCGGCAGAGCTCTTACAAGCGCCTGCAAACCGAACAGGCGCAGGGCGTTCTCGCTATAGTCTTGTGTCTTCACGTCGGTGAACGAAGTGCTCGCTTCGGT
Organism: Rhizobium sp. 05L429; assembly: GCF_056397645.1. Lineage (NCBI taxonomy): Bacteria > Pseudomonadati > Pseudomonadota > Alphaproteobacteria > Hyphomicrobiales > Rhizobiaceae > Rhizobium > Rhizobium sp. 05L429. Next base: position 162,696 of record NZ_JBFTNV010000003.1, on the reverse strand, counting down.
GCGATCGGTACCGATGGTGCCGGTCAGGCAAAATCGCAGCCAGTCTTTGCAGCTCATGAGGTGGCCGATCCGTTCGAACCGTTCCGGCTCGTGGTCCCGGATCCAGGCCAGCAGTGCCGACGGGGCGGAGACATGCGGCACCTGACCTGTAAGCGCAATCGCCTCGTCGGCGACCCCATCCTTCGTCCATTGATCGACGATATCACCCGCGCGGCTGTCCAGCGATACGATGCCGTTGCCAAGCGGCTCCTGCGATTGATCCAGCACGTAAATGCCATCGCCATGCGCCGTTGCGGCCACGGCCTGGATATCGCTTGCCGGACGGCCACTGAGGACGATCGCCTCGCGGATCGCCTCGGCCGTCGCGGTCCACAATTCGCGCATGTCCCGTTCCACGAAGCGCGGCCTGGGGATGAGCTGGCTAACGCGTCGCCGGGCGACGGCGATGGGCGTGCCGTCGATATCGAAAATGACGGCCTTCGTGACAGTTAGGCCACTATCGATCCCGAGCAGACTCGGCATGCGCATTCACCTTTCTATCGCGACCGGGCGATCCGGTCACGCGCGCCCGTTGCCGGTCCTGGCAACGACGACGTTGATATCCTTGGAGCGCATCCGGTCGATGTGCATGGGCAGGGTCTTGTCGTCGACGATGACGACGTCGAATTCGTCGAGCGCCGCGAAGCTGTGAAGCGCGCGCCGTTCGAACTTGGTGTGGTCGGCAAGCAGGATGCGTTTGACGGAACAGTCGAACATGGCGCGCTTCGTATCGACGGTCTCGGGCGACTGATGCAGCACGATGCCGTCGTTGATGGCGGACATGGAGATAAAGGCGACGTCAGCCCGCAAACCGTTGATCTCCTTGATAGTCATGCGCCCCATGAAGGCATTGCACCAATTGTAGTACTGGCCACCAAGTGCCAGCAGGGTGACATCGTGCATGCCGGTCAGCGCATTCATCAGCGTCAGTGAATTGGTGATGGCGGTGATCGGCACCTTGGAAGAAAGATGCGAAGCCATCTGCAATACGGTCGTCGAATCGTCGAAAAAGATCGCCTGTCCCGGTTCGACGAACTGCATCGCCGCCTCGGCGATCACTTTCTTTTCCAGCGCCTGCCGGCTGGAGCGGTAAACATCGCTGGATTCGATGAGATTGGTGGCCGCCGCAGTGACGATGCCGCGGGTCTTCCTGAAGATGCCGCGGCTGACGAGTTCATCCACATCGCGGTGCGCCGTCATCAGGCTGATGCCGAAACGATCTGTCAAATCCTCGATCCGCATCGAACCCTCGCTCATCACGGCCTCCGCGATCATGCGTCGGCGCGCGACCTGGCGTGTCTGGCGGCTGTCGCTGGTCAGTTCGTCCAACAGTTCATCGCCCTGATTGGTCTTCTGTGTCACGGGTCACCCTTGTCGCTGAATTCGATACCTCGGCTTCGTATCGTGATTGCCATGCCAAGGCAAAGAAGGCGAAAGCGGCTTGATGCGATTGAAAGGGTCGAGGAGGGCGCCCGGGTTGGGCGCCCTCGTTTTCACTACTGGGCCAGAACGAACGGGCCGGTATACTTGTCGATATTGTCCTTGGTGATCAGCAGGCAATCGAACAGCTGCTTTTCACTCTTGGCGCCGGTGCTGCCCGTCTTGATGACGCTGTCAGCCTGCTTTACGGCCTCTTCGGAGAAGACGGCAACGGGCTGCAGGACGGTGTACTGTAACTCGCCTGCCTTGATCGCTGCGACCGCATCCGGCGAGCCGTCGAAACCGCCGACCTTGATATTGGCGAGCTTGCCGGCTTCTTTCAGCGCTGCGATGGCGCCGAGCGCCATTTCGTCATTGCCGGAGATTACGCCGATAATGTCAGGGTTGGCCTGCAGCATGGACTGCATCTTGTTGTGACCCTGGGTGCGATCCCAGTTGGCGACTTCCTTGGCGACCTTCTGAAGATCGGGATACTGTGTCAGGACGGTTTCGTAGCCGTTGGAGCGCGTGGCGGCGTTGTTGTCAGACGGTGCGCCCAAGAGTTCGGCATACTTGCCCTTGTCGCCTACCGCTTCGACCCACTGCTGCGCGCCGATCGCGGCGCCCTGGGCGTTGTTCGAAACGAGCTGCGCCTTGGCGAGGCCTTCCTGGTTGATTTCGGCATTGACGAGAATGACCGGGATACCGGCGGCAACCGCCTTCTTGATCGCGCCGACCGAGCCATCGGCATTGGCCGGATCGAGGATGATGGCAACCGACTTGTTGGTGATGGCCGTGTCGATCAGGTTGCTTTCGGTGTTGGTGTCGCCCTTATGCGCACTGACCGAGGCGGTGTAGCCGAGCTTTTCGGCCGTCGCCTTGGCGACGTTGCCCTCCGTCAGCCAGTAGGGGTTGGACGGATCGTTGACGATGATCGTCATCTGGCCTGCTGCCCAGGCGGAGCTGACGAGGATCGGGGCGACAGCCGCGGCTGCCAGAAGAATGCGCATGCCTTTTTTAAACATAGTCTCTCTCCCATTTGTGAGTTCAGATGCTGCCGGAAACCGGCGGTGCTTTCCGCGATCGACTTTTGGAGACCCAGCCGCCGTCGTGGACAAGTTCTGCTGCGGACGTCAGGACGATTTTGTCCGGCGCCCGTATTGGATGCTGTTCATGAGGACTGCGAGGACGATGACTGCGCCCGTGAATACGGTTTGCCAGTAAGCCGAGACGCCGATGATGACGAGGCCGTCGGACAGGAAGCCAATGACGAAGGCGCCGAGCATCGTTCCGCGCACCGTGCCGCGACCGCCCGTCAGCGCCGCGCCGCCGATGACGACGGCTGCGATCGCCGTCAATTCGTAGGTCGTGCCCGCCGTCGGACCGGCAGAGGTCAGCTGCGACGACAGGACCAGACCGGCAATTGCCGCGCAGACGCCCGAAAGGACGTAGACGATGACCTTGACGCGCTTGACCGGCACGCCCGAGAGATCGGCTGCGCGCTCGTTGCCGCCAGAGGCGTAAAGCCAGCGGCCGAAAGCCGTGCGGCTCAAGACGATGCCGCAGATGATCGCGAGCACGGCGAGCACGATGACGCCGATCGGAATGCCCGCGAGACGATTGAAGCCGAGCCAGTCGAAGCCGGTATTGCCAAGCTCCGGGCGGCCGCCGAGATTGTTGTAGGTCAGGCCATTGGTCATCAGCAGGGCAATGCCGCGGGCGACATAGAGCACGCCAAGCGAGGCGACGAAGGCCGGAACCTTCAAGTAGGCGACCAGCACGCCATTGACCGCGCCGACGACGGCGCCGACAGCGCAGGTGATCACCACCACGGCCCAGACCGGCGGATAAAGAATGACGCCGAACGAACTCAGCGTCACGCCCTGCATGAGGAAGCCGGCAATGCAGCCGGCAAGCCCGAGCGTCGAGCCGACCGAAAGATCGATGCCACCATTCAGGATCACCAGCAGCATGCCGATCGCCAGGATGCCGAAGATGGCAACATGCGAGGCCATCGTCAGGAAGTTGCTCAGGCTGAAGTAATAGGGTGACAGGAAGGAGAAGACCGCGATGATGACGATCAGCGCGAAGAAGGCGCGGCCTTCCAGGATCAGCCGCACGAAATTGGTGTTGCGCTTCTGCCCGTTGGAAACTGTTTTCTTTTCTGCGATATCAGTGACTGACATAATCAGTGCTCCATAGTTCCGGGCTAGTGCGCGACCGTGGCTTCGCCGGAGGCGGCCATGATCTTTTCCTTGGTGACGTCAGCACCGAATTCGGCGGAGATTCGGCCGCGATGCATGACGATGATGCGGTGCGCAATGCTCAGGCATTCGTTGACTTCGGAGGTCGAATAGACGACGGCAAGGCCCTGCCTGGCGCGTTCGGCGAGCAGCTTGAAGACCTCCGCCTTGGCGCCGATGTCGATACCGCGGCTCGGTTCGTCGAGAAGAATGACCTTGGGTTCGGTCGCCAGCATCTTTCCGATGACCACCTTTTGCTGATTGCCGCCAGACAGCGAACCGATTGGAGCTTCTCCCCCATCGGTCTTGACGTGCACCTTGCGGATGGAGGCATCGACAAGTTCGCGCTCGCGACGCCCGGATGTGAAGAGCCCCTTCGTGAATGCGCCGATGCTGGCGAGCGACAGGTTGGAGCCGACCGTCATCGTCTGGACGAGGCCGTCGCGTTGACGATCCTCGGGCACCAGCACCAGGCCGCTTGCGATGCGCCCGGCGATGCTCAAGTGCCCGACATCCCGTCCTTCGAGCCGAATGCTTCCGCCGCTTGCGCGCAACCGTCCGGCTACGCATTCCAGAAGCTCGGTGCGTCCGGCGCCCATCAGGCCGTAGATGCAGACAACCTCTCCGGCGCGCACGTCAAGCGACAGGCGATCGACGGAATTGAAGTTCGACCCGGAGGGGCCGGGAACCGTCAGATTGTCGATCGATAGCGCAGCCTTGCCGAATTCATAGCCTTCGGGCGGGTTGCCGAGATCGAAATTGTCGCCCACCATGTTGCGGACGATCCATTCGAGATCGATGTCCTTGCGTTGCGCATAGGCTGTCATGGTGCCATCGCGCAGGACGACGGCGTGGTTGGTGATCTGCAGCGCTTCTTCAAGGTGATGCGAGATGTAGACGATCGACACGCCGCGATCGGTCAGATCGTGGATGACTTTGAAAAGCACTTCGACTTCGGTGGCGCTGAGCGCCGAGGTCGGCTCATCCATGATCAGGATACGCGAATTGACAGATAGCGCCCGGGCAATTTCGACGATCTGCTGCTGGCCGAGACGCAGATCCTCCACCTTTGTCAGCGGATCGATCTCTTCTTCGAGTTCTTCCATCAAGATGCGCGTCTGGCGCTCTTCTTCCGCAAAATCGACCACGCCGCCTTTGATGATCTCGCGGCCCATGAAGATGTTGTCGCGCACGCTGAGATTGGGTGCGAGGCTGAGCTCCTGGTGAATGATCGAGATGCCGCATTCGCGCGCATGGGTCGAGGAGCTGAAACTGATCGGCGCGCCGTCGAGAACGATCGCGCCCGACGTCGGTTGGACGACGCCCGAAAGGATCTTCATCAGCGTCGACTTGCCCGCCCCGTTCTCGCCGAAGAGCGTCGTCACCTGTCCGCGATGGATATCGAAATTGACGCCCTTGAGAGCATGCACATTGCCATAGGATTTGGCGATGTTGCGGGCAGCCAGAACCACCTCGCCAGGGGCTTCGGATGTGGAGATTGCCTCGCTCATTTGACGTCGACCTTGACCGGAGTTACGAGCCAGTTTTTCGGGTTGATCAGCTTGAACACGCCGACGACGGTTGCCGTCTTGCCATCGAGCTGGTCCGGATCGAGACCGGCGAATACGGCTTTCTTCATCTCGTTGTTGATGGCCGACCCGGCGTCCTGATACTGAATCTGATTGGTGAACTGGCCGAATTGGATCGTGCCCGTGGCATCGCGGAGGTCCGTGCCATTGACCGCAGGACCGGTCTGGACACGGACCACCGTCTCGGGAGGCAAGCCGTCGATCTTCATTTCATTGGTATTGGATTTGCGCGCGCCGAAGGTGCCGGTCAGCGTCACGGGCAAGACCGGACCGGTGCTCGTGGCAACGCCATATTTCTCGCCGGCAGCCTTCTTGTCCGCCACGATCGCCGTTGCCAGCTCAGATGCAGCCACGGCTCTCTTCTCGACATCCGCCTGGATCTGCGGAAACTGCTCGGCGCCGAAGGTTTCCGGAGAAAAGACCTGCTGCCTTACATCACTCGCTGAGCCGATCTTGACGACCTTGGTGTCGAGCGCGATTGCGCCGATGACCACGATTGCCGCAACGGCGCTGACGATGATCTTCAAATTGCCTTTGCCTGGCGCGGATGCTGCGTGAGCGGGCTGGGTGTTCATTGCTGGCGACCTCTGCGGCTGGTCGGATTTATGTCAAAAAGGGGGAAAATGGCGAAAGCCTCACGGCTGCTTCATCGAAGACGGCACGCTTCGAAAACCGCATTGCAATGCGAAAGCCTGTCAGGCCGATTCACGCCAGCGGCGTGATGATGAGCGAAAAAAATGCGCATCCGAACCTCCTTCATGCCGGACCGGCGCTTGTCTCCTCCAATCGCCTGGACCGCAATTCCTTTCAGCAGGGATGCCTGCGTGATAGGTAAATGGTGTTTATGCCAAAAATCATGTTATCAAATCGTTCGTCTGTCAACAGGTGTTTTCTGCTCTCATGCCGACAATGTGTGGCTAACAGCCTGCTTATTGGAATGGAAAAGAACGCGATCTTGAGCGCGCGCTCCAAGTGAGGAGGCATGCGCCCATTCCAATATATTGAACTAGATAATTGATTTAAAATGATAAAATAATTCGAAGCGGGTGCCGGTAGCGCGTGGCCGCCGCTGGAAAGGGGCCAGTCCGCGATCGCCGCGCATCGCATCCGTGGGTTCAATTTTATCTGAAAAAAATTTCATTGCGAGAAAAATCTTACTGGCGCAATGATATCTTTGTGTTATCTTTTTGATGAGCCCATGGAGCTTTCGAAAAGCATCGGATCTCAAGATCCCGCGGGGCGCGACTATGCGCCGGCGAACTTGCCCGTGGATTCGAAATGTGGTCGCCTGTGCCCTTTGCTGGCTGTACCGACCGGGAGGATATGAGACATGAAATCGACGCGCGTTTTGCCCCTCGCGACGCTCGACGTTGCCGGATAATCTGCGATGGACGTTAGCCACCAGGTCATCATCGGCATCGATGCGGGAACATCGGTCATCAAGGCGGTCGCCTTCGACCTTTCCGGCCGTCAGATCGCCGCCGCATCCGTTCGCAACAAATATTCAAGCGGCGCCGATGGCTCGGCTACGCAATCGCTCGCCCAGACCTGGCAGGATTGCGTCGGTGCGCTTCGCGGGCTGGGCGAGAAGCTTGAAGATCTTGCATCGCGCACCGCCGCAATTGCGGTGACGGGGCAGGGCGATGGAACATGGTTGGTCGGCTCCGGAAATCAGCCTGTCGCTGATGCCTGGCTTTGGCTTGATGCCCGCGCCGCGCCGACCGTGGTTTCACTTGCCGGCCAGGAAACGGACAGGGCGCGTTTCGAACAGACCGGCACGGGACTAAATACCTGCCAGCAGGGCGCGCAGCTCGCTCACATGGATCGGGTAGTGCCGGAGCTTCTGGACCGGGCGGAAACGGCGCTGCACTGCAAGGACTGGCTCTACCTCAATCTTACCGGTGTGCGGGCGACAGACCCTTCGGAGGCAAGCTTCACCTTCGGTGATTTCAGGACACGGCGATATTCGGCTGTCACCATTGACGCGCTCGGGTTGACGCATCGCCGCGCGCTTCTGCCCGATATTGTCGATGGAACAGAAATCAGCCATCCGCTGACGGCGGAAGCGGCGCAGGCCTGCGGCCTGCTGGCCGGTACGCCGGTCAGTCTCGGTTATGTCGACATGGTGATGACGGCGCTCGGCGCCGGTGTTCGCAGCGGTGGACGCAACGCTGCCTGTTCGACGATCGGTTCGACCGGCGTGCATCTGCGTGCAAAGCCGGTGGCTGACGTCCATCTCAACCGCGAGGGCACGGGCTACGTCATTGCCCTGCCGATCCCGGGTACCGTTACCCAGGTGCAGACCAATATGGGTGCGACGATCAACATCGACTGGCTGCTGGAGATGGCTGCCTATCTGATGGCGGAGGCCGGAAAGCCTGTCACTCATGCCGAGCTCGTCGGACGGATCGACCGCTGGTTTTCCGAAAGCCAGCCGGGTTCGGTCGTCTATCATCCCTATATTTCCGAGGCCGGAGAGCGCGGCCCCTTCGTCAATGCGCAGGCCCGGGCGGGCTTTTCTGGTCTTTCGGTTCGCCACGGGTTTCCAGACCTCGTTCGCGCGGTAGTCGAAGGGCTGGCGCTCGCGACGCGCGATTGTTACGCCGCCATGGGCGATATGCCGGAAGAGTTGCGCGTCACCGGCGGCGCGGTGCGCTCGAGTGCGCTTCGCCGCTCCCTGGCCGCCTCACTGAAGGTGCCGATCCGCCTGTCCCGCCGTGAAGAGACCGGAGCGGCAGGTGCAGCCATGATGGCTGCTGTGGCGATCGGCGCCTACAAAACAATGGATGACTGCATCGCCGACTGGGTAACGCCGCTGCTCGGCGACGCCGAAGAGCCGATCCGGGAGGAAGCTTCCCGCTTCGACCTGCTTTATTCCGCCTATGCCGATATCCGAAAGGCCATGCCCGCCGCCTGGGAAACACTGGCCAGAGCCGCGGCGATGCCGCCCACAAAATGAATCGCTGATGCAATAGGCATCCGAGGGAGCATGACATGACCGAACCCGAAATCCTGGATCTTTTCGTCATCGGCGGCGGCATCAACGGAGCGGGAATTGCCCGCGACGCCGCCGGGCGCGGCCTGAAAGTCGCATTGTGCGAGAAGGACGATTTGGCACAGGGCACCTCCTCGCGCTCGGGCAAGCTCGTGCATGGCGGCCTTCGCTATCTGGAATATTACGAGTTCCGTCTCGTGCGGGAGGCGCTGATCGAACGCGAGGTGCTGCTCACCGCCGCACCGCACATCATCTGGCCGATGCGTTTCGTGCTGCCGCACAGTCCCGAGGATCGCCCCGCCTGGCTCGTGCGGCTTGGCCTCTTCCTTTACGATCATCTCGGCGGTCGCAAGAAGCTGCCGGGCACCCGCACGCTCAATCTGCTGCGCGATCCAGAAGGCACGCCCATACTCGATCAATATACCCGCGGTTTCGAATATTCGGATTGCTGGGTGGATGATGCCCGCCTAGTCACCTTGAATGCGGTGAGCGCGGCGGAGAAGGGGGCCCTGGTGCTCACCCGCTCGCCGGCGATCTCCGCGCGCCGGGAAAACGGCCAATGGACGATCACGACGAAAAGCAGCACGAGCGGCGAGACGCGGACGTTTCGTGCCAAATGTCTCGTCAATTGCGCCGGCCCCTGGGTAACCGATATCATCAACCGTGTCGCCGGCTCCAATTCCAGCCGCAATGTGCGCCTCGTCAAGGGCAGCCATATCATCGTGCCGAAGTTCTGGGCTGGCTCCAATGCCTATCTGGTTCAGAACCACGACAAGCGTGTCATCTTCATCAACCCTTATGAAGGCGATAAGGCGCTGATCGGTACGACGGATATCGCCTATGAAGGCCGGGCCGAGGATGTGGCGGCCGACGAGGCGGAAATCGAATATCTGCTGAAGGCGGTAAACCGCTATTTCAAGGAGAAGCTGCGCCGCCAGGACGTGCTGCACAGTTTTTCTGGCGTGCGCCCGCTGTTTGACGACGGCAAGGGCAATCCGTCGGCGGTGACCCGCGACTACGTGTTCGACCTTGACGAAACCGGTGGAGCGCCGCTTCTCAATGTCTTCGGCGGCAAGATCACCACCTTCCGGGAGCTTGCCGAACGTGGCATGCAACGCCTCAGGCACGTTTTCCCGAACATGGGTGGCGACTGGACGGAAAAGGCACCGCTGCCGGGTGGAGAGATGCCCAATGCCGACTACGAGACCTTCGCCAACAGCCTGCGTGACACCTATCCCTGGATGCCGCGAAAACTCGTCCATCACTATGGCCGTCTCTATGGCACGCGCACGAAGAACCTGGTTGCCAAGGCAACGGACCTGCAAGGCCTCGGACACCATTTCGGCGGGCAGCTTTACGAGGCGGAAGTCCGTTACCTCGTCGCCACCGAATGGGCCGAGACGGCCGAGGACATCCTCTATCGCCGCACCAAGCATTACCTTCACCTGAGCGAGGCGGAGCGGGCAGCCTTTGCCGACTGGTTTGCTTCATCCCATCTTGCCGCCGCCTGAGGAGGCCTTGATGCCGCTGACGCTTTCGCTGAATACCAATCCGCTGGTGAACCGTTTTGCCGATCCGGACGACCTGATCGAGACGGTGGCGCGAGACCTGCGCATCCGTGATCTCCAGCTGACCCATGAATTCATCAACCCGAGTTGGCAGGCACCGGTCATCCGCCGCCTGACCCGCCAGATGAAGGCGGCGTTGGCGCGCACCGGCGTTCGCGTCACCTCGGGCATGACCGGACCTTATGGACGGTTAAACCATTTCGGGCATCCGGATGCCGAGGTGCGCCGCTATTACGTGGATTGGTTCAAGACCTTCGCGGACATTACCGCCGATCTCGGCGGGCATTCCGTCGGAACGCAGTTTGCAATCTTCACCTACAGAGACTTCGACGACGCGAACCGGCGCGAGGAACTGATCAAGATCGCTATCGACTGCTGGTGCGAAGTCGCAGAGCATGCCAAGGCTGCGGGTCTTTCCTACGTCTTCTGGGAGCCGATGAGCATCGGCCGCGAATTCGGCGACACGATCGAATCCTGCCTTTCGCTGCAGGCTCGACTGACTGCCGCCGATATGGCGGTGCCGATGTGGATGATGGCGGATATCGACCATGGCGACGTCACTTCCGCCAATCCCAACGACTTCGATCCCTATGCCTGGGCGCGGGCCGTGCCGAAGCTATCACCGATCATCCATATCAAGCAGAGCTTGATGGACAAAGGCGGTCACCGGCCGTTCACCGCCGAATTCAATGCCAAGGGCCGAATTCAACCCGCTCCGCTGTTGGACGCTTTCGCGACAGGCGGGGCCGATGACAATGAGATCTGCCTCGAGCTTTCCTTCAAGGAACGTGAGCCGAACGATCGCGAAGTTATCGCGCAGATTGCTGAAAGCGTCGCCTTCTGGGCGCCGCATATCGACACGGGCGCCGCAGACTTGAAGATATGATCCGGCGATTTACAAAGGCTGGTTGTTATCGGGCGGAATCGCCGGCGAAGAAATGGGAAAGGTGCGGCGATGACGGATGCTGATGATACGCTTGCAGTGCGGGCCGCCTGGCTTCATTACGCCGGCGGACTGACGCAGTCTGACGTTGCCCGGCGCCTCGGCATTCCCTCGGTCAAGGCGCATCGGCTGATCGCGCGGGCCGTCGCCGATGGCGTCGTCAAGGTCACGATCGACGGCGATATCGTCGAATGCGTCGAACTGGAGGCGCGTCTCGTCGAGCGCTTCGGACTGCAATATTGCGAGGTCGCGCCCGATCTTGGCGAAGAGGGCCTGCCGCTACGCGCGCTCGGTCATGCAGGCGCTGGCTATCTGAAGCGCGAAATCGAACACGGTGACCACGCAGTCATTGGTCTTGGCCACGGCCGCACGCTTTCGGCTGCCGTTCAATATATGCCGCGGACGACTGCCAAGGATATGCGCTTCGTTTCGCTGCTTGGCGGCCTCACGCGAAACTACGGCGCCAATCCCTATGACGTCATGCACCGTATCGCGGAAAAGACCGGCACACATGCCTATGTCATGCCGGTTCCCTTCTTCGCCAACACCGCCGAGGACCGGGAGGTGCTGAGAGCGCAACGCGGCGTCAAGGAAGTGTTCGATCTCGCCAATGACGCCGACCTGAAGCTCGTCGGCTTGGGGACGGTAGATGCCGAGGCCCAGCTTGTGCTCTCCGGCCTGGTCGAGCCGGGTGAGATCGAGGACATCGCCGCCGCCGGCGGCGTCGGCGAAATCCTGGGTCACTTTTTCAATGCAGATGGGCAGATCCTCGATACGGCACTGACCGGACGAACCCTTTCGGCATCTTTCCCGACGACGAAGAAGGAGCGCCTCGTGGCCCTGGCAGGCGGACAGGCCAAGGTGGCCGCCATACGAGCCATCCTGCGAAGCCGCCGCCTTCACGGGCTCATTACTGATGAACGGACCGCGCAAGCGCTCCTGGATTGATGGTAGCCACATATTTTGGCTCATAATCACACCTAATTATGTTGAAATTCACATTGCAGATGTTATATTGTTATTTAACTGGGATTGAGACGTATGAAACGAGAAGAGCGCCAGCAACTGATCGTCAATCTGCTCGTCGAGGATAAGACCGTCGATGTGGACGATCTTGCCGAGCGCTTTTCCGTCTCGAAGATGACCATTCATCGCGACCTCGACGACCTCGAACAGGCAGGTGTGCTGCGCAAGGTGCGCGGTGGCGCCACGATTGACGCGGGAACACAGTTCGAGAGCGATTTTCGCATTCGCGAACGTCAGGGTGGTGAGGCCAAGGTTGCCATGGCGCAGGAAGCGCTGTTCATGGTCGAGCCCGGCATGACGATCATGGTCAACGACGGCTCGATGGCAGCAGTTTTCGGTGAGATGTTGCTGCAGAAACGCCCGCTGACGGTGATCACCAACAATGCAGCGATCATGGAGCGGTTGAAGGGCGAAAACGGCATAACGCTGATTGCGCTCGGGGGCATCTATTCCGCAAAATTCAACGCCTATTTCGGCGTCGTTACCGAAGAAGCGCTGTCGCGCCTGAGAGCCGATATCGCTTTCATCTCGACGCCGGCGGTCAGCGGCGGGCTCGCCTACCACATGGACGACAATGTCGTTCGCGCCAAGCGGGCGATGATCTCGTCTTCGGCCAGAAGCTGCCTGCTGGTCAACCACCAGCGCATCGGCCACACGGCGTTGCATGTCATGGCGGATCTCGCCGATTTCGACACTATTATCACTGATAGCGCGCCGGCGGCCGCTATCCTCGACGAATTCGATCGGGCGGGCATCAAGCTCACCATCGCTCCGGCACAGGATCAGGCATGACTGAGAAACCGCGCTTCTGGATTGGCACCAGCTGGAAGATGAACAAGACGCTCGAGCAGGCCGAGCATTTCGCCCGCGGGCTCGAGGCGGCCGATGCCGCGCGCGATTCCATCATCCAGCGCTTCGTGATCCCGTCGTTTACCGCCGTGCGAGAGGTCAAGCGCATGCTTGCAAAGACCTCCGTCAAGGTCGGAGCGCAGAACATGCATTGGGCGGACGAGGGCGCCTGGACGGGCGAGGTTTCCCCCTTGATGCTGAAGGATTGCGATCTCGATATCGTCGAGCTTGGGCATTCCGAGCGCCGCGAGTTTTTCGGAGAGACGGATGAGACGGTCGGGCTGAAGACGGAGGCAGCGGTTCGCCACGGTCTGATCCCGCTGATCTGCATCGGCGAAACCCTTGCCGACCGGGAGAGCGGAAAAGCTGCCGAAATCCTTGCAATCCAGGTGCGTGGGGCGCTTTCGAAGCTTTCCGACGTACAGAAATCGGCGGAAATCCTCCTAGCCTACGAGCCCGTATGGGCGATCGGCGAAAAAGGCATTCCGGCAACGGCGGATTATGCCGATGCGCGCCAGGCCGAAATTATCGCAGTCGCCGAAGCGGCGCTCGGGCGGAAAATCCCCTGCCTTTACGGCGGGTCGGTCAATCCGCAGAACTGCGAGGAACTGATTTCGAGCCCGCATATCGACGGGCTCTTCATCGGCCGTTCCGCCTGGAATGTCGAGGGCTATCTCGACATCCTTTCGAAATGCGCCGCCAAACTCCAAGGAGAAAAACGATGAAGCTTGCAATTGCTGGAGACAGCGCCGGCGAAGGTCTCGCCAAGGTGCTCGCCGAACACCTCAAGGGCCGTTTCGACGTCCATGAAGTGTCACGCATCAATGACGGGCTCGACCCGTTCTATGCCAACCTTTCGGATCGTGTTGCCTCGGGCGTGATCGATGGCACCTATGACAAGGCCATCCTGGTCTGCGGCACCGGCATCGGCGTCTGCATCTCGGCCAATAAAGTGCCCGGCATCCGTGCCGCTCTGACGCACGACACCTATTCGGCCGAACGTGCCGCTCTTTCCAACAACGCGCAGATCATCACGATGGGTGCTCGCGTCATCGGAACTGAGCTCGCTAAGTCGATCGCCGACGCATTCCTCGCTCAGACATTCGACGAAAACGGCCGTTCGGCCGGTAATGTCTCCGCAATCGATGAGCTCGACGCGAAATACAGCGCGCGTTGAGAGCAGGACGCAAGCGGCCGGTCATCCGCCGGTCGCTGTGCGCATCAGCCATCACTATCACCTGAGTTCCGGCGATGGGGTGCGGTCGTTGCGCGGGCCTATCACACTATGACCCGTTAGGGTTGCTCGGCCGTGCTATGTGAGTTGATGCGGATCGCCCCGAAATGGCGGATCGGGGGAAGCTTTGCTCTGCGGTGTCACGCGCGATCCAAAGTCGCCTCGATGTGTAAAAAAGCCTAGTCCAATTTCTCATGAACGACGGCATCTCTGAACGCTTCATAGATGACACGATGACCGGCATCGTTGGGATGTGTGAAATCAGGCGAGGCCAGTGGCCCATCGCCATATGCTTTCATCCGTTCATAGACAGGAGCGTAGAAGACGCGAAAACGTTGCGCCAGTTCTCGCACGGTTCGGACGTAGACTTCAAAGCCCTGGCGTGTCTGGCCGGTGAAGCCGGTGCTTCCAACTGAAAAGCCGCCATCTGGAATATAAGGCGGACTGCCGATCGCAAGCCGTTTCGCGTGGCCTGCCTCGATCAGTTTCTCCAGCATATTAGCATAGTCACGACTGAAGTTCTTCGCGTTCATGCTCTCCGGCGCGGCCGCATAGCGCGCGTCGTTATAGCCGTAGAGGATGAGGATCGCGTCGCTATGCGGGCCGTCGAGCAGCGCCCCGGCGAAGCGTTCAGCGCCGTTTCCCGGTCGAGCTTTGCCGTCGGCAAGCAGCGATGCCTGCAGCACTGTCCCCGGGATTGCGTGATTGCGGAGGGGTAATCCATCGACCTCAGCCGCAAACAATGCCGGCCAGGCAAGATGCGGCTGGCTGGCGTTGAGTCCTGCGGTGATGCTGTCGCCGAAGAGGCGGGTTCCGGAAATCCCCAGCAATTTCAAATGCTCTGCGAATGGCATCGATCATCTCACATTTTCGCGCTTGACAGTTGCTCGGTAAATCTTGTTTATACGTATTAGCTGCTAATACGCATTAGCAGTCAAGAGGTGATCGGGAGGAACCGGTGTGGCAGGCACTAAGCGCTTGACGCAGCACGATATTGCGAAACTGGCCGGCGTCAGTCAGGCAACCGTTTCGCTTGTGCTGAACGGTGCGCCGACGGCTTTGGCGCGTATTCCGAAGGAGACCCGCGAGCGCGTCCAGCAGGTCATCCGCACCACGGGATATGTGGCCGATCCGATCGCCCGGCGGATGGCCAAGGGTCTCAATCGCATCCTCGGCGTCTTCACCTACGAGCCGGCCTTTCCAAGCGAGCAGGCGGACTTTTTTGCACCCTTCCTGCTCGGCATCGAGGAAGAGGCGCAGGCGCAGAATTATGACCTGCTCCTCCTGACCGGTGCCGGCGTCGGCCGGGAGCGCAAGATTTTTGCCGACGGTAACCGGCTGCGGATCGCCGACGGCTGCCTCGTCCTCGGCCGCGAATTCGATCGGGCCGAGCTCAAGCGGCTGGTGACTGGCGATTATCCCTTCGTGGCGATCGGCCGACGTGAGGACGCAGGCGGACCCGTTCCCTACGTCGGCGGCGATTACGCCAGCGGTACGCGGGCGCTGGTCGAAAAGGCGCGCGCACTCGGCCATGACCGGCTGGCTTTCGTCGGCCCAAGCGGCTCGGCTGAATCTATCGTTGACCGTTGGCGCGGATTTTCAGGCGCAATCACCGGGGGCGCCGAACTGGTTCTCCATGTTGATGAGGTCGGCCGAGGCGCGGCCGACACGCTCGACGCGATCGTCGCAAGCGGCGCGACCGCCGTCTTCTTCGTCGAATTGGCCGATGCGGTGCGTGTCGAAGCGGCAGCGCGCGAGCGCGGCCTGTCCATTCCTGGCGACTTGTCGGCCGTGGTGCTCGGCAGCCATGTACGGGCCGAGCGCAGCCATGTGCGGTTCACCTCCTTCGATATTCCTCGCGAGGAAATGGGGCGGCAGGCGACCGCCATGCTGGTGCGCCGCATCGAGGCCGCCGCGCCCATCGAACAAATTCTTCTGACCTGCGAACCTGTCGAGGGCGAAACCCTCGGACCAGCAAAGAAACGGACCTGATAGTGATGGACATGGCGGCAAAAGAGATGCGAGCGGATATTCTGGTGGTGGGTGGCGGCCTCGGCGGCGTCGCGGCGGCGCTTGGCGCATGCCGGGCGGGCAAGAGCGTCATCATGACCGAGGAATTCGAATGGATCGGCGGCCAGTCGACCAGCCAGGGCGTGCCTTCCGACGAACATAGCTGGGTCGAGCAATTCGGCATCACGCGCTCCTATCGCAGACTGCGCAACGGCGTGCGGCAATATTATCGCGACAACTATCCGCTGACCGAAGGTGCCCGCGCCTGGGGCGATCTCAATCCCGGCGGCGGCTGGGTAAGCCGCATCTGCGCCGAGCCGCGCGTCAGCCTGGCGGTCATGGAAGCGATGCTGATGCCCTATCGCGGCGCCGGCCGGCTCAGGGTCCTGCAGCCCTATCGTCCCGTCGCTGCCGATGTCGACGGCGACAGCGTGCGCTCCGTCACCGTCCGCCATCGCGATACCGACCGCGAGCTCGTCATCTCGGCCGATTACATCCTTGACGCCACCGAACTCGGCGATCTGCTGCCGATGACCGGCACGGATTATGTGAAAGGCTTCGAGGCGCAGTCCGATACCGGCGAGCCGAACGCTCCCTCCGAAGCGCAGCCCGACAATGTTCAGGCAGTTTCGATCTGCTTTGCAGTCGATTGCGTTGACGGCGATCAGACGATCGACAAGCCTGACAATTACGACTATTGGCGCAAATACCAGCCGCATTTCTGGGGCGGACCACTGCTCGGCTTCACCGCGCCGCACCCGCGCACGCTGGAATCCACCACGCGCAGCTTCACGCCAAATGTCGACGACAATCCACTGCTCGTCGATGCCGATCAGCGCAAGGGTGGCGGCGATGAGAACCTCTGGCTCTTCCGCCGCATCGCGGCACGGCGCAATTTTGAGCCTGGCTTTTACCAGTCCGACATCTGCTTCGTGAACTGGCCGATGATCGACTACATGGACGGAACGATCATCGACGTCTCCGAGCAAGACAAGGCGAGGCATCTGAAGGCGGCCGCCGATCTTTCCTATTCGGTCTTCTACTGGCTGCAAACCGAGGCGCCACGCATCGATGGCGGCCAGGGTTACCGGGGCTTGAGGCTTCGCGGCGACATCACCGGCACCGAACATGGCCTCGCGATGGCGCCCTATATCCGGGAAAGCCGCCGCATCAAGCCCGTCACCCGTATCACCGAGCAGGATCTCTCCCATGCGGTGCGCGGCGAAAAAGGGGCGGTGAATTATCGCGACAGCGTCGGCATCGGCATGTACCGCATCGACCTGCACCCCTCGACCGGCGGCGACAACTATGTCGACGTGCCGTCCTGCCCGTTCGAAATCCCGCTTGGCGCGCTGCTGCCGCAGCGCATGACGAACCTCATTGCGGCCGGCAAGAATATCGGCACCACCCATATCACCAACGGTTGCTACCGCTTGCATCCGGTCGAATGGAACATCGGCGAAGCGGCGGGCATGCTCGCGGCCCACTGCCTCGATAAGGGACTGAAGCCCCACCAGGTCCAGGAAAACGATGTGCATCTTCGCGACTTCCAGCAGGAACTTGTTCGAGAAGGCATCGAAATCCGCTGGCCGGTCATCTCAGCCTACTGAGCACCCATCTGCGCAACCCATCTTTGGAGGAGGAACGGGAATGAACAAGAACAGGACACTGAAATCGGCAATGGCGGCGCTTGCGCTCGCCTTGCCGCTCGCCTGCAGCGGCATCGCCAACGCACAGGATGCCGTCAACCTGCGCATGACCATCTGGAGCGCGGCAGAAGCGCATCTGAAGCTCTTCAACGAGATCGCGGCCGGCTTCAAGAAGGATCACCCCAACGTCACGGTGACCTTCGAGTCGCTGCCGTTCGACACCTATACGACGGCGCTCACCACCCAGATCGCCGGCGGCAATGCGCCTGATCTGGCCTGGATCTTCGAGACGACGGCTTACGACTTCGTCAATTCCGGCGCGCTTTATCCGCTCACCGATACGCTGAAGGCAACGCAGGGCTACAATCTCGACGAGGTAAGCGGGACGGCCACCGAGCGCTGGCAAAAGGACGGCACGCTCTATGCCTATCCCTTCTCCACCTCGCCCTTCGCAGTCTTCGTCAACAACGACCTCATCAAGGCGGCCGGCGCCAAGACGCCCGCCGAGATGATCGCCGCCGGCCAATGGACCTGGGATAATGCGATCGCTACTGCTTCGGCTGTTGGCCAGACGGGTAAAGGCGGCCTGATCGTGCGGGACTTCAACTACCAGATCTGGCAGAATCTTGCCTCGGTCTGGAACGGCTTTGGTGCCGCACCCTGGAGCGCCGACGGCAAGACCTGCATGATGACCGAAAAGCCTATGGTCGATGCACTGACCTTCGTCCATGAGGCGATCTTCGAGAAGAAGGCGATCCCCGGTCCAGGCGAGAATGTCGACTTCTTCGCCGGCAATGCGGCGATGACCATCACCCAGATCAGCCGCGCCTCGCTGCTGCCGAAGGACAAGCCCTTTTCCTGGGATCTCGTGCCGCTGCCGAAGGGACCAGCCGGTGACTATGCGCTGATCGGCCAGGCCGGTATCGGCGTCATGCAATCCGGCAAGAACGCGAAGACAGCCGCCGAATTCGTCGCCTATATGACGAACCCGGAAAATTCGGCCAAGCTCAGCCAGTTCTTCCCCTCGGCCCGCAAGTCGCTGCTCAACGCGGACGTGCTGAAGAAGACCAATCCGCTGCTGACGAGGGAACAGATCGACAAGGTCGTTATCGCCGGCATTGCGACGGGCAAGGTCATTCCTGGCCACACGGGCTTTGCGCAGATCCAGCAGACCGTGCGCTCCGGCCTCGACGCCGTCTGGCGTCCGGATGCCGATGTCGCCGGCACGCTCCAGACGATCTGCGGCCAGATCGGCCCGCTGCTCAAGCGCTGAGGAGATAAGAGATGGCTGTCGCACAGGACAACGCAACTTCGGAAGGCCGCTCCTCGTCGCCGTTCTGGACGATTGCGCGGCGCGACAGCCTCGCCGGCTTCCTGTTCATCGCTCCGCAACTGATCGGCATCATCATCTTCGTGCTGATCCCGCTCGGTCTGGTCTTCTGGTATTCGCTGCACGAGTGGAACGTGCTCGCCAATACCTTCACCTATACGGGCACGCAGAACTACCAGATGCTGAGTGAGGACCCGAACCTGTTGCAGGTGCTCGGCTCAACCGCCATCTTCTCCGCCGGGCTTGTGGTTCTCAATCTGTCGCTGGCCTTGCTGCTGGCGGTGCTGTTGAACCAGAAGCTTGCAGGTATCACGATCTTCCGGACGCTGTTCTTTTCGCCTGTTGTCGTGTCGCTGGTGGCCTGGACGATCGTCTGGGGGTTTCTGCTGCAAAAGAACGGCGGCATTAACGGCATGCTGTTGCTGTTTGGCATCGAGGGTCCGAACTGGCTGCGCGGCGAGACCACCGCGATGATCTCGGTCATCGTCGTCCAGGTGTTCAAGAATGTCGGCCTCAACATGATCCTCTTCCTTGCAGCCCTCCAGGGCGTGCCGAACGAGCTCTATGAGGCGGCCCGCATTGATGGTGCGCCGCGCTTCAAGCAGTTCCGCCGCATTACCCTGCCGCTGATCAGCCCGACCATCCTGCTCACCTCGATCATCACCATCGTCGGATCGCTACAGGTCTTCGCGCAGATCGCGGTGCTGACGCAGGGCGGGCCGGGCATCTCGACGACGGTGCTCGTCTATTATCTGTACCAGCAGGCTTTCCAGTTTCATTTCTTCGGTTACGGCTCCACGCTGTCGATCCTGCTCTTCCTGATCGTCGCCGTGCTGACCTTCGCCCAATGGCAATTGCGCAAGAGGATCGTGTTCTATGAAAGCTGAGCTCCCCCCGCGCATGAAGGTCTTTCTGTACGGGCTGATGTGCGTGCTGCTCATTCCTTTCGTCTTCCCGACCTGGTGGATGGTCACCTCTTCGGTGAAGCCGATCAGCGATATCTTCGCCTTTCCGCCGCAACTTTTCCCGCAGAGCTATGACTGGACGACCTATGGCAAGGTCTTCGAGCTGCAGCCTTTCGTCAAACAATACTGGAATTCGGCCTATATCGCCGCCGCGGTCACTGTTGGCACGATGATCGTCTCATCGATGGCCGGTTACGCCTTCGCGCGCATCAAGTTCCCCTTCGCCAACACGATCTTCATGGTAGTGCTGCTCGGCCTCTTGATCCCGTCGGAGGTGACGATCGTGCCGCTCTTCCAGATGTTTTTGAAGGCCGGTATGGTCAATACGCATTGGCCGCTGATCCTCGTGCCGATCTTCGGTGCGCCGAGTGTTTTTGCCACTTTTGTCATGCGACAGTTTTTCGTGACGCTGCCGGTCGAACTGGAAGAGGCAGCGCGCGTCGATGGTCTCGGGCGTTTCAAGATCTTCCGCAAGATCGCGCTGCCGCTTGCCAGACCGGCACTGGCCTCTGTGGCGATCTTTACCTTCCTGCACTCTTGGAACCTCTACCTCGAACCGATCGTGTTCCTGTCGAGCGCGGAGAAGTTCACGCTGCCGCAGGCGCTGACCCAATATACCGATGCCTATGGCGGGCCGATGTGGAACATCCAGCTTGCCGCGGCGACACTCACGGCGCTGCCCGTCCTCATCGTTTTCATCATCGCGCAAAAGCAATTCGTCGAAGGGCTCGCGCATACCGGCCTCAAGGGCTGAAGAACCGGATTTTCCCCCATGGCTGACGTTACCCTTTCCCGTGTCCGCAAGAGTTATGGTGCGCTCGACATCATTCATGGCGCCGACCTCGGCATCCGCGACGGCGAATTCGTCGTGCTGGTCGGGCCATCGGGTTGCGGCAAGTCCACTCTACTCAGGATGATTGCCGGGCTCGAGACGATTACCGGCGGGGATATCAGGATTGGCGGACGGGTGGTCAATGATCTCGATCCGAAGGATCGCGACATCGCCATGGTCTTCCAGAACTACGCGCTCTATCCGCATATGACGGTCGCCACCAATATGGGCTTCTCGCTGGAGCATCGCGGTACCAGCAAGGTGCAGATCGCTGAGCGGGTGACATGGGCAGCCGACATCCTCGGCCTGTCTCACCTGCTCGATCGTTATCCGCGCCAGCTCTCCGGCGGCCAGCGCCAGCGCGTCGCCATGGGGCGGGCGATCGTTCGCAATCCGCAGGTCTTCCTCTTCGACGAGCCGTTGTCGAACCTCGACGCCAAGTTGCGCGTCGTCATGCGCGGCGAAATCAAGAGCCTGCATCAGAGGCTCAAGACGACGACCATCTATGTCACCCATGACCAGGTCGAAGCCATGACCATGGCTGACAGGATCGTCGTGCTGAACGCCGGCAGGGTGGAGCAGATCGGCGCGCCACTCGACCTCTACGACCGGCCGGCCAATCAGTTCGTGGCCGGTTTCATCGGCTCGCCGGCGATGAATTTCCTCAGCGGCACAATCACCGAAAAAGGGTTTGCGGCACCCGGCATCGTATTGCCGCTGCCGCAGGTGGCGCATGACTTGAACGACCGCAAGGCGGTCTACGGCATCCGGCCGGAGCATTTCGCACTCGACGACGGCGGCGTGCCGGCGCAGATCGTTCTGGTCGAGCCCATGGGATCGGAAACCCAGGTGACGATGAAACTCGGCGAGGCCCAGGTCACCGGCGTCTTCCGCGAGCGCGTGTCGCTCTCCTCCGGCGCGACGATCCACGTTCGTCCGGAGCTTTCCAATATCCACCTCTTCGCCGCCGACGGCGGCTTGCGTCTAAACTGAGGTTTCTCATGCCGACCTATCCGGAAACCAGACTTACCAGGGCGCTGCGCGAGGGCGAATTCCCGGTCATCGTCTCGCTTGCCCGTCACGATCTCGACCTTGCGACGGCGGCCATCGGAGCGGGTGCGTTTGCGATCAAGATCCATCTCAACGCCTATCATCGCGCCACCGGCACGACCTTCGGCAGCTTTGGCGAAGAGCGACCCTTCCTGGAAAGGCTCGCGACGCTTGGCGTTCCGCTTCTGGTGATGGTCGGGCAGGAAACGGTTCCGAGCCCGCAAGAGCTGGATGTGCTCGCCGATCTCGGATTTGAAGGCTTCAACATCTATTTCACCGACATGCAGCCGCATCTGCTGCAATCAAGGCTACGGCCCATTCCGGCTCTTGGAGAGGCGAGTACGGACGAGGATTTGCAGAGAATTCTCGACATTCCCGGCGCGATGATGGAAGCCTCCGTCGCTTCCTTTGCCGACTACGGAAAGCCGCTCGACGAAACCGATCTCGCCCGCTACCGGACCATCACTGACAAGGCGGGCATTCCGGTCATCGCGCCAAGCCAGAAGAAGTTTGTGCCCGATGATATGCAGAGACTGAGGGCCGCGGGTATCGCGGCGCCGCTGCTCGGGGTTATCGTCACCGGCACGACGCCCGAGAGCATGAGAGCGGCGGTGACGCCGATTGTCGCGGCGGCGCGACGGTGGCGCTGACTGGACACCGGCCAGCCAGCCCAACGCCGCCGCGGGCTTACTCCGCGGCCAGTCTCGTCGGATCGTTGGCCTCGACAATCGACCGCAGAACGGAAAGCTCCTCGGCCGAAAGGTCCGTGAGCGGTGCCCGCACGGTGCCCGGATCGCGGCCGATGACTTTCAGTCCAGCCTTGATGATCGAAACCGCATAGCCCTTCTTCCGATTGCGCAGCGCAACGAAGGGGAAGAAGAAGTCCTTGAGAATCTGATCGACGGTCTTCTGGTCTCCTGCCCTGAGCGCCTTGTAGAAACGTTGCGAAAGAGCCGGCACGAAGTTGAAGACCGCCGAGGAATAGGTAGTGACGCCGGCGGCGAAATAGGCCTGCGCGTAGACTTCATGGGTCGGCATGCCGCCGACATAGACGAGCCGGTCGCCGATCTTGGTGGTGATCTCGATGACACGGTCGACGTCGCCGACGCCATCCTTGAAGCCGATGAGATTGGGGCAGTCGTCGCAGAGTTGCGCGATGCTGTCGGCCGACAGGATCGCGTTGTCCCTGTTATAAACGATCACACCGATCCCGACGGATTGGCAAATGGCCTTCACATGGGCGACGAGTCCGGCTTGCTCGGCAAACATCAGATAGGGCGGAAGCAGGAGCAGGCCATCGGCGCCGGCCTTTTCAGCAGCGCGTGCGATGTCGATGGCAAGCGACGTGCCATAGCCCGTTCCGGAGATGATCGGCGTTTTGCCGGCGGCGGCCTTGGCGGCGCGTATGACGGTGGGGATTTCTGCCGGATTGAGGGAGAAAAATTCGCCCGTCCCGCCGGCGGCAAAAAGCGCGCTGGCATCATAACTGGCAAGCCAGTTCACATGGTCGCGGTATGCGGCTTCGTTGAACTTGTTCTCGCTGTCGAAATGCGTCACCGGAAAGGAGAGGAGGCCGTTGCCCACGGCTTTCTTGATGGCGTTGGGATCCATGTTGAATTCCTTGAATAATTGCTGATTGAAGGTGAGCGTGTCGCTCACATATGACCGGCTTCCATCGCCTCGAGCACCGCCGCGATGTAACCGTAGCAGAAGCTGAAGGCGACGCCCGTCGCGTCGCGGCCGCTGATTCGCGGTACGTGGTCCGGCATGACCATGTATTTGTAGCCGACCTCCCGGTAGACCTTCAGCGAACGCACCATGTCCATGTCGCCCTCGTCGGGGAAGGTTTCCATGAAGGAGAGTTTGCCGCCGCTGATGTTGCGGAAGTGCACGTTGAAGATCTTTTCGCGCGTACCGAACCAGCGGATGATGTCGTCGATTTCCTCACGCGGATTGTCGAGCATCTCGCCGATCGAGCCCTGGCAGAAATTCAGGCCATGATAGGCGCTTTCGCGCATCTGCACGAATTTCTTCAGTCCGTCGACGGTGCCGAGCACGCGGGTGACGCCGCGATAGCCCGGCGGCGTATAGGGATCGTGCGGATGGCAGGCGAGGCGCACTTTGTTGCTTTCAGCGACGGGAACTACGCGCTCCAGGAAATAGTCGATGCGCTCCCAGTTCTCGTCCTCTGACAGGACGCCTGCAAGACCGGGCGCTGCCTGCTGATCGGTCTTGTCCCAACGAAAGGCCTCGTTCAGAGAACCACCACGGCCTTTTTCAAGGTCCGTACGCGGAATGCCGATGAGGTTGAGATTGTATTTCGTAGCCGGAATCCCGGCCTTTGCGCAGTTCTCGATCATCCGGCAGACGGCATCGATCTGGCGGTCGCGTTCCGGGCCGGCGAGCAGAATGTCGGGATAGGACGCGTTTTCGATCGGCTTGGAGGGCAGGGGGAGCTGGATCATGTCCAGAACGAGACCGAAGCTTTCGACATGATCGCGATGACGTTCGAGATCTTCCAGCGTCCAGCTCGACGGCGCACCCGGTGGATCCGCCGAAATATGCTTCACGCCCAGCTGGGCAAAAACGCGAAAATCATCGTCGTCCCGCGCGGCGACCTGGGTTCCCAAATACACGATTAACCTCTCGCTCATTCAAATGACGTCATATGACATAATATGAATTTCGAAGTTTGTCGAGCCTCATTGCTGCTCTGCGAGCATCCGGTATCGTCGCTGGCTCGCCATCATATGCGCGCGCATGGCCTGCCTCGCGCGATCCGGATCCTGCTCAGCGATAGCCGCCAGGATCTCACCATGCTCTGCATGAACTCTTTCAAGATAGGCGCGGTCATTGGCTTCAGGCAAGGTCGGGAATTGGCCGCGCGGGATCGCGCGCGGCCCGAAATGACGCAGGGCGTCGATATAAAACCGGTTGTTCGAGGCGTTGGCGATTGCGCTATGGAATTCATAATCGGCCTCGACCGTGGGCTCCCCGCTTTCGATGAGCTGGGCCATTTTCCGGTTGGCGACCCGAATTGCCGCCTCCTGTTCCGCTGTTCTGCGATAGGCTGCAATAGCGGCAGCTTCTCCTTCGACTGCCATGCGAAACTCGAGCAATTCCAATGTTTCCGGAATGCTCTTGACCTCAACCGGCGTCAGGGTCAGCCCGCCATGCGCCTTGGGATCGGATACGAAGACGCCCTTGCCTTGAACGGGCCGGACGAATCCGGCAGCGCGCAGGTCGGCGATCGCCTCCCGCACGACAGTGCGGCTCACGCCGAAGGCTGCCTCAAGCTGAGGTTCGGTTGGAAGCTGATCTCCCTCGCGAAGCTTTCCCGTTTCGATCTGCATGCGCAGCTGGTCGATGACCTGCTGCGCCAACCGCTGTCTGCCACGCGTACCCACCACCATTTCGTGGTTCCCCATTTTCTCCATCCCCCGCCCGTACGGCACTTGCAAACTTCTTTGAAAAGTCATAATACGACATACGGACGACATATTATGTCTTGTATAGTAACTCAGGGAGGAGTTGCAATGAAGCATTTTTCCAGAAGCCTGTTTGTCGGCGTCGCATTCTGCGCGCTGACTTTGGCGGCACCGGCACTTCGGGCGGCGACGCCCGCCGATCAGCTGGTGGTCGGCACCTCGCTCGCTCAGGTTCTTTCGCTTGATCCACAGCAGGCGACTGAAGCCAAAGCCAATGAAATCATGTCGAACCTCTACGATCGCTTGGTTGCCTCGACTCCTGACGGCAAGATCGTGCCGCAGCTTGCCGAAAGCTGGCAGGTCGATGACAAGGGGATCACGTTCAAGCTGCGCGAAGCGACCTTCGCCTCCGGAAATCCGGTGACGTCCAAGGACGTCGTTTATTCGCTCGGGCGTTTGCTGAAGCTCGATCAGGCCGCAGCCGCCAACCTGAAGCGCGTCGGCTATACGAAGGACAATATCGATCAACTGGTCAAAGCCGTCGACGACAAGACGGTGCGCGTCGATCTTTCGGGTCAGGTGACGTCGGAGCTTCTGCTTTACCGTCTCGCCATGGTCATTGCGAGCGTCGTCGACAGCGTTGAGGTCCAGAAGCATGTCGTCAGCGACGACTATGGCAATGCTTGGCTGAGAACCCATTCGGCAGGCTCCGGACCGTTTACGCTGAACCGCTGGGCGCCCAATGAACTTGTCATTCTCGACGCCAACAAGGACTATGTTGCGGGTGCGCCGAAGATGCGCCGCGTCATCGTTCGCCATGTGCCCGAAAGCCAGGTGGAGCGCCTGATGCTGGAGCGCGGCGACATTGACATAGCAAGCGCGCTGACCGCCTCCGATCTTGCCACCTTCGACAACAAGAAGGGCTTCGAGATCCAGCGTGTGCCCACAGGCGGCTTCTACGTGCTGTCGATGAATGCTGGTAACAAATACCTGTCCAACCCGAAGGTGCGCGAAGCGATCGCCTACGGTATCGACTACAAGGGGATCGAGAAGACCATCATGGGTCCTTACGGGCGTGCGCGCACTGTGCCCGTCCCGGAAAACTTTGAATATGCAATTCCAAGCCCGGACTGGCACCTTGACGTCGCCAAGGCGAAGGCGCTTCTTGCCGAAGCCGGTTTCAAGGACGGCTTTACGGTCAGTCTGAAGACTATCGCGCAGACGCCCCGCATCGATCTTGCCACTGCAATCCAGGCTTCACTCGGTCAGATCGGCATCAAGGTCGACATCCAGCAGGGCAATGGATCCGACATCATCGCGGCCCACCGCGCGCGGAATTTCGATCTGCTCATTCCCCAGACTGGTGCCTACATGCCGAACGTGCTCGGGGCGATGGAGCAGTTCGCCTCCAATCCCGACAATTCTCTCGAGGCAAACAATGCCGGCAATTTCGTCTGGCGTTCGGCATGGGACATTCCCGAATTGACGGCGCTGACGGCGAAAGCCTCGCTTGAGACAGATCCGAAGAAACGTGGCGAACTCTACGTCGAGATGCAGAAGATGTTCGTGGATCAGAAGCCGGCCGTCCTGCCGATGTTCGAGCGCTTCGAGCCCATCGTGCTGAGTGGCAAGGTTCAGGGCTATGTTGGCCATCCGAACCAGACGACGCGCCTTGAGGGCGTCACGAAAGCCGAGACCGATTAAGTAGGGTCGCCGATCATGAAGGAACTCTCTATCAAGGAACTGGCGCGCCGGGTGGGACACCTGGCCGTCAGCCTGTTCATCCTGCTATGCGTTACCTTCGTGATCGGCCGCATTCTTCCCGCCGATCCGGTTGGAGCGATCGTCGGCGAACTGGCAGACCCCACAGCCTATGCCGCCATGCGCCAGAAGCTTGGTCTGGATCTGCCGATCTATCAGCAGTTTTTTATCTATCTGAATGGTCTTGCGCATGGCGATTTCGGGACGGCCGTGCTGACGGGCAATCCGGTCTCTTCGGATCTTGCCCAGGCATTTCCCGCGACCTTCGAGCTCGCCACCCTGGCGATCCTGATCTCGACCTTCGTCGGCGTTCCGCTTGGCCTGACGGCTGCGCTCTTTCGCGACAGCTTCATTGACAAGATCGCCCGGATCGTGGCGCTTGTCGGCCATTCGATCCCGGTTTTCTGGTTCGGCATTGTCGGCCTGGTGATCTTCTATGCCGGGCTGAACTGGGTTGGAGGTCCCGGTCGTGTCGATGTCTTCTACGAGGGCATGGTGACGCCGCAGACAGGGCTGCTGCTCGTTGATAGCCTATTGCAGGGAGAGACGGAGATCTTCTGGAATGCGCTTGGGCATATCATCCTGCCGGCGGTGATCCTCGCCTATGCCGCGATGGCTTATATCACCCGCATGACCCGCAGCTTCACCCTGGAACAATTGAGCCAGGATTACGTGATTGCCGCGCGTGCAAAGGGTGTCGGTCCAGCCCGTACCGTCATCGGTCATGTCCTGCCGAACATCGCCGTCCAGTTGATCACCATCCTGGCGATTTCCTATGGCGGACTTCTGGAAGGCGCCGTCGTGACGGAGATCGTCTTTTCCTGGCCGGGTATCGGCCAATACATGACGAACGCACTGATGATCGGCGACATGAACGCCGTCGTTGCCGCCACGATCATCATCGGCTTCATCTTCATGTTCCTCAATTTCCTGGCGGACATCGCCTATGCGATATTCGATCCGCGAACGCGGGAGGCTGCACAATGAGCGATGCAATCCAAACCAACCTCGCTGCGCGCCCACCGAGCCTGCCTGCACGGATCTCAGGCTCGACGATACGGATCGTTTCAAGGCTGGGGCAGGAACCACTCGGCCTTGCCGGCTTCGTCATTCTGGCGATCCTCTGCGTGGTCGCGATCCTTGCGCCTTTGCTTGCGCCCTATGATCCCAACATCCAGGTCCTGTCCGACGCGCTGCAGCCGCCGAGTGCTGCTCATTGGGCGGGCACCGACGAGTTCGGCCGGGATATTCTAAGCCGCCTGATCTACGGAACGCGGATTACAGTCCAGACCGTGTTTTCTATCTCCCTGATCGTTGGCCCGATCGGTCTTTTGATCGGTGTCGTCGCCGGTTTCTTCGGCGGTCGGACGGATGCGCTTTTGATGCGGGCAACGGATATCGTCTTGTCCTTTCCCTCGCTGATCCTGGCGCTGGCATTTGCCGCAGCACTCGGGGCTGGATTGACGACGGCGATCATCGCCATTTCGCTCACGGCATGGCCGCCTATCGCCCGCCTGGCGCGCGCCGAGGCGCTGGTCGTCAGGAATGCCGACTATGTTGCCGCAGCTCGCCTTTATGGCGCCTCGCCGTTGCGCATCCTGTTCGTCTATATCGCGCCCATGTGCATTCCGTCGGTGATCGTACGCCTGACCTTGAACATGGCAGGCATCATTCTGACGGCCGCCTCGCTTGGTTTCCTCGGATTGGGCGCGCAGCCGCCGGCGCCCGAGTGGGGCGCGATGATCTCGAGCGGTCGCAAGTTCATGCTCGACTATTGGTGGGTTGCCGTCATGCCAGGCGTCGCCATTCTCATCACCAGTCTTGCCTTCAACGTCGTAGGCGACACGCTTCGCGACATTCTGGATCCCCGCCATGCCAGGTCCTGATATGAAGCCGGTACTCTCCATCGAAGACCTCAATGTCAGCTTCGGCAAGAACGCCGTGCCTGCGGTCTCCCGTGTCAGCTTCGACGTCGGGCGCGAGCGCGTCGGCATCGTCGGCGAGTCCGGCTCGGGAAAATCGACGACCGGCCGAGCGATCATGCGGCTTCTGTCGGCAGGCGCTACCGTCTCGGCAAAGCGTCTCGACCTCGACGGCAGTCCGCTTCTGTCTCTGTCTGAGAAACAGATGGGAAAGATACGCGGCAAGGATATTGCGCTGATTATGCAAGACCCGCGCTATTCCCTCAATCCAGTGCTCACTGTTGGCAAGCAGATCGCCGAAGCGGCCCGTCTGCATCTCAACCTGCGTGGCGGAGCGGCGACCGCTGCAGCCAAGGCAATGCTTGAGCGCGTTCGCATCAGGGACGCCGAGCGCGTGATGGCACAATATCCGCATCAGATATCCGGCGGCATGGGTCAGCGTGTCATGATTGCGATGATGCTTCTGGCGAGGCCGAAGCTCGTCATCGCCGACGAGCCGACTTCAGCGCTGGATGTCAGCGTGCGCAAGGATGTGCTGACGCTCCTGGATGAACTTGTGCGGGAGAATGATTCCGGCTTGCTGTTGATCAGTCACGATATCCGGATGGTCTCCGCCTTCTGTGAGCGGATCATCGTCATGTATTCCGGGCGCATCGTCGAGACGCTGACGCGGCTGGAAGATGCAAACCATCCCTATACGAAGGGGCTGATCGCCGCGATGCCCGATCCGCGGCATCCCGTTCGGCGGCTTGCGGTGCTCGACCGCTCGAAGATCGACGTGGAGAACGCATGATGATCGAAGTCCGCGACCTCAACGTCACATTCCTGTCCGGTAAACAGCAAAACCATGTCGTCAAGGACATCAGCTTCAGCGTCGCTCGTGGGGAAACGCTGGGCATCGTCGGCGAATCCGGCTGTGGCAAGTCGACTGTGTTGCGATGCCTGTCAGGCATGGAAAAAGGCTGGTCAGGGGAAATTACGCTGGAAGGCCGGGCTGTCGGCAAGTCGAGAAGTCTGGATGATCTGAAATGCGCTCAGATGGTGTTTCAGGACCCTTACGGCTCCCTGCATCCGCGCCACCGGATCGGCACGGCACTTGCCGAACCTTTGCGGGCGATGGGCAGACAAGAGATCTGGCAAACGGTGGAGCGTTCTCTGCGGCAGGTCGGCCTGCCGGCCGCATTTGCAAGCCGTTTCCCCCACGAACTTTCCGGCGGTCAGCGCCAGCGTGTCGCAATCGCCAGAGCGCTGATCCTGTCCCCGCCGATCCTGCTTCTCGACGAGCCGACTTCGGCGCTCGATGTGTCGATACAGGCGGAAATCCTCAACCTGCTGGCGGACCAGCGCGACGAGATGGGGTTGACCTACGTGCTTGTCAGTCACGATCTGGCGGTGATTGCCCACATGTGCGATCGCGTACTGATCATGAAGGATGGCCGGTTCGTCGACGAGCTCTCGAAACGGGATGTGCAGGACGGAAAAACGCATGACGACTATGCGCGTGAGCTATTTGAAGCGACCTTCATTTGACACTATACGTCGATCAATCGTTGAGCGGTAAACTTGTCCGTTACCAGCATGTCTATGACGCCAACACGCAGGGCACCTGAGATCGCTGCCGTCTTCTTCGAGCCGCCGGCCAGCGCGATGACCCGATCCACCCGTGCAAGGTCCTCAAGCGGAAGGCCGATGACCCTCTCATCCAGCGGTGTCTTCACCGGTTTGCCGTCCTTGTCGAAGAAACGCAGCGAAATGTCGCCGACGGCGCCGGCCTCGGCAAGATCGGCGAGTTCCCGCGACGAAAAGATGTTGCCGGAGCGGGCAAGCAATTCGGACGGTTCCACCGCGCCGATGCCAACGATGGCGAGCGTGATGCTGCCGAACAGATCCATGGTCTCACGAACGAAGGGATCTGACTGCATCAGGAGCTTGGCTTCCCTCGATGTCGTCACGCCCTGGACGGGAAGCAGCTTGGGTTCGGCCCCGGTCAGCCGAGCGAGACGGGTGGTGAGCTGCGTGGCGTGCGTCTGCACGGAAGGGTCGCCCATGCCCCCGAGGGTCTGGACAACGTATTTTACCTGGGCGCTCTTTTGCGGATGGATGTTTTCGACCATCTTGAAGATCGTCTGGCTCCAACTCGACACCCCGACGATCTCGCCAGGCGAAAGTGTGATCTCCAGAAGATGGGCTGCCGCTTCACCGATCCGGGCCATGACGGCGCCGTCCCGGTCCTCGCTGCACTCGACGACAATTGCTTCAGGAAGGCCGAACTTTTGTCGCAGCGCGCCCTCGAGCTCGCTATAGGTGCCGACCGGCGGGATGACGCTGGTGCGAACGATGTCCTCGGCCTCCGCCCTCTTCAGCATTCGCGAGACCGTCGCCTGGGATAGTCGCAAATGCTGTGCGATCTCCGCCTGCCGCCGCCCTTCGATGTGGTACATCTGGGCGACCCTGGAAATCAGGCGGAGTTCGTTGAGGCGGGACATGGGCTATACCGGCTTGAATTATTATTCACACTTAGCCGGTGTCGGTCGCGACGTCGAGCGGGCCAGCGCATCATTCCATGTATTGAGAAGGCCGATGCGATCGATCTCTTCGGGGAGGATCACCTTAGTGCTTCGGGGCAAGGCCCCGATCACGTCGAGATCGCTCCACAGTCCGAGCGAAAGCCCGGCCAAATAAGCTGCACCGAGGGCGGAAGCCTCCGGCGCTTGACATTGTATGACGGCGTGTTCGATGAGATTGGATACGCATTGCATCAGGAAGCGGTTCTGGCTCGGGCCGCCATCGACGTAAAGGGCGCCGAGTTGACCGCCGCTCTGGGCGCGCATGGCGGCGATCACGTCATGCACCTGGCAGGCGATCGAATCAGTCACCGAGCGGGCCATCTGGGCGCGCGTCGTAGAAAAGTTGATTTGCGAGAAAAGTGCGCGGGCGTCGGAGTTCCAGTAGGGCGCGCCGAGGCCGACGAAGGCAGGCACGAATCCCGGTCCGCCCGGCTCGGCGGTCGCCGCAAGGTCGACGACGGCTGCGACATCGGCAAGGCCCAGAATGTCCGCCATCCAGGGGAGGCTTGCGGCTGAAACGAGAATGTTGCCCTCGAAGGCGAAGGTCGGCATGCCAGCGATCCGCCAGGCGACCGTCGTGGTGATGCCGTTTTGCGGCGCGATGAAGCGCGGTAATGTCGTCATGACGGAGGAGCCGGTTCCGAAAGTCACCTTGCCGTCGCCCGGCTTGAAGGCGCCATGACCGAAGAGTGCTGCATGGCTGTCGCCGATGGCCGACCGGATCGGCGTGCCATCGGGAATACCGGGAAGGCCACGCGTCGTGCCGAAATCGGCGGAGCTGTCGAGCACTTCGGGCAGCAGGCCGATATCGACGCCGAAGATTTGGCCGAGTTCCTCGCTCCAGATCTGGCCATTGAGGTCGAACAACTGGCTTCGGGCGGCATTGGAGGCATCGCAGACGTGGCGGCTGCCGCCGGTCAGGCAATGAATGAGCCAGCTGTCGATCGTGCCGAGGCGCACGCGGCGGCCGGCTGGCACGCGATCGAGCAGCCAACGGAATTTCGATCCGGGAAACATCGGGTCGAGAGGGAGGCCGGTCAGTGTCTCCACACGATCCAGATGCCCTTCGGCGATGAGGCGCTCGCAGTCCGGCGCGGTGCGGCGGCATTGCCAGCTCAGCACTGGGCCTAGCGCTTCGCCGGTCTCGGCATCCCAGACAGTGACGGATTCGCGCTGGTTGGACACCGCCACCGCCTCGACGGCGACGCCGGAGGCGTTTTTCAGGCAGGCCTCGATCGCTTCGCAAACGGAGGCAAATATCCGGCGTGGATCCTGTTCGACCCAACCCGGCTGCGGATAGGAGATGCCGACAGCGGCCGAGCCTCTGGCAAGGACGTCTCCTCTTTCGGAAACCAGAACTGCCTTCGAATTGGTAGTGCCTTGGTCGATCGCCAGAATTGCCCGCATCATCTTCTCCTCAGACGAATGGCCGGGGCGGATGCGCGCCCCGGCTCAATAGACCTGCTATCAGATTATTTGCGCTTGATCAGCGCCTGGGCCGCATCGGCGATCGCCGCCGGCGCCATGCCGAATTCGTCGAGGAGGAATTCGGCGGATCCCGTCGGCGCGTAGACGCCGGGAACGCCGAGACGCTTCATCGGTACAGGGGCGTTGTCGACCACCACTTCGGCGACGGCGGAACCGAGGCCGCCGAAGATCGAGTGCTCTTCCGCCGTTACGATCGCGCCAGTCTCGTGGGCTGCGGCGATGATGGCGGTTTCGTCGATCGGACGAACGGTCGCCATGTTCAGCACGCGCGCCTTGATGCCGCGCGCGGCAAGGATTTCGGCCGCCTTCACCATGCGGTGGGTCAGCGTGCCGTTGGCAATAAGAGTGACATCGGAGCCTTCGCGCAGCAGGTTCGCCTTGCCGACTTCGAACTTGTGGCCTTCGGGCAGCAGATCCGGAACGCCGACGCGCGACAGGCGCAGGAAGCAGGGACCATTGTAGCTTGCTGCCCATTCAACGGCGGCGGCAGTCTCGATCCGGTCGCACGGCGCGATCACGGGCAGATTCGGCAGGACGCGGATCCAGGCAAAATCCTCGATCGAATGATGGGTCGGGCCGAGTTCGCCGTAAGCCATGCCTGAGGAAATGCCGACGAGCTTGACGTTGGCATTGGAGTAGGAAATGTCGGCCTTGATCTGCTCCAGCGACCGGCCGGTCAGAAACGGTGAGGCGGCGCAGACATAGGGCAGTCGTCCGCCATTGGCGAGACCCGCGCCGACGCCGACCATGTTCTGCTCGGCGATGCCGACATTGACGAGGCGGTCGGGAAATTTCGACTTGAAACCGCCAAGCTTGGAGGAGCCGACCGAGTCGTTGCAGACGGCGACGATGGTTTCATTCTCGGTTGCCAGGCGTTCGAGCGTCGCGGCAAAGGCATCGCGGCAGTCATAGAGCTTCGGTGGGTTTACGGGCGCGTTCATTAGAGTGCCTCCGACAGTTCTGCCAATGCGGTTTCATATTGTTCCTTGCTCGGAACCTTGTGATGCCAGTCGACCCGATCCTGCATGAACGAGATGCCGTGGCCCTTATTGGTGTGCGCCACGATGCAATGAGGACGGTCGGAACGATGCTCGAGAGCGGGCACGATCGCGTGCATGTCGTTGCCGTTGATTTCACTGACCTCCCAGCCGAAGGCTTCGAGCTTGGGGCGAAGGGGGGCGAGATCGTTGGTGTCCGAGAGCGAGGCACCCTGCTGGAACCTGTTGTGGTCGATGATCAGCGTCAGATTGTCCAGACGGAACTGGTATGCCGCCATGATGGCTTCCCAGTTCGAGCCTTCCTGCATCTCGCCATCACCGGTGATGACGTAGGTGTGGTACTTCGCGCCCGAGAGTTTCGCGGCCTTCGCCATGCCGATAGCGACCGGCAGCCCGTGTCCAAGCGGCCCGGTGTTGGTTTCGACGCCCGGCACCTTGTTGCAGTTCGGATGGCCGTTCAGCCGGGAATATGGCTTCAGGAAGGTTGAGATTTCCTCTTCCGGAATGAAGCCGCGCTTGGCAAGCACAACATAGAGCGCACAGGCCGTATGGCCCTTCGACAGCACGAACCTGTCGCGATCGGGGTGTTTCGGCTGGTCTGGCCAGACACGCAGCACGCGGAAGTACAGCGCCGTGAGCAGATCGATCACCGACATCTCGCCACCGATATGGCCGGCGCCTGCCTCGTATACGGCCTGAAGGTCGCGCAGACGGATCTGGCGAGCAACACGTTCAAGTTCGGAAGGCTCCATCATTTCCTCTTGTGCATAAATATTCATGTGTTTATATTTTTGCACAGGCGACGTCTTAGTCAAGCCCCTTATTAGTCATAATGCTCTAGCTTTCATCCGAAAAGCCGGTTGACAGTGCTAAGGCAAGTTGTTAATGAATTTTCCAGCAGGCATGAATATTTATTCTTGCTTGGTGAAATATTGGCTGCCGGCCTTAGTCTTCAGGGAGGAACGATGGTGGCGATCGACGTTAATGAACAGAGCCGTCCATCGGGCACGTGGGTCAGCAAGCTCACGGGAGCGACCGGTCCGCTGATCGGATTGCTTTTGCTCTGCTTCTTCCTGACCTTCAGCACTGATGCATTTCTCTCCGTCCGCAATGGTTTGAACATTCTCGACCAGATCACCGTGCTCGGCATTATGGCTGTTGGCATGACCTTCGTGATCCTGATTGGCGGCATCGATCTCTCGGTCGGTTCGGTTCTGGCGCTTGCGATGATGGTGATGGGCTGGACAGCGAATGTCGCCGGCCTGCCGCTCGGCGTAGGCATCGTCGTGGCGCTCATTGCCTCGATGATCAGCGGCCTGATCGTCGGCATCATGGTCACCTGGTTCAGGGTGCCTGCCTTTATCGCGACGCTTGCGATGATGTCGGCCGCGCGCGGCGTGGCGAACATGATCACCGACGGCCAGCAGATCGTCGGCTTCCCCGACTGGTTCATGATGCTGGCCATTGACCGCCATTTCGGCATTCTGACCGCAACCGTCTTCCTGATGCTGGCTGTCGTCGCCGCTGCCTGGGTTTTCCTGCACTTCCGCGCAGAAGGCCGCATGCTCTATGCAGTCGGCGGCAATCCCGAAGTTGCCCGTCTTGCCGGCATCAATGTCCAGCTTGTGACTATTCTCGTCTACATGGCGAGTGCCGTCCTTGCAGGTCTTGCCGGCATCGTTCTTGCTGCCCGTCTGGACTCGGTTCAGCCGTCCAGTGGTTTCGGCTACGAGCTGGACACGATCGCGGCCGTCGTCATCGGCGGAACGTCTCTGTCGGGAGGCGCTGGCGGCATCGGCGGCACACTGATCGGCGTCCTGATTATCGGCGTGCTGCGCAACGGCCTCAACCTTCTCAACGTGTCGCCTTTCCTGCAACAGGTCATCATCGGCGTCGTCATCGTTCTCGCGGTCGGTGCCGAAACGATCCGCAAGCGGCGGGCCGCCTGATCGCTAGGCTGCAGAGGATGCGGGCCTGAAGAAATTCCTCTCCGAAGGGTTTGGAGCGGATCTATTGCCCGAGGGGGAGGATACCCAAGGGTTCACTAACAATGGAGGAACTGACATGAAATTTGCGCGCACTCTGCTCGCGTCTGCCGCCCTGCTTGGCCTCAGCCTCGGATCCGTTCAGGCGGCCGAAGTCAAGAAACTCGGCCTTGCCGTCGCCAATCTGCAGGCGAACTTCTTCAACCAGATCAAGCAGTCCGTCGAAGCCGAAGCCAAGAAGCGTGGCATCGAGGTCCTCACCGTCGACGCCAAGGGCGATGGCCCGACCCAGGTCAACCAGATCCAGGACCTGCTGACCCAGAATATCGACGCACTGATCTACATCCCGGCAGGCGCTGCTGCAGCCAGTGTGCCGGTCAAGCTTGCAAAGCAGGCCGGCATTCCGGTCGTCAACGTCGACCGCAATGCTGAAGGCGCTCCGGGCGATACCTTCCTGGCGACCGATTCCGTCGCCTCCGCCAAGGCGGTTTGCGACTACATCCTCAAGGAAGCTGGCGGCAAGGGCAAGATGGTCATCATCCATGGCCAGAAGGGCACCACGCCTGAACTGGACCGCACCAAGGGGTGCCAGGAATCCCTGAAGGCCTATCCGGACGTGAGCGTCGTCGCCGAGCAATATTCCAACATGTGGAGCCAGGACGAGGGCTTCCAGATCATGCAGAACATGCTCCAGTCCAATTCGGATGTCTCGATCGTCTTCGCCCAGGCAGATGGACTGGCGCTCGGTGCGGCTCAGGCGATCAAGGTCGCCAATCCATCGCAAAAGATCGTGGTCGGTGGTTTTGATGGCGACACCGCTGCACTTGAGGCCCTCAGCAAGGGTGTGTTCGACGTAACCGCGACACAGCAGACGCAGAAGATGGGCCGCGATGCGGTGGAGAACGCGGTCAAGCTCGCTGCCAAGGAAAAGGTGCCGCCGGTCCAACTGATGGACGCCACGCTGACGACCAAGGAAAACGTGGCAGGCTTCATCGCCAACCATCCGTAATCAGTCGAAATCTCGAGGAGGTGTGCTGTGACCGAGCCGGTTCTTTCCCTGAGGGGCATATCCAAGCGCTACGGACTGCTGCAGGTTCTGAAAAATGTGGACCTGGACGTCTATCCCGGCGAGGTGGTGGCACTTCTCGGCGAAAACGGCGCTGGCAAGTCGACACTGTCAGGCATTATTGCCGGATCACGCACACCGTCCGAGGGCACGATGACATGGCTGGGGCAGCCTTATGCCCCGGCCGCTCCACGCGAGGCGATCGACAAGGGCGTCGTGCTGATCCACCAGGAATTGCAGCTCCTGCCGCATCTTTCCATCGCCGAAAATGTCTTCATCGGTCGATGGCCGATGAAGAACGGCGTGGTCGACCGCGCCCAGATGGTTCGCCGCGCCCAGGAACAGCTCGCACGGCTGAACCTGCATATTCCCGCGACCCGAAAGGTCGCCGGTCTCTCGACCGCCAACCAGCAGCTCATCGAGATCGCCAAGGCGCTGGCGCTTAATGCAAAACTCCTGATCCTCGACGAGCCGACTGCAGCCCTTGGTGGGGCGGAGACGGAAGCCCTGTTCGAGCAGGTGCGCAAGCTCCGCGCCGAGGGCGTGGGCATCATCTACATCTCCCACCGTATGGAGGAGATCAAAAAGATCACCGATCGCATCGTCGTGCTTCGCGACGGAGAGCGCGTCCATGAATTTGCCGACAGCTCGACGCCGGTGCGCACAATCGTCGAAAGCATGGTCGGTCGGTCGCTCGATCGCCTGTTTCCGACACTTCCCGAGCCGACCAGCCGGTCCGTGCTTGAGGTGTCTGGCCTGACGTCGCCGGACGATTCCTTCCGCGATGTGAGCTTTGACGTCCATGCCGGCGAAATCCTTGGCATTGCTGGCCTCGTCGGCGCCGGCCGCACCGAGCTTGTAAGGGCGATTTCCGGTGCCGATCCAATCAGCGGCGGCTCGATCAAGCTGGACGGTGAGGCTCTGAAGCTGCGCAGCCCAGCGGATGCGATCGCCAGGGGCATCGTGATGGTTCCGGAAGATCGCAAGGAGCAGGGCCTCGTCGTCGCGCACAAGATCAGCGAGAACATCATCTACGCCAATCTCGACAAGCTTGGCGGGCGCTGGCTCACCTCGAACGTGAAGCGCGTTTTCGCCGAAAAGGCAGTGGCGAAGTTCGGCGTCAAGGGGCGTGCGGAGCAGTTTGCTTCCGATCTCTCGGGCGGCAACCAGCAGAAGGTCGTCATCGCCAAATGGCTGATGCGTGATCCCAAGGTCGTGGTGCTGGACGAACCGACGCGCGGCATCGATGTCGGAGCCCGCGCCGGCATCTACGACATCATCGTCAACCTCGCCAAGCAGGGTGTCGCGGTCATTGTCGTAAGCTCCGACCTCGAGGAGGTTCTCGGCGTATCAAACCGCATTCTCGTGCTGGCTCAGGGCAAGCAGGCAGGCATTCTGAAGCGTGACGAGGCGAACGACGTCTCGGTCATGGAACTGGCGACAATCTAAGCAAAGACAGAAAGGAAGAGCGGTGTCCGACATCTCTCTGAACGCACCGAAACTATTTGATCTCAGCGGCCAGGTCGCCATCGTGACGGGTGCCGGCAGCGGCATCGGGCAGAGGATCGCCATCGGTCTCGCCCAGTGCGGTGCTGACGTCGCGCTTCTCGACCGCCGTAGCGATGACGGCCTTGCCAATACTGCCGGCCATATCAGGGCTGCCGGCCGTCGATCGATCGAGATTGCAGCCGATGTGACCAGCAAGTCGTCTCTGGCGGATGCCGTCGCCCGCACCGAAGCCGATCTCGGTGCGCTCTCGCTTGCTGTCAATGCCGCCGGTATCGCCAATGCCAATCCCGCCGAGGAGATGGAAGAGGATCAGTATCAGACGCTGATGGACATCAACCTGAAGGGCGTTTTCCTCTCCTGCCAGGCCGAAGCGCGGGCCATGTTGAAGAACGGCCGCGGGTCGATCGTCAACATCGCCTCCATGTCGGGCGTTATCGTCAATCGCGGTTTGAGCCAGGCCCATTACAATGCCTCGAAGGCGGGCGTGATCCATATGTCGAAGTCGTTCGCCATGGAGTGGGTCGGGCGCGGCATCCGCGTCAACACGATCTCGCCGGGCTATACCGCAACGCCGATGAACACCCGGCCCGAAATGGTGCATCAGACCAAGCTCTTCGAGGAACAGACGCCGATGCAGCGAATGGCCAGTGTCGACGAGATGGTCGGTCCGGCTGTCTTTCTGCTGTCGAATGCCGCGAGCTTCGTGACGGGCGTCGATCTGCTCGTCGACGGCGGCTTCTGCTGCTGGTGATGCCATGCGCAAGCTGATCGCAGGCAATTGGAAAATGAACGGTCTCATCTCCTCCCAAGCTGAGATCGAGGCGCTGAAGGGACTAACGGGCAGTGCGACGTGCGATATCGTCGTCTGCCCGCCCTTCACGCTGATTGATCGCGCAGTGGCGCGGGTTAAGGATTCGAAACTGGTCATCGGCGCGCAGGATTGTCATGCGCAGCAGTCAGGTGCCCATACGGGCGACGTCTCTGCCGAAATGCTCGCCAATATTGGCGCGCGTTATGTCATCCTCGGACATTCCGAGCGCCGTGTGTCTCACGGCGAAGATGATGAAATCGTCCTTGCAAAGGCAGTTGCCGCTCACCAAGCGGGCTTGATCGCGATCGTCTGTGTCGGTGAAACGCGACATGAGCGTGACGAGGGACGGGCGATCGAAGTGGTTGGCGAGCAGTTGAGAGAATCCATTCCCGAGGCAGCGACGAGCGCAAATCTCGTCGTCGCCTATGAGCCCGTATGGGCGATAGGAACCGGATTGGTGCCGACCAACGAACAGATCGAGGAGGTCCATGCCGCGATCCGGCAGATGCTCGCAGATCGGCTGGGGAACGACGGCCATTCAGTCAAGATCCTCTATGGCGGCTCGGTCAAGGCGTCGAATGCGGCTTCGATCTTCAAGATTCGCAATGTGGACGGCGCGCTGGTTGGCGGCGCTTCGCTGAAGGCATCGGAATTCGCCGCGATTATTTCTGCAGCCGTTTGAAGTCTAAGTGAGCGGGTAAGCGCGGCCGGTTTCTTGGATCGGCGCCGCACTCGCCGGCACCGTGAAAGGAAAAGAGAATGCAACGCTTCGAAAACAGGACTGTCGTCATTACCGGCGCAAGCCGCGGCATCGGTGCGGCGATTGCCAAACGCTTTGCGCGCGAGGGCGCCAATCTCGTCGTCTCCGCCAATGAGGAGAGCGTGCATGCCGTCGCCGAGCAGATCAAGGTCGATGGCGGCAAAGCTATCTCCTTCGTTGGCGACGTCACCGACAAGGCAAGCGTCAAGGCTCTTTATGACGCTGCCGAACAGGCCTTCGGCGCCGTTGATGTCTCCATTCAAAATGCCGGTGTCATCACCATTGCCCGCATCGAGGATATGACTGAGGGCGAGTGGGACAAGGTCATGGCGGTCAACACCAAGGGCGTGTTCCTCTGCGCCCAGGAAGCGATTGCCCGCATGCGCAAGCATGGCCGCGGCGGTCGCATCATCAACACCGCCTCCGGCCAGGCACGCGACGGCTTCATCTATACGCCGCATTATGCCGCGTCGAAGATGGGCGTTGTCGGCATTACCCAGAGCCTTGCCAAGGAAGTCGCGACCAACGGCATTACCGTCAACGCGTTCTGCCCCGGCATCATCGAAACCGACATGTGGGCCTATAACGACCAGGCATGGGGCAAGCTGCTCGGCAACTACGGCCCCGGCGAACTCATGAAGGAATGGGTCGAGGGAATACCGATGAAGCGTGCCGGATCGGGCGAAGATGTCGCCGGCCTCGTCACCTTCCTTGCGAGCGACGACGCGGCCTATATCACCGGCCAGACCATCAATGTCGATGGCGGCCTGATCATGTCATAGCTTTGTTCGACAATAGGGAACGGTGCTTTCACCTATACGAGACAATTCTCGAGCGGTGATTTTCGCCCAACCTCTTGCCGAACGAGGCATTCATCATTTATCTAAGAAATGTTCTCAGGGCGGGGTGTAATTCCCCACCGGCGGTATCGAGGCAACTCGGAGCCCGCGAGCGCCTTCGTGAAAGCGAAGGGTCAGCAGATCCGGTGAGATGCCGGAGCCGACGGTCATAGTCCGGATGGAAGAGAGCAACGTAGAGGACGCCGCTCGGCACGCGGCGTTTCATATGCTTGTTCGCCCAAGGGAAAATGGTGGCCTTTGACAGGCCATGGATGTCGCGCGTTGCGGCTAACCCTTGAAAGGCAGAGAAATGGCAATTTCTAAAATCGAAGATGGGATCGCCGCAATTGCACGCGGCGAGATCGTGGTCGTCGTCGACGATCGCGACAGGGAAAACGAGGGTGACCTCGTCATCGCATCGGAAGCAATCACTCCGCAGGCAATCGCCTTCATGATGAATTACGCCCGCGGCCTCATCTGCGTCGCAATGGAAGGCGAACGGCTGGACGAACTGCAGATCCCGCAGATGGTTCCCAACAATACCGAACTCTTGAAGACAGCTTTCACCGTGTCGGTTGACTATATCCCTGAAACGACGACCGGTATTTCCGCGGCTGACCGCGCCGCGACGGTTCGCGCGCTCATCGGTAAGAATTCTCGCCCCGAGGATTTTGCGCGGCCCGGACATATCTTCCCGCTGCGAGCGCATCCGAACGGCGTGCTTTCTCGCCCCGGCCATACCGAGGCGGCTGTCGATCTCGCTAGGCTTGCCGGCCTGTCGCCGTCGGGCGTCATCTGCGAAGTGGCCAATGACGATGGCACGATGGCGCGCCTGCCCGATCTCGAGCGGTTTGCCGAACGGCACGGCCTCCACCTGATCACGATCGAGGATCTCATTGCCTATCGTGGCGTGAGCGCGCCTGTTAAGGCCGCTTAGGAAGCCCGCCTTGTCTGCCGTGGTTATATACCGCGGCAAGCAAAGATCGCGTGGGTGCCGTTTGCGCCATCCGGAGCGAGCGCCCGCCCTCTGCCATGGATAAGCAGAGGGAGCTGTTGGCTCGAAGAAGGCCCGATCACGCGGGCCTTCTATGTTTCACCATGCCGTCAGACAACGAGTGCCAGCGCCGGACCCTGATCGTCCGCCTCGCTTTCAAGCTCCTGGCCGGCCGTGCCTTCCAAGTTATCGGAAGCCAGCAGATTGAACTCCCGACGTTCTTTCTCCGACACAATCGCGAGGTCGATGACCTTCTGCAGGTTGGCGGCATGGCGGAAGGTGGGATCGTCCTGTTTCCCGGTCCTGACCGCTTCGGCAAAGCGCTGATAGTTGGTCAGCACCGTCGGCACCTCGATATCACGCCAGGTGGCGCTTTCAATGTCGTCGCCGAAACAGCCGCGAAGATCCGAGCCGTCCGGACGATGAGTGACTTCGAGGCTGCCCCTCTCGCCGTAGATGCGCAGCTTCAGCTCGTTCAAATGGCCGGTCGCCCAGCGGGTCGCATGGATGACACCGAGCGCGCCATTGGCGAAATCGACCGACATAGTGAAGCTGTCATTGGCATCCAGCATATACTCGCCGATCTGGCCACCCGGCGCCTTGTTGAAGGTCTTGAGCCGCGCAAAGACGTGATCGATGTCGGTCGCAGCGCCATAGG
The DNA here is from genome assembly GCF_056397645.1 of Rhizobium sp. 05L429. Taxonomy (NCBI): domain Bacteria; kingdom Pseudomonadati; phylum Pseudomonadota; class Alphaproteobacteria; order Hyphomicrobiales; family Rhizobiaceae; genus Rhizobium; species Rhizobium sp. 05L429. The sequence continues at coordinate 120,169 of NZ_JBFTNV010000003.1, read as the reverse complement.
CTGCGAAGTCGAGGATATGGATACCGACATCGCCGAGCACGCCGTTCGAACCGTGACCGGTGGACAGGCGCCACAGCCAGCGCGATTCCGTGCGCCAGTCGCCCCAGGCACGCGAAACCAGCCAGCTCTGCAGGTAAGAGGCTTCAACATGACGGATGGTGCCGAGTTCGCCTGATAGCACCATCTCGCGGGCGCGCTGCAGGGGAGCAACGTTGCGATAGGTGAGGTTCACCATGTTGATGACCCCGGCTGCCTCTGCAGCTTCGGTCATCTCGAGCGCGTGCGCATAATTCTCCGCCAGCGGCTTTTCGCAGAAGACGTGCTTGCCGGCGGCAATCAGCGCGAGGCTGGTCGCGTGGTGGATACGGTCGGGCGTCACATTCGTCGCCGCATCGAATTTGTCCCAGGCGATTGCTTCGTCGAGCGTGCTGAAGCGTTTTTCAATGCTGAAATGATCGGCGAACTCATCGAGCCGGGCCCGGTCCGTATCGACGGCGCCGACCACTTCCACGCCATCGATGGCAAGGAAGTTGGCAACCTGGTTTTTGGCCATGACGCCTGTGCCGAGAACGAGTAGACGCATTGCTGTTCTCCTCAGCGGTAACCGGCTTCGCCGGCCTGGTGCAGTCTCGGGCCGCGCTCGACGATCGGCTCCAGTGCTTTTTCTACCGGCACATTTGGAGCATCGGTGATGCTCTTCAATGCACCCTCGGGGTTATAGGCCCACTTGACGCCGTTGATCAGCACCTTCTGCACGTTGGCATCGTGATAGGTCGGGTAGGTTTCATGGCCGGGGCGGAAATAGAAGATATTGCCGGCACCGCGGCGCCAGGTCAGGCCGGAGCGGAAGACTTCGCCACCCTGGAACCAGGAGATGAACACCGTTTCCAGTGGCTCCGGCACGGAGAACTGCTCGCCGTACATCTCTTCGTTCTCCAGCTCGAAATGCTCGCCGATACCGGCAGCGATCGGATGGCGCTGATTGATCGTCCACAGCCGCTCGCGTTCACCCGCCTCGCGCCATTTCAGCGCACAGGGCGTGCCCATCAGACGCTTGAAGATCTTCGAGAAATGGCCGGAATGCAGCACGAGCAGGCCCATGCCTTCCCACACCCGCTTGGCGACACGCTCGACGACTTCGTCGGAGACGGCGCCATGATCCTTATGGCCCCACCAGGTCAGGACGTCGGTCTCGTCAAGCCGGGCCTCCGTCAACCCATGCTCGGGCTCCTGCAGCGTGGCGGTCGTCGCGGAAATCGCCGGGTCGGTGTTCAGCGCCTTGGCAATGGTCGTGTGCATGCCCTCAGGGTAGATGCCCCGGACGATCTCGTTGGTTGTCTCATGGATGTTTTCACCCCAGACGATGGTGCGAATAGACACGTTTCTGCTCCTTCACAGCGAATAGCGGACCGGAGCCGATGGGAAACGGTCAGATCCTGTTTATGTGGTTGGTGGTCAGGCTGCGCCCTTGAAAGGAACCCTTTCGAGCGCGCGTCCGGATTGGTCGAAGCGATGAATGCGCTCCTTGAGCGGCGACACGCCCAGTTGCTGGCCGGGCTGGTGGCTCGATACGCCGGTCTCGCGAACGGTAAGCGGTTCGGCCGAGCCGATGTCGAGATAGACGAAGCTGTCCGAGCCGAGGATCTCTGAATGGATGACGGTGCCGGTCCAGGCAGGATCCTGATCTCTAAACTCGATATGTTCGGCCCGCACCCCGATTGTGTGGGTGTCATAGGGAGCCGCGAAAGGTCCGGAGAGGAAATTCATCTTCGGCGAACCGATGAAACCGGCGACGAAAATGGAGTTCGGGGTCTCGTAGAGCTCGATCGGTGTTCCGACCTGTTCGACGACGCCGTCGCGCAGCACGCAGATGCGGTCGGCCAGTGTCATGGCCTCGACCTGATCGTGGGTGACATAGATCATCGTCGTGTCATGCATGCCGCGGTGAAGCTTGGCGATCTCCAGCCGTGTGGCGACGCGAAGAGCCGCATCCAGGTTCGACAAGGGTTCGTCGAACAGGAAGACCTTCGGGTCACGAACGATGGCGCGGCCGATAGCCACGCGCTGGCGTTGGCCGCCCGAAAGCTGGCGCGGCAGGCGTTCCAGATAGGGCGAAAGCTGAAGCATGCCGGCTGCCTGTTCGACGCGTGCCTTGCATTCTTCCCTGGTCCGGCCGGACAGCTTCATGCCGAAGGCCATGTTTTCGTAGACCGTCATGTGCGGATAGAGCGCGTAGGACTGAAAGACCATCGCGATGCCGCGTTTGGACGGGGAAAGACGGTTGACGGGTTCGCCGTCGAAGGAGAGCGTGCCGGAAGATATATCCTCCAGTCCCGAGATCAGTCGCAGCAAGGTGGATTTGCCGCAACCGGACGGGCCGACGAAGACCATGAACTCGCCCCTACGGATGTCCATGGTCACACCCTTGATGACTTCGAATGCGCCGAAGCTCTTGCGGATATTATCGAGCCTAATCTGTGCCATATCTCGCTTTCCTCAGCCTTTGACGCCGCCGGCCGTCAGCCCGGAAATAATCCGGCGTTGAAAAATCAGAACAAGGATGACGACGGGCACGGTGACGATGACCGATGCCGCCATGATGTTGCCCCAGGGGATTTCGAACTGACTTCCGCCCGAAAGCAGAGCGATTGCCACCGGTACCGTTCGTTGGGCATCCGATGATGTGAAGGTCAGGGCGAACAGGAATTCATTCCAGGCCGTGATGAAAGCGAGCAGGCCGGTGGTGACCAAGGCCGGCCACATCAACGGCATGAACACTTTCGTGATGATGACCCAAGGGGATGCGCCATCGACGATCGCCGCTTCCTCGATTTCGATCGGCAGATCCCGCATGAAAGTGGTCAGCACCCAAACAGTGAAGGGCAGGGTGAAGATCATATAGGAGAAGATCAGCGCAAACGGCGTGTTGAAGATGCCGATCCAGCGGATGAGTTCGAAAAGCCCCGCCAGCACGGCGATCTGCGGAAACATCGACACGGACAGGATGGTCAGCATCAAGAGTGCCCGACCCCTGAAATGCACCCGGGCAAGCGCGTAGGATGCGGTCACTGCGAGCAGCAGCGAGGCGGCGACCACGAGGCAGGCAATGAGCAGTGAATTGCCGAGGCTGCGTATGAAGCTGCCCGTCGTCAACACACCTCTATAGTTTTCGAGCGAGATCGAAGTCGGCCAGTAATTGACCTCGAAGAGGGCTGTGCCGGCTTTAAAGCTTGTGAGGATCGCGTAGTAGAACGGGAAGACCGCGATGATGACGATAACGGCAACCAGAAGATAGAAGAGGGTGTTCTTTGTGGCTGTAAGCAACATCAGCGTTCACCACCCCCGAGATTGACGCGGCCGATCCAAATGTAGAGCACGGTGACCGACGCGATGATGAGAAAGAGAACGGTCGAGGCTGTTGCGCCATAGGCGAACTTGTCGAAGTCGAAAAGGTTTTCACGCGCCATGACCGACATCGTCTTTGTCTGGGCGTTGTTGGGCGTCAGCACGTAGATCAGGTCGAAGATGCGCATCGCATCGAGCATGCGGAAGATTACCGCGACCATGATCGCCGGGCGCACCAGCGGGAGCGTCAGGCGCCAGAATACCTTAATCGGGTTGATCCCGTCGATTTTGGCGGCTTCGTAAATATCTGCCGGAACCATCTGCAGAGCGGCCAGGATCAGCAGGGCCATGAAGGGTGTCGTCTTCCAGACGTCGACGATCAGAACGGCAATCATCGCGGTATCGGGATCTGCGGTCCATGCGATCTTCTGGCTGATAAGCCCGAGGCTGAGAAGGATGTCGTTCAGGATACCGAACTGGTCGTTGAGCATCCAGGCCCACATCTTGGCCGAGACAATGGTCGGGATCGCCCAGGGAATGAGGATCGCGGCGCGCACGATGCCACGCCCAACGAACTGGGCATTCAATACGAGGGCGACGATGAGGCCGAGCGCGGTTTCGATCGTCACGGACAATAGCGTGAACTTTGCCGTATTCCAGACCGCACCCCACCACGCGGGATCGGCAAGAAGTCCCCTGTAAACGGTGCGGCCGCTCTTCAGGGTGACCCAGGAGAGGTAATTGTCGAAGCCCACAAACTTCGCATCGCCGAGGTTCGTCAGCGATGCGTTGGTGAAGCTGAAGTAGATGGTGCGAAACAGCGGCCAGCCGGCAACGATCGCGAGGATCAACAGGGTCGGCGCCAAAAACATCCAAGCGGAACGAACCCGCTCGGAGCGCAGGTCGGACGAAGTGGGCTTGGCGAAAGCGCCCGTCCTCAGGTTTTGGGAGACTGCAACTTCACTCATGGGGTATCCGCTTCATGAGACGATCGACAAAGGCGTTGTCGGGAACGGCAGCGACGGAAGGTCCGCCGCTGCCGTATCGGTCTTTCACCAGGCGCCGCCCTCAAGCGTCGTCAGATCGGCTTCAAGAAGCTCGAGGTTTTCTTCCGCAGAGCCGCTACCGGAGAGCGTGTTGTGCACGGCGGTCCAGAACTTCGCGGAAACCTCGTTGTATTTGACCTTCGCAACAGCCGACGGGCGCGGCACTGCATTTTCGAAGATCGGCTTCCAGTTCGGCATGAAAGGCTGCGCAGCAGCAATGTCCTTGTCGTCATAGAGCGCCGACAGCGTCGGCAGGTTGGAAAGCTCGATGGCGCGCTGCTTCTGGCTATCCTTCGAGGTCAGGAACTTGACGAGTTCGATCGCTGCATCGGGGCTCTTCGAATATTTCGACACGGCGAGATTCCAGCCCCCGAGCGCCGAAGAAGGCTTGTCGCCTTCGGCGGCAACCGGAAGGGTCGTCACGTCGAACTTGCCCTTGACCGGACTGTCAGGGCCGTTTCCAAGCGCATAGGCATAGGGCCAGTTGCGCATGAAGACCGCGTTGCCTGTCTGCCAGACACCACGGGATTCTTCTTCCTGATAGGCAAGCACACCGCTCGGTGAAATCGTGCCGATCCAGCCCTTGGCGCGATCGAGAGCTGCCGCAGCCTTTTCATTGTTGATGGAAATCGTGCCATCGGTCTCGATGATCTGGCCGCCACCCGAGGACTTGACCCATTCCAGCGCATTGCAGGTCAGGCCTTCATAGGCATTGCCCTGGAAGACGTAACCCCAGAGATCCTTCTGGCCGGCGGCGCGCTCCTTCTCCTGGATTTCCTTGGCGGTTGCCTCCATCTCGTCCCAGGTTTTCGGCGGCTGCTTGCCGTATTTCTCAAGCAGATCCTTGCGATAGAAGAGCGCCGGAGCGTCCGTATAAAGCGGCATTGCAACCAGGCGGCCGTTCACGGTTTGCGATGCGACGATTGCCGGGAAGAAGTCGCCGACGACATCCTTGGTGGCATCCTTCAGATCGACGAACTGGTCGGCCAACTGTGGGGCCCAGATAACATCCGTCTGGTAGACATCGACATCAGTGTTGCCGGCTGCAAGCCAGAGACGATACTGCGAAAACTGCTCCGTCGACGAGGACGGCATGGTGACGATCTTGACCTTATTGCCAGTCGTCTTCTCGAAAACATCGAGCTGCTTGCGGAACAGATCGAGGTTCTTGCCGGTGGAACTCGCCGAGATGCTGATCTCGGCGGCATAGGACGATACGGTCGCGCCAATGAGCGCGGCCGCAACCGCGGCCGCTGTAAAGCAAAACTTCATTTTCTCCTCCCAAGGACCAAATTGAAATCGATTTGGCTGCAAAAAACTGTCAGAAGGCGGATATCATGTCAAGAGAGGGGCTCGATCGACAGTGTTGCTTGTGTACAGATGCAGAATACTGTTTGAAATCAATGAGTATCCTGAATATTGCGATTTCTTTGATTTCGGGTTGCGTACAAGAGGGCAATTAAAATTGAAATCGATTTGAGAAAATATAGTCGACGGCGTAGAATGTGGAAATTGCGCCGCCGATGGTATAGATCCCCGGCAGCGCAGGCGATGAAAGTCAATTCGGTCTATGAAACTCAAAGAGTTCGCAAAACAACTTGGACTGTCCCCAACGACCGTCAGCCGTGCGCTCAGTGGCTATCCCGAGGTGAGCGAAGTGACGCGCGCCCGTGTCGTTCAGGAAGCGGTGCGAATGGGCTATCGGCCGAACGTCAATGCGGTAAGGCTGAAAACCGGGCGGGTCGGTGCCATTGGCGTTGTCATGGGGCGAGCAGGCGAGTTCCATTTCGCGGAATTCATGGCCGGCATGGCGGAGCGTCTTGTCACGGAAGACACCGACATTCTGGTCATTCCGATGGCTAATCCCGAATATGATGCAGAGATGCAACTTTATAGGCGGCTGGCGGAAAGCCAGCGGGTGGATGCGATCATCGTTCACTCGCCTCGACCCAATGACCAGCGCATCGCGCTACTGAACGAGCTGGGAATGCCGTTTCTCGTTCATGGCCGGTCTGACATCGACGTGCCGCACCCGTGGCTCGATATCGACAATGAAGGGGCCGTGTGTCGTGCGACCTCGCATCTGATCGATCTTGGTCATACCAGGATTGCGATGATCAATGGCCGCCAGGGAGCGACCTATGCGCTGCATCGCGACATCGGCTATCGCCGCGCGCTGCAGCACCATGGGATCGAAGTCGATCCGCAATTGATTGCCAACGGCAATTTCACCGACGAGCTCGGTTTTCGCTTTGCACGGTCATTTCTCGAACAACCGAAGCCGCCTACCGCGTTTGTCGCCGGGTCCATGATGACCGCGCTCGGCATTTACCGAGCCGCGCGTTCGCTCGGCCTTCAGATCGGCAGCGATGTCTCGGTTATCGCTCACGATGACGTTTTTCCCTATTTGACGGCCGACAATATGGTCCCGTCGCTATCGGCGACCCGCTCGTCGATGCGCGCCGCAGGCACGCGGTGCGCCGATCTCGTGCTGCAGCTTTTGGCCGGGCGTTCGCCACTGGAGATTCACGAGCTTTGGCCGGTTGAGCTTATCTTGCGCGAGTCAACAGGGCCGGTACGGGCGCTCCAGACTTAACATTTGTGCAACCATACGAACGGCAGGCGGCAGACGAGCTTGAGCAGTTCTGTCGGGGCCGGCGAGACAGGCGCGGGCCGTCTTGCGCCAGCTTTGGCGCAGTTGCGAGAAATCCGTCTCATTGTGCCCGGCGGCAAGAGCAGGTGCTAAGAAAACCGCTCTTATCTAATCGTTTTTATCTACAGGGGGCATTGACGCGCGACCCCGCTTGCATTCTGTATCCGCCCCCAACGTGACCGTGGCCGGGGAGGGCACATGCAGGTCCTATCGAGCATTGAGGCGATGCGCGCAGCACTTGCTGAAGCAAAGGCGAAAGGCGGGCCGGTCGGCTTCGTGCCAACGATGGGTTATCTCCATGCCGGACATATGAAACTTGTCGCGCGAGCCCGCGCTGAAAACGAAATCGTCGTTGCCTCGATCTTCGTCAATCCACTCCAGTTCGGCCCGGCGGAGGATCTGACCCGATACCCGCGTGATCTCGAACGCGACAAAACGATGCTGGAAAAAGCAGGCGTTGACATTCTCTTTGTGCCAGGCGTCGAGGATATGTACCCACGCCCGATGAAAACCGTGGTTGATGTGCCGGAGCTTGGATGCGAGCTCGAAGGCGCCGTTCGACCAGGGCATTTCGCCGGCGTGGCCACTGTCGTCAGCAAGCTCTTCAATATCGTCCAGCCGAAGCACGCCTATTTCGGCGAGAAGGATTACCAACAGGTCGTTGTCATCAAACGGATGGTAGACGATCTGGCGCTGCCGGTGCGCGTCGTTTCCGTGCCGACAGTCCGGGATATGGATGGGCTCGCGCTGTCTTCTCGCAACGTCTATCTCAATGAGGAAGAAAGGCGCGCAGCGGTCATCGTCCCTCGCGCGTTGGACGAAGCGGAGCGCCTTGTCGCTCAGGGCCTCACTGACCCGCAGGTCCTTGAAGCGAAGCTTGCCGGCTTCATCAGCCGTGAGCCTCTGGCAAAGCCGGAAGTCGTCGCTGTGAGGGACGCCTCGACATTGCAGAATGTCGCGAAAATCGAGGTCCCGGTGGTGATCGCATTGTTCGTCCGGATCGGCACGACCAGGCTTCTCGACAACCGGGTGATTGTGAAAAAGGCTACGTCTGGACCAGGAGACGCGCAATGAGTACAGCGAACTCCACGAAGCGCCTGACGCCCACGCGAATCCGGGCGATGAAGGGTGGAACGCCGATCGTATGCCTGACGGCTTACACGACACCGATGGCGCGGCTGCTCGATGAACACTGCGATCTCCTGCTCGTCGGAGATTCGCTCGGCATGGTTCTCTATGGACTGGACAGCACCGTCGCGGTGACGCTCGACATGATGGTCGCGCACGGCAAGGCGGTCATACGCGGGGTCACCAAATCCTGTGTCGTCGTCGACATGCCCTTCGGCAGTTACCAGGAATCCAAAGAACTGGCCTATCGCAATGCCGTGCGCATTCTACAGGAAACCGGCTGCGACGCGGTCAAACTTGAGGGTGGCGAGGAGATGGCCGATACAATCGCCTTCCTCACCGCCCGTGGTGTTCCAGTTCTTGGCCACATCGGCTTGATGCCGCAGCAGGTTCATACCGCAGGTGGATACCGATCCGTGGGCCATTCCGACGAAGAAGTCGCGACGATCCGGCGTGACGCGGAGGCCGTCTGCAACTCGGGAGCCTTTGCGGTCGTCATCGAGGGCACGGTTGAGACATTTGCCCGCGAGGTGACGAGCGCTATCCCTGTTCCAACGATTGGAATCGGTGCGTCGGCCGCCTGCGACGGCCAGATCCTGGTTTCGGACGATATGCTCGGACTGTTCAACGACTTCACACCGCGCTTCGTCAAACGGTACGACGAGCTTGGAAAGAGGATCGGGGTGGCGGCGGCCGCCTATGCTGGCGAGGTTCGCTCCCGCACATTTCCCACGCAAGACCATACATTCAAGCGCCGGCCGTAGTTCGGGTGGCCTTGCCAAGCCTGAATAGCCTGTCGCCCTCAGCTCGATTGTCGCAGCCGTCATACCATTAGCGATTCACGACGCTTTGGCTTCGAAAGTGGGGGCAAAATCACCCAGCGATTTTGCCTTGAGGATCATGCCTTCGATATCCTGCTCAACGATCGCTTCAAGATCGGTGAAGCTGTCGATGACGTAGTAGATCGGCTGGAGGATATCGATCCGGTACGGAGTCCTCAGCACGCTCAGCAGATCGAACGGCCGAAATTCACACGTCTTGCCTTCCATTGCCGCCTTTGCTTCGCTTGGCGAAGAGACGATCCCTGCGCCGAAGCAGCGGCGGCCCTTTGGTGTGTTAATCAGACCGAATTCGACGGTAAACCAGAAGATGCGGAACAAATGCCAGGAATAGCCTTTGCCGAGGTGGACGGCAGTTTCACCGAAATGCCGTACGAAATTGGCATAGCTCTGGTTGGTGAGCATTGGGCAGTGGCCGAAAACCTCATGGAACAGGTCGGGTTCCTCGATATAGTCGATATGCTCGCGACGGCGGAGGAACGTTGCGAGCGGGAATTTGCCTTGCGACAGAAGTTCATAAAAACGTGAGGGTGGAATGAGCGCCGGCACGCCTTCAACCCCGAAGCCGGTGGTTTCGTTCAGACGTCTGTTCACATCGAGAAGCTGCGGCACCTTGTCGGGCTTCAGTCCCAGCATTTCGACGCCATCAAGATATTCGCGGCAGGCCATCTCGGCGAGAAGCTTCATCTGACGCCGGTAGAGCTCACCCCAGATCGCATCTTCATCAGGCATGTAGTCATATAAACCGTCCGGGCCGGGCAGTTTGGCGGTGTAGCTGCTTTCCTTGGTCATAGGCTGATCCTCCCATGCACGGCGCTATTCCTGCCATTATGATCCAGGTTTGGAGGATTTTCTTTTCTTTCATGCTGGCTATTGGCATAGTGATGGAAAATCTTGCCGAATGTGACGCCAAGAATGAAAGAATCTGGGAATTTTCACCGCAAGCTTCTGCAGCTCGTCCAGGCTGACGGCACTCTTTCGCTGGCAGACCTGGCTGAAAAGGCCGGCATGTCACAAAGCTCGGCCTGGCGGAAGATCCAAGAACTGGAAGCCGACGGCGTCATCCGCAAGCGTGTGACACTGCTCGATCCTGGAAAACTCGATCTCAAGCTCTGCGTCATCGCGCATGTAACGCTGGAGGATCATCACGAAGAGGCGGTAGCGTCTTTCGCTTCGGTGGTGTTGGAGCGGCCGGAGATCATGGAATGCTACGCCTTATCAGGCGCTTTCGATTACATGCTGAAGATAAGGGTGAGGGACGTGGAAAGCTACGAAGCCTTCATGACCCGCTACCTCATGCGCAACCCGCATGTGCGCACGGTCGTATCGAGCTTTGTGCTGCGGGAGCTGAAATTCTCGACCGAACTGCCGCTCTGACGTTTGGTGCCAGATCACCGCGCGCTGTCTCCATGCCAGCTAGCCGGCATGTGTATCGGAAAGCCTTCGAATGTCTTCAGTGTATCGAGCACGATCGAAGTCTTCACGTGCTGCACAGACTCATGAGGCAGCAGAACGTCGTTGACGAATTTGGAGAGATCCGCGAGCCCGCGGGTCGCTACCTTCAGGTGATAGTCCATTTCACCGGTCAGCGCATAGGCTTCGAGAACTTCCGGCAGTCCGTTGATCAGTTGCGAGAATCTGCGGGCATTGTCCCTGTTGTGGGTGGCAAGCGTCACGGATATGACCACCAGCATATCCAGACCCAGCTTCTGCTGATCCAGATAGGCCCGGTAGCTGCAAATATATCCCTCAGCTTCCAGTCTTGTTCGCCGGCGCGAGCATTGCGAGGGTGAAAGCGCAATCCGCTCCCCCAACTCATTGTTCGTCAACCGGCCGTCCTTTTGAAGTTCCTGCAGCAGACGTAAATCCAATTTATCGAGCTGTTCATCCATTGCGCAAAATCCCGAAAATCCTCACAGATCGTGCACAATATCTTCTCGGAGCATAAAGAATGCAAGAACTTTGCATGCGTTTTGGGCCACACTTTGCATAAGCAAACTCCAGTTCCAGGAGGAGAAAATGGGCCCTTTTCCGCATGATGCGCCGCCCTCGGAAATTACCGCCGACAACCCGGCCGGCACCGACGGCTTCGAGTTCGTTGAATTCGCCCATCCTGAACCCGACAAGCTGCGCGAACTCTTCACACGCATGGGCTACGTCCCAGTCGCCAGGCACAAGACGAAAGACATCACCGTCTGGCGCCAGGGGGACATCAACTATATCCTGAACGCCGAAGCCGGCAGTCATGCCGCTCGTTTCGTCGCAGCCCATGGTCCCTGCGCCCCGTCGATGGCATGGCGCGTCGTCGACGCCAGACACGCCTTCGATCACGCAGTGTCGAAAGGCGCCATCCCGTATGAAGGGCCTGACAAGGCGCTCGATGTCCCGGCAATCGTCGGCATTGGCGGCTCGCTGCTCTATTTCATCGAAACCTATGGTGCGAAGGGATCAGCCTACGATGCCGAGTTCGATTGGCTTGGCGAGTCCAACCCGCATCCCCAGGGGATCGGTTTTTATTATCTCGACCATCTCACCCACAACGTTTTCCGCGGCAATATGGACAAGTGGTGGGATTTTTACCGCAATCTGTTCAATTTCAAGCAGATCCACTTCTTCGATATCGATGGACGCATCACCGGTCTGGTAAGCCGCGCCATCACGTCGCCCTGCGGCAAGATCCGCATTCCGCTGAATGAATCGAAGGATGACACCAGCCAGATCGAAGAATATCTGAAGAAGTACAGAGGCGAGGGCATCCAGCATATTGCCGTTGGAACGGAGGATATCTACGAGGCAACTGACAGACTTGCCGATAACAGTCTGCGTTTCATGCCGGGACCGCCGGAAACCTATTACGACATGTCCTATGAACGCGTGAACAGCCATAGCGAACCTGTCGAACGCATGAAGAAGCACGGCATCCTCATCGATGGCGAAGGCGTGGTGAATGGCGGCATGACGAAAATCCTGCTGCAGATCTTCTCCAAGACCGTCATTGGCCCGATCTTCTTCGAATTCATCCAGCGCAAGGGCGACGAGGGCTTCGGCGAAGGCAATTTCCGTGCTCTCTTCGAGTCGATCGAGGCCGATCAGATCAAGCGTGGTGTTATCGGTACTGCGGCGGAGTAAACTCTCGGGGTCAGCTCGCGCGTCTGAAGACGCGCGGTGCCTCAGAGTTTCCGGGGAGGAGTTGAGCATGGACCAGACATCGATCCAGCCGTCAGACGGCGAAGCCACGACGGCAAACAGACTGAAGTATATGCCGGGCTTCGGCAATGACTTCGAGACGGAGTCACTCCCGGGCGCTCTTCCACAAGGCCAGAACAGCCCCCAGAAATGCAACTATGGTCTCTACGCGGAGCAGCTTTCCGGTTCACCGTTCACCGCCCCGCGCGGGACGAACGAAAGGTCCTGGCTCTATCGCATCCGCCCGAGCGTGCGTCACACGAGCCGCTTCTCAAACGCTTCCTATCCGCACTGGAAGACTGCACCTTGTCTGGACGAGCATTCGCTTCCCCTGGGACAGCTTCGCTGGAATCCCGTTCCCACACCCACCGAGAAGCTGACGTTTCTTCAGGGTGTGCGGACAATGACGACGGCGGGCGATGTCACGACCCAGGTGGGCATGTCAGCCCACGCCTACGTCTTCAATGACGATATGATCGAAGATTACTTCTTCAACGCCGATGGTGAACTGCTGATCGTGCCGCAGCTCGGCGCCGTCAGGGTGTTCACCGAAATGGGCATCATGGACGTGGAGCCCCTGGAAATATGCCTCATCCCCCGCGGCATGATGTTCAAGGTCCTGCGCAACGGCGAGCAGACCGTCTGGCGCGGATATATATGCGAGAACTACGGCGCGAAATTCACGCTGCCGGATCGCGGACCGATCGGCGCGAACTGTCTGGCGAACCCACGCGACTTCAAGACTCCTGTCGCCGCTTTCGAGGACAAGGAAAGGCCTTGTCGCGTTCATGTGAAGTGGTGCGGCAAATTCTATGTCACGGATATCGGCCACTCGCCCCTCGATGTGGTGGCCTGGCACGGCAACTACGCCCCCTTCAAATACGATTTGCGGACGTTTGCTCCCGTCGGCGCGATCCGCTTTGATCATCCCGATCCGTCGATTTTTTCGGTGCTGACTGCGCCCACCGAAGATGCGGGCACGGCGAATGTCGATTTTGTGATCTTTCCGCCCCGCTGGCTGGTCGCCGAGCACACTTTCCGCCCGCCCTGGTACCACCGTAACATCATGAGCGAGTTCATGGGCCTGATCCATGGCCAGTATGACGCCAAGGAGGAGGGCTTTGTCCCCGGCGGCATGAGCCTGCATAACATGATGCTTGCCCACGGGCCGGACGCGCTCGCCTTCGAAAAGGCATCCAATTCCGAGCTCAAACCGGTGAAGCTGGATGACACCATGGCTTTCATGTTCGAGACCCGGTACCCCCAGCAATTGACGAAATACGCAGCCGAGCTTGAAACGCTGCAGGACAACTACCTGGAGTGCTGGGACGGCCTGGAACGCAAGTTCGACGGGACCCCCGGTATCAAGTGATGGCATCAGGTGAAGATCGGCCAAGCATCCTTTGGCACGGGAATGGGACATGAAACTTGCGACGTTGAAAGACTCCACGAGAGACGGCCGGCTCGTCATCGTTTCCCGCGACCTTACCCGTTGTTCCGAAGTCGGTCACATTGCCCGCACATTGCAGGCGGCTCTCGATGACTGGGAGCACGTTGCTCCGAGGCTCGCGCAGATTGCCGAAGGTATCGAGACAGGAGCCCAGCCGACGATCCGCTTTCGCGAACACGACGCCACATCGCCCTTGCCGCGGGCATATCAATGGGCCGACGGTTCGGCTTATCTCAACCATGTTGAACTGGTCCGCAGGGCGCGGGGTGCCGAGATGCCGGCGAGCTTCTGGACCGATCCGCTGATGTATCAAGGTGGTTCGGACGGGTTCCTCGGGCCGCGAGACCCGATCGTGGTGGCTGACGAAGCTTATGGGATCGACCTGGAGGGCGAAATTGCCATCATCGCCGGCGACGTTGCCATGGGTTCTGGTCCGGAAGCTGCGCGCGATGCCATCCGTCTGGTAATGCTCGCCAACGACGTGTCCCTGCGCGGTCTCATACCGGACGAGCTGGCCAAGGGATTTGGTTTCTTCCAGTCCAAGCCGGCATCGGCATTTTCTCCGGTCGCGGTGACGCCGGACGAGCTCGGAGAGGCGTGGGATGGCGGCAAGCTGTGCCTGCCGCTGCTTGTGAGCGTGAACGGAAAGGCATTCGGCAAGGCGAACGCCGGCGTCGACATGACGTTTGATTTTGGCCAACTCATCGCCCATGCCGCCAGAACCCGCAATCTGGCGGCTGGAACGATTATCGGTTCGGGAACGGTTTCCAACAAGCTCGACGGCGGAGCAGGCAAGCCCATCGAAGACGGAGGGGACGGCTACTCATGCATCGCCGAGATACGGATGATTGAGACGATCAAAACCGGGTCGCCGAAGACTCCATTCATGCAGTTCGGGGACCAGGTTCGCATCGAGATGAAGGATGATGCCGGCCATTCGATCTTTGGGGCGATCGAGCAGACGGTCGAAAAATATAAGGAGGCTGGCCCGCGATGAACGAGGTCGTTCTTTACGACTACTGGAGGTCATCGGCGAGCTATCGCGTCCGTATCGCGCTCAATCTCTTGGCGATCGACTACAAAACAGTGTCCATCAACTTGTTGGAGGGAGCGCACAAGAAGCCGGAATATCTGACGCTCAACCCGCAGGGGTTCGTGCCGACATTGGTGATCGACGGGAAAACTCTGACCCAGTCGCTGGCAATCATCGAGTATCTGGCCGAGCTTCGGCCGGAATGCGGACTACTGCCAGCCGATATTGCCGATCGCCAGAAAGTGCGCGCCTTCGCATACGCGGTCGCCATGGACATACATCCGATATGCAACACGCATGTCGTGGCGCATCTCATGACCGTAACGGACAAGACCGGCGCCCGCGAGGAATGGATGAAGCATTTCATCACGGATGGCCTTCGCAAGCTCGAAGCCATGATTGACGGAGCCGATGGAGAGTTCAGCTTCGGCGATACACCGACGATGGCGGACCTATGTCTTGTTCCCCAGGTCTACAATGCCCGCCGCTGGGGAGTGGACGTAACTGACTTCACGCGCATCACCGATATTGATGGCAAGTGCTGCAGACTGCCAGCTTTTCAGGCCGCCCATCCCGACAGCGTGAAACCTTAGCGCGTTGCCGAGATGCCTGCGCGAGCTGACGTTGATCATCCTTCGAAGAAATTGCAGTATCGCAACTCCACCAGCCAGCCAGCCTATTCAGCAAATTTGCCTGGCCATCTGCAAAGGGTGTTCCTCTGCCGCCGCAGCGCTCCAGATATTAGTGAGGCGCGGGCACATTGATGCCGGAAGCCGCTAATTGAGGGAGACGTTTCATGACTGCACCGCATCCTCCAAGAACCCATATCGGCAATCATCCCCTGCATCCGGAAACCCAGATGCTGAACTACGGGTATGATCCCGAACTCTCCGAAGGCGCGGTCAAGCCGCCTGTCTTCCTGACGTCCACGTTCGTTTTCAACTCCGCCGAAGACGGTCGCGATTTCTTCGATTACGTTTCGGGTCGGAAGGAGCCGCCGGAAGGTAAGGGCGCGGGCCTTGTCTATTCGCGCTTCAATCATCCAAACAGCGAGATCATCGAAGATCGTCTGGCGGTCTACGAGCAAGCCGAGAGCGGCGCGGTGTTTTCATCGGGAATGTCCGCCATCGCGACGGTCCTGCTTGCCTTCGTCCGTCCGGGAGATGCCATCCTCCACTCACAGCCGCTCTATGGCGGGACGGAAACATTACTTGCCAAGACCTTCCTCAATTTTGGCGTTTCCGCCGTCGGTTTTGCCGATGGCGTCAGCGAAGTCTCGGTAAGGGCCGCGGCCGAGGAAGCAATGGCCAAGGGCAATGTCTCGGTCATCCTCATCGAGACGCCCGCAAACCCGACCAATAGCCTTGTCGACATCGCAATGATCCGGCGGATTGCCGATGCGATTGGTCAGAAGCAGGGCCATACGCCTATTGTCGCCTGCGACAACACTCTGCTCGGCCCGGTTTTCCAGCGCCCGATCGGGCATGGTGCGGACATTTCCCTCTATTCCCTGACCAAATATGTCGGCGGCCATTCGGATCTGATCGCCGGGGCGGCACTCGGCAACCGGGCGCTCATCAAGCAGGTGAAGGCGCTTCGCGGCGCTATCGGCACGCAGCTCGATCCGCATTCATGCTGGATGCTCGGGCGTTCACTCGAAACGTTGCAGATCCGCATGGAACGGGCCAACAGCAACGCGAAGGCGGTGGCGGATTTCCTGAGGCAGCATCCCAAGGTCGAGACGATCCACCACCTGCCATACAGCGATCCCGATTCCGCCGTCGGCAGAACATTCGCGGCCCAGTGCAGCGGCGCCGGTTCGACATTTTCCTTCGATATCAAGGGCGGCCAACCGGCCTCGTTCCGGTTCCTGAACACGTTGAAAATCTTCAAGCTTGCCGTCAGCCTCGGAGGAACGGAATCCCTGGCATCGCATCCGGCGACGATGACGCATTCCGGCGTGCCGGCCGAGGTGCGCCAGCGTATCGGTGTCCTTGATGCAACGATCAGGCTGTCGATCGGCATCGAACATCCAGACGACCTTATTGCCGATCTCACCCTGGCGCTCGATGCGGCGTAAATCGCCGCATCCGTGCCTAGCCCGATATCGGTCGGCTGAGGTGCTCGGAATTTGAGGGTAGATGATGCGTCCAACGCCATCCGCTATTGGCCATCGATCCCGAGGCACCCATGAATCCTAGCTTTCAGATCATCCAACAGCACTACCCGCGCAAACTGTCGGGGCCTTCGATGAAGGCGCCGCCTGAGCTATCAGCGGCAGCTTCGCCACCCGGTATCTTCCGTGCCAGGCGTTTGATCGCATCGCCGAGATCGGCGATTAGGACATGGCTTGCGGGAACAACGACGAGCGAAAGAACCGTTGAAACCATCAGTCCGCCGATGACCGCCACCGCCATAGGTGCTCTGAACTCGCCACCGATTTCGTGGCCGAATGCCGCCGGCACCATGCCGGCCACCATCGCCAATGTCGTCATAATGATCGGGCGCAGCCGCTCGGCACAGGCTTCGATGGTCGCCTCGATGCGTGACAGGCCCGAACGCTCGAGCTCGATTGCGAAATCGACAAGCATGATCGAATTCTTCACGACGATGCCCATCAGCATGAGGATCCCGATGACGACCGGCAGCGACACGGGATAGCCGGTGACGATGAGGGAGGCAACGACGCCTGAAAGCGCAAGCGGAAGAGGGGTGACGATCGTCAGCGGTGTGAGCGGGCTGCCGAAGAGCAAGATGAGCACGACCACCACAAGGCTCAAGCCCGCGATCATGGCGAAAGCAAAACTCGTAAAAACGCTGTCCTTGGAATCGGAATCGCCGGTTGCCCGCATTTCGACCTCCGCCGGCAGCGCCCTGACGGAGGGCAGGTCCCTGAGCGCTGCGATGCCCTCGCCCTGCGTGATACCTGGCGCAAGGTCGGCGCCGATTTCAACCCGACGCTGGCGTTCCATGCGATGGATGACGGAAGCGCTTTCACTTTCCTCCAGGCGTGCGACTGCCTCAAGCGGCACGAGGGTTCCCGATGACGTCATGACCCGTAACTGTCGCAGCTTCTCCGAACGGTCTATCCCGGCATCCTCGACGAGCGTGCGGATCGGGATCAATCTGCCGTTGTCCTTGAATGATGGCAGCCTCGAATCAGAATCTCCCAAGGTCGCGACCCTGATTGCTGTCGCGATCTCTCTCGCACTGACGCCAAGATCGGCGGCGCGCTCCGGCGACACGACCACCCCAAGTTCTGGCTGGCGCGTCGCTTCCGAAGAAGCCGGATTGACGAACATCGTGTTGGAGCGCATTTCGCCCAGCATTGCGCGGGCGGCCCTCGACGCCTGCTCGCCATTGACGCTCAGGATTGCGAACGACACATCCCGGCCGCCGCGGTCGTTGATGAATTCGAAGCGAAGGTCGGGAATGGCTTTCAACAGAACCTCGGCCTTTTCCTGGATTTGCTCGAGCGGAAGCTTACGCTGGCTACGATCTGCAAGGGACATCACGATGGTCGACTTGCGGATATCGCGTACGCCGTCGGACCCTGATCCGGCGCGCACGAACACGGTCTTGATATCCTCGATCCCCCTGAGACGACGGGTAACCAGATCGCTTACCTCCTCATTGTCGGCAAGCGTCGAGCCTGGCGGCAGCTCGATCGACACCGTGATCCGGCCGGTATCTTGCGCCGGCAGAAACGCGGTCGGCAGGAAACCGGCAAGCAGGATCGTCAGGGCAAAGAGCCCGGCCGCCAGTCCGGCTGTGATCCATCGCCATCTGATCGCCACGCCGACGAGCGCGCGATAGCGCACAACCAGCCGCCCTTCCGCGTGCGGTTTGCTCGGTGAGGTCAGAAAATAAGCAGCGATCAGCGGGGTTACCAGGCGCGCGACGAGGAGCGAGAAGAAGACGGCAATCGCGACCGTCAGGCCAAACTGGCGGAAATATTGGCCTACTTCGCCGGGCATCATGCCGACAGGGGCGAAGACGGCAATGATGGCGGCCGAGATCGCAATGACGGCGAGGCCGATCTCGTCTGACGCGTCGATCGCAGCCTTATAGGCGCTTTTGCCGAGGCTCTTGTGACGGACGATGTTTTCGATCTCGACGATGGAGTCGTCGACGAGAATTCCCGTCACCAGCGTGATTGCAAGCAGGCTCAGCATGTTGAGCGAGAAGCCGGCCAGTTCCATCACCCAGAAGGTCGGGATTGCCGAAAGTGGCAGGCTGATGGCGGCAATGAGCGTGGCGCGCCAGTCGCGCAGGAAGAGGAAGACGACGAGCACGGCAAGGATCGCCCCCTCGATCAGCGTGCTGCGGGCAGACAGGAAGTTTGCGAGTGTCAGCGTGACGCTGTCGTCGACGATTTTGAACTGCGTTCCGGGCCTCGAACCGGCTATTTCCTCAAGAGCCGTGGCAACTTTTTCGGCAACGTCGACGTCTCCAGCACCCGTCGCCTTGTAGACCGTAAAGCCGATCGCCGGCTCGCCGTCGAGGCGCGCGAAATCCTGTCGTTTCTCCCTCGTGTCTGCAACCGTGGCGACATCGGAGACCGAGACGCTCTTTCCCTGCGGCAAGGCAAGACGAATGGCCCTGAGTTCGTCGAGGGTTGTAACGGCTGCCTTTGTTGCCACCGTCATGTCCTGCGCGTCGACATTGCCCCGCCCAGACGGCAGATTGAACTGGCTTGCGGCGATCTGATCGCTGACCGAGGCCGCCGTCAGGGCGAGAGGGGCGAGCCTATCCGCCTTCAGGAGAACATGGATTTCGCGGTTGACGGTGCCGACGAGCTCGACGCGGCCAAATCCGGCCAACCCCTGGAGCTTTCTCACGACGACGTCGTTGATGAAAAAGGACAGATCTTCCGCCGACATCGAGCCGTTATGGGCCGAATAGGTGACGACAGGCTGGTTTTCGGATTCGATCCTATTGATGACCGGTTCATCGATGGCGGCAGGCAGGCGATCGCGGATCTTCGTGACCGCGTCCCTGACGTCGGAGACGGCCCGGTCGACCGGCACGCCGATTTCAAACTCGACCGTGGTCTCCGATCGACCTTCGGAAATCGTCGAACTGATGTGCTTGATATCGGAAAGGGTCGCGACGCTGTCCTCGACGAGCCTGGTGATCTGGATTTCGATCTGATCGGGTGCAGCCGCGGGTTCTTCGACGGTCACGCCGACCGTCGGCACATTGATGGCCGGAAAATAGGTGATCGGCAGCGTTCCATAGCTCTTCAGCCCGAGGCCGGTGAGGATGACGAACAGGAGGATGACGGGCAGCGGGGTGCGGATCGCCCATGCGGAGATGTTCATCGGATGACCTCAGTTGCCTTCAGAGACCGGGCTTGCATCGGCTTGCACCATGACCGGGACCGCCTGGTCGCCGGCCTCCATGAAGCCACCCGACTTCGTCACCACCAGGTCGCCTTCGTCGACGCCGGAGCGGATCTCAACGAAACCGGCCTGGCGAAAACCGAGCGAAACCAGCTTTCGTTCGATGCGATTGTCCTTAAGGATCTTGATCGATGGTTCCTCACCGGAGCTGGCAATCGCCGAGGCGGGCAGGAATATGCCTTTGCTGCTTCCGATCTCGATGCGCGCCGAGGCAAAGGCGCCAATTGGGGCCGTCAATCCACGGGGCAGAGTGATCCGTGCGCGTCCGAGCCGTGTCCGGTCGGCGAGCGCCGGTGCGACGAAGCGGACGGCGCTTGTCAAACCGTCATGATCCTCACCGAGCAAAACATGAACGACGGCGCCGACGAGCACGACATCGAACTGAGCCTGTGGGATTTCTGCTTCCAGTTCGAACTGGTCGTCATTGGCGATGATGAAGAGCTGCTCGCTGGATGAGGAGGCGGTCGCGCCGACCTTGGCGGACCGGTTGATGATCCGGCCTGCCACCGGCGCCACAATCGTCGCATAGCTCAGTCGCAATTCAATATCCTTGCGCGCCGCAGCGACGGTCTTGACGGCAGCTTCTCCCGATTGGACGGCCTGCCTGCTGGCCCGCACGCTCACCTCTGCGCGCGCGAGCGCCTTTTGTCGCTGTTCGAGTGCTTCTTGCGACATCAACCCCTTGGGAACGAGCTTTTGCGCGCGCGTAAGATCGGCCTCGGCCTCCTCCTGCGAAATCAAGGCATTGTCGAGTGCGCTTGAGGCCTGCCCGAGTTGAGCTGCTGCGCTCGCCGCCTGCGCGTCGTTTTGCATAAGCTCGACATCGATCCTCGACGTATCCAATGTCGCAAGCACCTGTCCGCGGCTGACGAGATCGCCTTCTTCGGCGGCGATCGAGACTATCCGGGCTCCGGAGAGATCGGTGTTGACCAGCGTCGTTTCCCGCGCGACGACCGTGCCGACGACGGAAACGCTCTGTTCGAGAACCTGGGCTCTCGCAGCGATAACCGACACTTTCGGCCCCTCCATGTCAGCGGCGAGACCGTGGATCGGGAGCCCGGCGGTCGCAGACAGCAGGACGATCGATAGCAGGACACCCGTTCTGGGGTTTTGGGACGGCCGGTCGCCCTGCGACAGGCAGGGCGTGCGAGAGAGCGGCGTGAAGGAGGTCATCAATTCATTCCCTGGGCGATTTTCGTTTAATTGCCGGACGTTTAGGGCCGCCGCGTCGGCGACCCCATGGGTTTTGGACAGCTCGCAATGATGCTTTGACCGACCGGGGTCAGAACCGGTAACCTAGCATCAGCATGGTTTGCGACTGGACCTTTTCCTTGACGATCGGGCTGTCTGCAGCGTCTCCGACCAGGAAGCTCACGCCTTGCTCGCCCCTGACCACCCAGTTCTCGTTAATCAGGTAGGTGGCGGAAGCGGAGAGATCGACGCTCTTGATCCCAGCCCCGGCCTTGTACTGAGCATGACCGGAGCGGGCCGACTGGCCAGCGTCGACACCGAAATAGGCTTCCATATAGTTATCGTCCGCAAAGGTGGCGGAGGCTTCGGCGCCGAGGATGAGATGCTCCGACAGGGGCTGCGAGATTGCCGCGCCGGCGGTTGCGAGCAGGCCCTTGCTTCCGCCGATCGTCTTGTCGACCGAGACGAAGATATTCGCAGGCCCGAACGTGTAAGTGGCCTTGCCGCCGACCGTCGCGCCGAAATCGATGTCGCCCATTCCGCGCAGCGTGTCCGCATCGTCTTCATCACGGCCCGAGTCGTAGCCGACATTGACGTCGAAGCGGAAAGCGTCCTTTTCGAAGGCTTTAATCCCGATGCCAGTTGGATCGATGGTGATCCGGTCGAAGAGTTCGGCCGATACGAAGGGGAAGGGCGAGACTTCAAACTCGTCGCTTCCCTCATATTTCGGTTTGAAGACAGCGCCGGCGCCGACGACGACGTGCCAATCGTGCAACGCCTGGCGAACCGGGCCAAAACGCTCCGGGTCCGGCGGTGGCGGTTCCTGCGCGGCCTGCCCCTCATTTGTGAAGTCGGCGGCTT
Source organism: Rhizobium sp. 05L429 (assembly GCF_056397645.1). NCBI lineage: Bacteria > Pseudomonadati > Pseudomonadota > Alphaproteobacteria > Hyphomicrobiales > Rhizobiaceae > Rhizobium > Rhizobium sp. 05L429. Next base: position 98,032 of record NZ_JBFTNV010000003.1, on the reverse strand, counting down.
GTACGGCAAAGGGCGATAAAAATAGCGACGCCACGGCGATGGAAAGCAGCCGGGACCGATCCGCGGTCAGTTTTAGAGAGGCAGACATGAATGCTCCGAGGTTGACTTTGCGCGCATCCCCCCGAGACCGACCTGGAAGCGCGCCACGCCTTAGCAGTGCCATGTGCGGGCGGCACCGCGTGTTGGATGTTGTTAAGAGTTGTTTCTGCTTGAGTGGCCGTTCTGCGCCGTAGAAACATTTCTTCATAATCGCGGGCGGGGACGCTCTCGCCTGCCATGATAAGGATGAGAGGAAGAACGGAGGTGGCGTGATTGGTTGATGAGCGCACACGAGCGGCTGTCGAACGGCCGAGGATACTGATTGTCGAAGACGATCGTCAGATCGCCGAAATGCTGAGGGACAGTCTTGTCGAGCAGGGTATGGATGTGGAGCTCGCGGGCGACGGCGCAACGATGGACGCGAAGATGCGGGCTATGCCCTTCGATCTCGTTGTCCTCGATGTCATGCTGCCGGGCGAAGATGGTCTCAGTCTCTGCCGGCGCCTGCGCGCAGGCGGAGGCATCCCGATCCTGATGCTGACATCCTTGAGCACCGACATCGACAGGATCGTCGGGCTGGAGATCGGCGCGGACGACTACGTCACCAAACCCTTCGTTCTGCGTGAGCTGCTGGCCCGGATCAAAGGCCTCCTGCGCCGGTCGGGCTTGTCAGCACAGCGGGAGGCAAGGCCCGCGCACAGACTTTTGCGCTTCGAGGGCTGGCGGATCGATCCGGCCCGGCGTCAAGTCCACGATCCGGCCCAGGCCAGGATTGCCATGACGACCCACGAGTTCGACCTGCTTCTGGCCTTTTGCCGCAACGCCGGCCGGGTTCTGACCCGCGAGCAGCTGCTTGCGGTCACGCATGCCGGGCTTGCCGGTCCGATCGAGCGCAGCATCGACGTGCATATCAGCCGGCTCAGGCAGAAGATCGAGATGGACCCCCGCGATCCGCTCCTCATCAAGACGGTCCGGCTCGGCGGTTACGTCTTTACCGCCCAAGTGGAAGAGGCCGATGTTTAGACGCCTGCGTCGCGTGACGATGACGATCCGCGGCCAGATCACCATCATCATTCTGGTGGCGCTGGTGACGATCATCACTATGGGCGATGCGGTGGAGCGCTGGGCGAGGGAAGATCTTGCCGCCCCGGATCTCGAAAACATCGCCGAAAAGCTGAACGCCATCGCCGAGCTTCTCGGGTCCGCTTCGCCCGAAGACCGGCAGATCATCCTCGCCAACGCACGTCGCGCCGGCTGGCACATCGAACTCACGCCGACGGCGACCGCGAGCCGCTTTGCACAGTCTTCGAGCCATCAGAGCTTGCTGGACGTCGTCGCCGCCCGGCTGTTTCCGCCAGACAACGAACCGCCAATCGGCGGCTGGCAGACCTTCCTCGATGACCGGCGGGTGATTGCCGCCCGTGTCGACGACGGCACGATCGTCATTACCTCGGGTTTCCCGGATTCCATGCTGAGCAGCGCGTTCCTGGGACGCGGCCCCTATTACTTCGTCGCCTTTTTCGTATTGATCGGCTTTTTCTTCATATTCGCGATCAGGGCGATCACCGAACCCATACAGCGCATTGCCCATGCGGCAGCGGTTTCCGATATCACCACCGGTTCTCCTGTTTTCGAGGAGAAGGGAACGGTGGAGATTGTTGCATTAGCCCGGGCATTGAACGGCATGCGCCGGCGCATCCGTCTGATGATCGAAGCCCGCACCCGCATGCTGCGCGGCATCGGCCATGATCTGCGTACGCCGCTGACGCGGCTGAAGCTGCGTGTGGAGCGGATGGGGGAGAGCGGTCAGAAGGACGCCCTACTCTCCGACGTCGATCGGATCCAGAGCTTGCTCGTCGAGAGCCTGAATTATCTTCGAAACGACTATGCAACCGAAACCATCGAACTCGTCGACGTCGCAAGCATCCTGCAGACGGTCTGCAGTGAGTTTGCAGATATCGGCCACGCCGTCCAATACGCCGGGCCGAATCGGCTTCTTGCCAGATGCCGGCCGCTTTCCATCACGCGCGCGGTCACCAATCTTTGCGACAACGCCGTTAAATTTGCCGGCAAGGTCGAGGTGACGATGGCTGAGCGGCCGGATACCGTGCTGATCATTGTCGAGGATGACGGTCCAGGCATTCCGCAGGAGCTTCGAGAGCGGGTCCTTGAGCCTTTCTTCAAGTCGGACCAGTCTCGCGCTGGAGGCGGTTTCGGTCTCGGTCTGTCGATCGTTGCAGACATCGTTCACTCCCATCAAGGCACATTGGAGCTGCGGCAGCGTAATCCGGTCGGTCTCAGCGTTGTCGTGGCGATACCGAAATGAAACGGCGAGCGGCAACCTGCTATCGCAGGTTCTTCAAGACCAGCATCACCTGGTCTGCTCTTGGCGCCGAATGCGACTGACGGTAAAAACGCCCTCCTGATTATCTGCCGGCTCCAACCCCCGGACCGATCACCTGTGCCGGATCGGCACGCGAGGTGGCCGAATTGCAGGATCAGCAGTGAAAATCTTAGAACTCCGTACCGATCCGCACAAAACTGGGCTGTAATCGTCTCTCTTCATACGATAAATGCTTTTTCAGCGACCGCCGCTGACAACTCACTTCCGACGCCCCGATCGCCCCAACAACAGTCCGCACGAACCCCGACGACCGCCCGGCATCGTTCCGGCCGCGCAAGAGGAAGACCCATGGCATCCGTTGCCGAGAGCGCCCCCCGCTTTGAAAAGACCGCAATGTCCATTCTGGTGGCAGTCAGCTTCTGCCACATGCTCAACGACATCATGCAGTCGCTGCTTGCCTCGCTCTATCCGCTCTTCAAGGCCAATTATAACCTCGATTTCGTGCAGATTGGTCTTTTGACCATGACCTTTCAGGTCACGGCTTCGCTTCTCCAGCCGCTCGTCGGCATCGTCACCGATCGCTGGCCGATGCCCTATTCGCTGCCGGTCGGCATGGCGAGCACGTTCTGCGGCCTGATCCTGCTTGGCAATGCCGGCAGTTTCGAGCTGCTGCTGGTTGCCGCAAGCCTGATTGGCTTCGGCTCGGCGGTCTTCCATCCGGAATCCTCGCGCGTGGCGCGCCTTGCCTCCGGCGGTCGCCATGGCTTTGCACAATCGTTTTTCCAGGTTGGCGGCAATGCCGGTCAGGCGATCGGCCCCCTGCTGGCCGCCTTCATCGTGCTGCCGAACGGCCAGCACAGCGTGTCCTGGCTTTCCGGTATCGCCATGGTCGGCATGGTTGTCCTGAGCTGGGTCGGCAACTGGTATATGAGCCACCGCCGCCAAAACGCCAGCAAGGCGGCACCGAGCCGTACGCTGCCGCTGCCGCAGAACAAGGTCGTCTGGGCGCTGCTCATTCTCGTGCTGCTGACGGCGACGAAGAACGTCTACATGGCGAGTGTCTCGAGCTATTTCACCTTCTACGTCATCGACCGCTTTCAGCTTGGTGTGCAGCAGGCGCAGCTCATGCTCTTCCTCTTCCTGGGTTCGGTTGCCGCAGGCACCTTCCTCGGAGGGCCGATCGGCGATCGTTTCGGCGCACGCTTCGTCATCTGGTTCTCGATCCTCGGCGTCATCCCCTTCGCGCTGCTGCTGCCCTATGCGAACCTGTTCTGGACGTGCGTGCTCAGCGTCGTCATCGGCCTGATCTTCGCGTCGGCCTTCTCGGCCATCGTCGTCTTTGCGCAGGAGCTGGTACCGGGTCGCGTCGGCCTGATCGCCGGCGTCTTCTTCGGTTTCGCATTCGGTGCGGGCGGTCTCGGTGCGGCCTTCCTCGGCGGTTTTGCCGACTCGCACGGCATCGCGTTTGTCTACCGCATCTGCTCTTACCTGCCGCTACTCGGTCTGCTCACCATCTTCCTGCCGCGTATCCCCAAGCATCGCCCGGCATAGGCTCTCTCGTCTGCAAAGAGAAAAGGCAGCGGAAAGCGTTCCGCTGCCTTTTATTTCGAGGTAAGCGCAATCAGCGGCGTCCAGTTTGAGCGAACATATTTTCCCCGGCTTTTGACCAAGACGGATCGACATTCCTTTAATCTACTATTTTGATGGATAATATCCGTCTCATGATGCAGCCATCGACGGCGCGATAGTGGAAGGAAATGATATGTCTGCACCCAAACTGGTCGGTCTTGCCGGCAGCTTCAATCGTCCCTCGAAGACCTTTGCGCTGGTCGAGAATATCGCCGGCCTCGCCGCCGAAAAATATGGCTTCGACAACACGATCTACGACCTGACGGATGTCGGTCCCTCGCTCGGCCAGGCGTTGCGCCGCGACGATCTCGACAATCGCGCCCGGGAAATCATCGCCGACATCGCCAATGCGGACGTCCTCGTCATTGGCGCGCCGACCTTCAAGGGCAGCTATCCGGGCCTCTTCAAGCATCTGATCGATCTTATCGACCCGCATGAGTTGCGCGCCAAGCCGATCGTCATCACCGCGACCGGCGGCGGCGACCGTCATGCGCTGATGGTCGAGCATCAACTGCGCCCGCTCTTTGGTTTCTTCATGGCTCACACGCTGCCGACCGCCGTGTATGCCTCGGACCGCGATTTCACCGACTATCAGGTGTCTTCCGAGCCGTTGTCCAAGCGCATCGGGGAGGTGATAGGCGAACTTGCAGCCTTCTTTCCGGGGCGAACCTCAAGGCTGATCGCGGCCGAATAAACGGGCTTCAGGATTGATTTTCGGCGGCGCCTTCCGAGGCGCCGTTTTCATTCAAGCATATTTTAGCCTGACATTAATCCATCAATTTGGTAGAAATTTATCCTGCCACTATCCAAGACGCGGCAAGAGTTTTCCCGGCGATGACAGGACATCGGACGTTCGTGCTTCGCTCACAGCAAGCGCATTTGCAATTATCCGCCTGCTCGGGGCTCGGCCTCATTTAGTCAGACGGGATAAAAAATGACCAAGAACAAAAACATCAGCGCCATTTCGCTTTCGCGCCGCGCGGCCCTCGCTATTGCAGCCTCCGCGGCGGCACTTATTGCCTTTGCTGGGCCGGTTCCTTCCTTTGCTGCAGACAAGTCGATCAAGGTCGGCATCATGAGCGGCGAGGATGAGGATGTCTGGCGCGTCGTCACCGCTGAGGCTGCCAAGAAGGGCCTCAAGATCGAGACGATCACCTTCAACGACTACACCCAGCCGAACGAGGCGCTGGAGCGGGGCGAAATCGACGCCAATGCCTTCCAGCACCAGCCCTATCTGGACAACCAGGTGAAGCAGCACGGCTATCACATCGTTTCCGTCGGCTATACCGGTGTCTGGCCGATCGGCCTCTACAGCAAGAAGCACAAGTCGGTTGCCGAACTGCCCGAGGGCGCCGTGATCGGCGTGCCGAATGATCCGTCTAACGAAGGCCGTGCTCTGCGTGTTCTGCAGAACGAAGGCTTGATCAAGCTGAAGGATGGAACGGGCATTCTCGCCACGATCGTCGACGTCTCTGAAAACCCGAAGAATATCGAGATCCGCGAACTCGATGCCGGCATCGTCGGCCGTTCGATCGACGACCTCGACGCCGGCGTCGTCAACACCGATTGGGCGCTGAAGAGCGGTCTGTCCCCGGCAGAGCGTGTCGCCCAGGAGCCGATCGCCGACAATCCTTACCGCAACTTCATCGCCGTGAAGGAAGACAACAAGGATGCCGATTGGGTGAAGACTCTCGTCTCCTCCTATCAGAACGAGACGGTCAAGGCCGAATTCGATAAGGTGTATAAGGGTACTGGGCTCAGCGCCTATTGATTTCGCCGCCCTCTCTAGGGCGTCAATAACTGAGGCGGCCCGGGTCTTTGCCGGGGCCGCCTTCAGCGTTTGTGAAGGAATGATCATGAATTCAATTGTCTCAGCCTCAGGGATAGAGACGCCTCGCATCGACGCCGAAGAGGTCGTGCGTCTGAGAGATGTCAAGCGCAAGTTCGGCGCGACAGCCGCACTCGACGGTGTTTCGCTGACCGTGAAGAAGGGTGAAATTCTCGGCATCATCGGCCGCAGCGGCGCCGGCAAGTCGACGCTGATCCGTTGTCTCAACGGTCTCGAGCGCGCCGACAGTGGCGAGATCGTCATCGAGGGCCGCAACATTGCAGGTCTCGCCGAGCAGGAGCTGCAGCCATTGCGCCGTCGCATCGGCATGATCTTCCAGCATTTCAATCTTCTGTCGGCCAAGACCGTCGAGGATAATGTCGCCTTGCCGCTGAAGATCGAAGGCGTCGGCAAGGCCGAACGGCTGAAGCGGGCGCAGGAGCTTCTGGAACTGGTCGGCTTATCCGACAAGGCTACGGCTTATCCATCTTCGCTCTCAGGCGGCCAGAAGCAGCGCGTCGGCATCGCCCGCGCACTTGCCGCTCGCCCCGCTCTGTTGCTGTCCGACGAGGCGACCTCCGCGCTCGACCCGGAGACGACGCGATCCATCCTGGCTCTGCTGAAGGACATCAATCGTAAGCTTGGACTTACGATTCTGCTGATCACCCATGAAATGGAAGTCGTTCGCGGCATTGCCGATCGCGTTGCCGTCATCGATGCGGGCCGCATCGTGGAGGAGGGACAGGTCTGGTCGATCTTCGCAGATCCGCAGGCAGCGATCACCAAAAGCCTGCTCGGCGGTATCCGCCCGCAGCTTCCCGAACATATCGCCGCGCGGCTGTCGCATTCCGGCGGCACGGAAGTGATCCTGAGCGTCGATCTCGCCGGGCCGGAAGCGCAAGGTGCTCTCTTTGCCGATCTTTCGTCAGCGCTGCCGCACTCCTTCCGCCTCGTTCACGGTGGCATCGATCATATCCAGAACCAGCCGGTGGCGCGGTTCTTCATTGCCGTTCCTGCGCGCGATCCCGCGCTTGCAGAAAAGGTCGAACAATTTCTGAAGGCCCGGTCCGCCCGGGTGGAGGTGCTTGGTTATGACACCGATCATGATTAATCTGTTGCTGCGCTCCCTCTGGGAGACGGTGCTGATGACGGCGACATCCGGATTGATTTCGCTGGTTGCAGGCCTGCCGCTCGGACTGGCGCTGGTGCTGACCAACCGCGGCGGCATTGCCGAAAACCTCGCGATCAACCGCATTCTCGGCGGGGTTATCAACGGCTTCCGTTCGGTACCCTTCATTATCCTTCTGGTGGCGCTGATCCCGCTGACGCGCCTGATCGTCGGCACGGCGATCGGCACCTGGGCGGCTATCGTTCCGCTCGCTATTGCCGCGACACCCTATTATGCCCGTATCGCCGAGGTCTCGTTACGGGAGGTGGATCGTGGGCTGATCGACGCCGTGCGCGCCATGGGCGGCAATCGCTGGACGATCATCCGCGAGGTTCTCGTTCCCGAAGCCCTGCCGGGCATCGTCGCCGGCTTTACCGTCACGCTGGTGACGCTGATCGGTGCATCGGCCATGGCCGGCGCTATCGGTGCCGGCGGTCTCGGCGACCTCGCCATTCGCTATGGCTACCAGCGTTTCGAGACCAATGTGATGATCGCAGTCGTCGCCGTGCTCATCGTACTCGTCTGCGGCATCCAGTGGCTGGGCGACCGGCTGGTCGCCCGTCTGGATCACCGCTGAGATCTAGCGCCTGAAGCGAGCGGCGGGATGGCTGGCAGACAGTCGGCCATTTCCGCCGAACAGCTTCCGCCGCAGCGGTCCTTCCGCATAATCAGCCTTGAAGAGGCCGCGCTCCTGCAGGACCGGCACGACGAGATCGACGAAATCATTGAGGCTTTCCGGCGCCACCGTGCGCGCCAGATTGAAACCATCGATGTCGCCCTCCTCGATCCAGCGTTGCAGGACGTTGGCAATCTGCTCTGGCGAGCCGACGATCGGCTTCATGCGGCTGCCGAGCACCATCTGGTCGATGATCTGTCGCTTCGTCACCGGCTTTGCCGCCTGCTTGGTGATCGCCGCTAGGGCCGACTGATTGGCATTGGTCGAGCTCTGGTCGATCACTTCATCAAGGCCGTATTTCGAAAAATCGACTCCGACCGAGGCGGAGTAATGCGCCAGCGAGGCCTCGACGCTTGCATGCCGGCGATAGTCCTCAAGCTTTTCCTGCGCTTGGGCTTCGGTCTTTCCGACGACGACGGTTATGAGGCTCAGGATCTTGATTGCATCCGCGCCGCGACCATTCGCTTGTGTCTTGGAGCGCAGGGCATCGACCGTCGGGCGCGCCGATTGCGGCGTCGGTCCGGCGATGAAGACGCATTCGGCATGACGGGCGGCGAAATCCTGTCCGCGCGCCGAAGCGCCGGCCTGGAAGAGAAGCGGCGTGCGCTGCGGGGAGGGCTCCGCCAAGTGGATTCCCTCCATCTTATAATATTGGCCCTGATGGCTGACGGCGCGGACCTTCGACGCATCGGTGAAGATGCCGCGTTCCCTGTCGCGCAGCACCGCGCCGTCGTCCCAGCTTCCCTCCCAGAGCTTGTAGAGGATTTCGAGATATTCCTCGGCGGCGTCATAGCGCGCATCATGCTCCGGCAGCTTGTCGAATCCCATGCTGCGGGCAGCGCTGTCGAGATAGCCGGTGACGATATTCCAGCCGATGCGGCCCTTCGTCAGATGGTCTAGCGTCGACATGCGCCGCGCGAGAAGGAAGGGAGGCTCATAGGTCGTATTGACGGTCACGCCGAAGCCAAGATGCTTCGTGACATAGGCCATCGCCGAAATCGGCATCAGCGGGTCGTTGACCGGGATCTGCGCACCCGTTTCGATGACCGGGGCGGGACTGTTCTTGTAGACATCGTAGACGCCGACAATATCGGCCAGAAAAATGCCGTCGAGCTTGCCGCGTTCGGCCGTGCGCGCAAAATCCGCCCAGTAATCGAGATCGGTATAGTTGACCGAACGATCCCGGGGATGCGCCCACATGCCGTGATTTATGTGTCCGACGCAGTTCATGTCGAAGGCGTAGATCTGCATTTTCTTCATCAATACTGTCCTGAGATGTCAGTCGGTTATTTGGTGGAATTACCGGGCGGATCGGGAAACCACCGTTTCTCTCTCATTATTTAGAAGCAAATTATCTCTCATGCCCGATTACAGGAATTTTCTATCTCTATAAAATCTATGAATTTTACAATGATCTATTCACATTCCCGGGGCGGAATGATTTTGAACATTGCGGGAGAGGGATATGAAAATCAACCGACGCAACCTTCTGGGCACGGCCGCTGCCGCTGTCATGGCCTTGACCACCTATGCAGCCGATGCCGCCGACGTCACGCTCAATATCGGCTATCAGCCAATCGTCGAGCCTTCGCGCGTCCCGCAGGCCGATGGCACCTATGAGAAGGTGACCGGGGCGAAGATCAACTGGCAGAAATTCGATGGCGGCGCTGATGTCATCGCTGCCATCGCCTCCGGCTCCATCGACATCGGCTATGTCGGCTCGTCGCCGCTTGCGGCCGCAGCCAGCCGCGAATTGCCGATCGAGACGATCTACGTGGTCGGTCTCATCAGCGACGCCGAAGCGCTCGCTGTCAAGAACATCACCAAGCCCGAGGACCTCAAGGGCAAGAAGATCGCCACCCCCTTCGTCTCGACAGCGCACTACAGTCTGCTGACGGCGCTGAAGCACTGGAAAGTCGATCCGAAGTCGGTGCAGATCCTCAACCTGCGTCCGCCGGAAATCGCCGCCGCCTGGGAACGCGGTGACATCGACGGCGCCTATGTCTGGGATCCGGTCCTGGCGCAGCTCAAGAAGAGCGGCAGCGTGCTTGCCACTTCGGCCGATGTCGCCAAGTGGGGCGGCCCGACTTTCGATGCCTGGATCGTCAGCAAGAAATTTGCCGAGGCCCATCCTGACGTTGTCACCGGCTTCGTGAAGGTCACGGGTGCGGCTTACGCTTCTTATCTCGCCAATCCGGATAGCTGGAATGCGAAATCACCAGAAGCTGAGAAGATTGCCAAGCTCACCGGCGCCAAGACCGATGAAGTGCCGACTCTTCTCAAGGGCTACACTTTCCCGAGCCTGAAGGAACAGGCGAGCGCAGATCTCCTCGGTGGCGGTACGACGAAGGCTGTTGCCGAAACCTCGGCCTTCCTTCTGGAGCAGGGCAAGATTCCTGGCGTTCTGAAGGACTACAGCCCCTATGTTTCCGACCACTGGGTCAAGGAAGCAGCCAAAGCAGGTCTTTGATCCTCCCAAGGGTCCCGGCGCGGCTTCGGCTGCGCCGGTTTTTCTTAAAACAGGTGATGCCCATGAGCATACTTTCACTGCAGTCCCTATCGCTCGATTATGCCGAGGCAGGCAGTCGTCGGAAGAGACGTGTGCTCGATGGCATCAACCTGCATATTGCCTCCGATGAGTTCGTGGTGGTCATCGGCCGTTCGGGTTCCGGCAAGACCAGCCTTCTCAATATTGCTGCAGGCTTCACTGAGCCGAGCGAGGGGCGCGTGTTGGTCGACGGCAAAGAGATCGACGGGCCGGGCGTAGACCGGGCCGTGGTGTTTCAGGACGACGCGCTCTATCCCTGGCTGACCGCCGCCGGCAATGTGGCCTTTCCATTGAAGCTTCAGGGCATCCCGAAGGGCGATAGGCAGCGCCGCGCGGAAGAACTGCTGGTGAAGGTCGGCCTTGATGGCGCCGGTCACAAGAATATCTGGGAACTCTCAGGCGGCATGCGCCAGCGCGTCGGCATCGCCCGCGCGCTCGCCTCCGGCCCTCGCTTCCTGTTGCTTGATGAACCGCTCGGTGCGCTCGACGCGCTGACACGCAGCCGCATGCAGAAATTCCTGCTGGATGTCTGGGCGGAAAGCAAAACCGGTGCCCTGCTGATCACCCACAGCATTGACGAGGCCCTGTTGCTTGCGACACGCGTCATCGTGCTGGCGCCCAATCCCGGCCGCATCGTCGCCGACATCAGGACCGAGTTTGGCAAGGCGTTGCTCGACGGCAGAAGCGTCAAGGAGATCAAGTCGCTCACCGCGTTTAAAAATCTGCATGACGAACTGACCGCACTCATCCACGCGGATGAAGAGGAGATTGCTGCATGAGCGTCGAGGCGGAAACACTCACAGCCGCAGTGTCGGATCAGCCGGTAGAGGCGCGGCCGAAACGCCGTGGTACGCTGCCGATCTCGCTTGCAACCATCGTCGTCATTATCGCCGGCTGGAGCCTTGCTTCGGCCTATGGCGCAGTCTCGCCGGTCTTCCTGCCGTCGCCGCTTGTCGTGGCGAAATCGCTCGCCAATGTCGCGATCAACGGTTTCGTCGATTCCACGCTTGCCGAACATACGCTCGCAAGCCTGCTGCGCATCTTTGCAGCGCTCGCCGTTTCGCTCATCATCGGTGTGCCGGCAGGTCTTGCGATCGCCACCAGCCGCATCTGCAAGGGCATCCTTGATCCGATCGTCGAATTCCTGCGACCCCTGCCGCCGCTTGCCTATCTGCCGCTGATCATCATCTGGGTCGGCATCGGCGAGGCCTCGAAGGTTACCGTCATCTCGCTTGCCATGCTGCCGCCGATCATCCTGTCGACGGCAGCAGGCGTCAAATCCGCTCCCGGCGATTTCGTCAACGCTGCCCGCTCCTTCGGGGCGAGCCGGCTGCAGGTGCTGCTGCATGTCATTCTTCCGGGCGCCATTCCGTCCATCCTGACGGGTACGCGCATTGCGCTGGGCGCTGGCTGGTCGACGGTGGTCGCGGCCGAGCTCGTTGCGGCAAGCCAGGGCCTCGGCTTCATGATCCAGTCTGCCGCGCAGTTTCTTGTGACCGATATTGTCATCGGTGGGATCATTGTTATTGCCGCGATTGCCTTCCTGCTGGAGATCCTGGCGCGGCTGATCGAGCGGCGCTTCGTGCCCTGGGCCGCGCATCGCTGAACGTCTATCATCGCCTTGCCGATCAAATTATCCTAAGGCTGTATCGCGCCGCGTCACCGCATGATGGTAGCGTGGCGCGCAGACGATGCGGAGGATGATATGACGAAGAAGACGCTGTCGGATTGGGAGGCGCTGGCGGAAAAGGAGCTGCGTGCAGCACCTGATACACTGACCTGGCACACGCCTGAGGGCATCGACGTCAAACCGCTCTACACCGCCGCCGATCTCGATGGCGCCGACGCAGACAGCATGCCGGGCTTTGCGCCTTTCACGCGCGGTCCGCGCGCCACCATGTATGCCGGCCGGCCCTGGACGATCCGGCAATATGCCGGCTTTTCGACCGCCGAGGAGTCCAACGCCTTCTACCGCCGCAATCTCGCCGCCGGCCAGAAGGGCCTCTCCGTGGCCTTCGACCTTGCCACCCATCGCGGCTATGATAGCGATCATCCGCGCGTCGTCGGCGATGTCGGCAAGGCGGGCGTGGCGATCGACAGTGTTGAGGACATGAAGATCCTCTTCGACGGCATTCCGCTGCAGGACATGTCCGTTTCCATGACCATGAATGGCGCGGTCATACCGATTCTGGCGAATTTCATCGTCGCCGGTGAGGAGCAGGGCGTTGCGAAGGCGGAACTCTCTGGAACCATCCAGAACGATATCCTCAAGGAGTTCATGGTCCGCAACACCTATATCTATCCGCCGGAACCCTCGATGCGCATCGTCGCCGATATCATCGAATATACGGCGAAGGAGATGCCGAAATTCAATTCGATCTCGATCTCTGGCTATCACATGCAGGAGGCGGGCGCGACGCTGGTGCAGGAGCTTGCCTTTACGCTCGCCGACGGACGCGAATATGTGCGTGCGGCGATTGCCAAGGGTCTTGATGTCGATGACTTCGCCGGTCGGCTCTCCTTCTTTTTTGCGATCGGCATGAATTTCTTCATGGAGGCGGCCAAGCTTCGCGCGGCTCGGCAGCTCTGGACCCGCATCATGGAGGAGTTCGAGCCGAAGAAGGCAGCCTCCCTGATGCTGCGCACCCATTGCCAGACCTCGGGCGTCTCGCTGCAGGAGCAGGATCCCTATAACAACATCATCCGCACCGCCTTTGAAGCCATGTCGGCCGTGCTCGGCGGCACGCAGTCGCTGCACACCAATTCCTTCGACGAGGCGATTGCGCTGCCGACGGAATTTTCCGCCCGCATCGCCCGCAACACCCAGCTTATCCTGCAGCATGAGACCGGTGTCACCAAGGTCGTCGATCCGCTTGCCGGCTCCTATTATGTGGAGAGCCTGACGAAGGAACTGGCCGATAGAGCCTGGGCGCTGATTGAGGAGGTCGAGGCGCTTGGCGGTATGACAAAAGCCGTCAATGAGGGCCTGCCGAAGCGGCTGATTGAGGAAGCCGCCGCCCGCCGTCAGGCCGCCGTCGACAAGGGCGAAGAGGTCATTGTCGGGGTCAACAAGTACCGGCTCGAGGCCGAACAGCCGATCGATATCCTGGAGATCGACAACAGCGCGGTACGCGCCGCGCAGATCCGCCGTATCGAGGAGACCAAGCGCCGCCGCGACGGCGTGAAGGTCAAGGAAACGCTGGCGGCACTTCTGGAGATTGCCCGCAGCGGCAACGGCAACCTGCTGGCCGCTGCCGTCGAAGCGGCAAGGGCGCGGGCAACCGTCGGCGAAATCTCCGATGCGATGCGGGAGGTCTTCGGCGATCATTTTGCGACGCCCAAGGTGATCCGCGGCATCTATGGTGCGGCCTACCGGGACGAGCCGGAGCTTGACGTGCTCAAGGTGCGTATGGCGGAAGTAACAGAGACAATGGGCCGCAAGCCGAAGATCATGGTCGCCAAGCTCGGCCAGGACGGACATGACCGTGGCGCCAAGGTCATCGCCTCTGCCTTCGGCGATGTCGGCTTCGACGTCCTCGCCGGCCCGCTGTTCCAGACGCCCGAAGAGGCGGCCGGCATGGCGCTCGGCGAGAAGGTCAATGTCGTCGGCGTCTCGTCGCTGGCGGCCGGGCACAGGACGCTATTGCCGCAGCTGATCGATAAGCTGAAGGAACAAGGGGGAGGCGATATCATCGTCGTCTGCGGCGGCGTGATTCCGCGGCAGGATTACGAGTTCCTTCACGAACACGGCGTTGCCGCGGTGTTCGGTCCGGGGACGAACGTGCTCGAAGCCGCGAATTCCGTTCTCGACCTCCTGCAGGGTGTCAGGCGAAACCAGTAGCTCAGAGCAGCCCGCGCTTTGCGAGGTTGCCCATTAGCGAGGAAATGCCGAAGGTCCAGGGCGGGCATTCAGTCGAAAGCCTTACCGTGTTGACCAGCGCGCCAAGGCCCGCCGACGAGATTTCCACGACGTCGCCGATCTTGTGGGTAAACCCCTGATTCTTTGCGTCGCGATCCTGTGTCGGCGCAAACAGCGTGCCGAGGAACAGCATGAAACCATCCGGATACTGGTGGTGAGCGCCAACCGTTTGCTTGACGAGATCGGTCGGATCGCGGCTGATCTGCGACATGGAGCTCTTGCCGTGCAGCACAAAGCCGTCCGTGCCGGTGACCTTGAGGTCCAGCTCGGCTTTGCGTACGTTATCGAGGCTGTAGCTCGCATCGAAGAGGCGGATGAAAGGGCCGATGGAGCAGGAAGCGTTATTGTCCTTCGCCTTGCCGAGCAGCAGCGCCGAGCGGCCTTCGACATCCCGCAGGTTCACGTCGTTGCCAAGTGTCGCGCCCTTGATCTCGCCGCGGCTGTTGACCGCCAGAACGATTTCCGGCTCGGGATTGTTCCAGGTCGAGATCGGATGAAGGCCGACGTCCGACCCCCAGCCGACCGATGAGAGAACCGGCGACTTGGTGAAGACCTCGGCGTCCGGGCCGATGCCAACCTCAAGATATTGCGACCAGATGCCTTCTTCGATCAGCGCCTGCTTGACCGTGGCCGCCTCCGGCGAACCGGCCTTGATATTGGTCAGGCTTCCACCAATCAGCGTGCTGACGCGCTCGCGGATGGAGGCGGCGCGATCCGGGTTGCCGACGGCCTTTTCCTCGATGACGCGTTCAATCATCGATTGGGCGAAGGTTACGCCGCAGGCCTTGATCGCCTGCAGGTCCGCCGGCGCCAACAGATAGGCTTTACTCGCATCGGGCTTGCCTGTGCAGTTTGCCGCAACTTCCTCCAACCTACCGAGCGTTTTGCCGGCGGCAGTGCGGACGAATTCTGCCGCATCTGATCGCTCCAACAGCGCGCTCAGCGTTGGCGCTTCGGAAGAGGTAATGTCGACGAGGGCGCCGTCACGCAGCGTCACGATGCTCGGCCCGGCAACCTCCGGATTCCAGGCGCGGCCGACAAAGAGACCGCCTGAGACGGCAGCATCGAGGGGGAAATGGGACATGGCGATCTTCCGTCACGGGCGGAGCGGGGAGCGCTCCTGCGAAAAAATTGATGGGTGCCGTCCTCCAACCCGACGGCGATGAAAATCGAGCATATTCGTTGCAACAGAGCAAGTCTCGCTGCGAGAAAAGCGGTTCGCGTTGTATCGGGGGTATGGTCACGCGAGAACGCCAAATCAGTATTTCATCATAACTTATAACTATTTAGATACAAAATAACCTTTCTATTTCATATATTTAACGAGATGGCAAAACTCTTTTGCCGCTGATCTTGCCTTGACAGATCAGGTCTTTCGTTATCTGTTTTGCCCCATGGAGGAGGATCGGCGACCGCCGGACTCAGAAATCCCCCCGGGAGGAAATATTGCGATGTTGAGATTTGCCGTCGTCGGGATCGACCATGGGCATACGTTCGATCATGTGAAGGGATTGTTAGCCGCCGGTGCTGAATTCGTCGGTTATTGCCCGCAGACATCAGTGCCCGCACTCCGCGAGATGTTTGAAAAGACCTATCCGGATGCACCGCAGATCGACCGTGAAAAGATCTTTGCCGATCCCTCGATCAACGTGATCTGCATAGCCGCGATTCCTCGCGATCGGGCAGGCTTAGCGATCCGCGCCATGCAGGCCGGCAAGGATGTCATGACAGACAAGCCGGGCGTGACGACCTTCGCACAGCTCGAAGAGGTCAAGCGCACCGTTGCCGAGACCGGCAAGATTTTCTCCATCTGCTTTTCCGAACGCCATTGCGTGCGCTCCGCCGTGAAGGCCGGCAAGCTCGTCAAGGAAGGCGCGATCGGCAAGGTCATCCAGACGCTCGGCATGGGCCCCCACAGGCTGCAATTGCCGACGCGGCCGGACTGGTTCTTCGATCCGGAAGCCTTTGGCGGTATCATTGTCGATATCGCCTCGCATCAGGTCGACCAGTTCCTGTTCTATACCGGCTCGACGACGGGCGAGGTGGTGGCAAGCTCGGTTGGTAATTTCGGCATGCCTGAAAAGCCGGCCTTCGAGGATTTCGGCGAAGTGCTGCTGCGCTCCGACAAGGCGAGCGGTTATGTCCGCGTCGACTGGTTCACGCCCGACGCGCTACCGACCTGGGGCGACGGACGCCTGACCATCCTCGGGACCGAGGGTTATATCGAACTGCGCAAATATATCGATATTGCCGGCCGCCCCGGCAAGGATCACCTCTTCCTCGTCAACGGCAAGGAGATGACGCATATCGACTGCAGTGGTGAGAAGCTCGATTATTTCGATGCTTTCGCCGCCGATGTACGCGACCGCACCGAAACTGCGATGACGCAAGGCCACGTCTACGAAGTCTGCCGCCTTTCAATCGAAGCACAGACCAAAGCCACTCGTATCGGTAGCCGCTGAGGAAAATATCATGACACGGAAATTGCGCGTCGGCGTCATCGGTGCGGGCATTGCTGAACGGCATCTGACAGGTTTCGGTTGGAACAGCGATCTCTTCGAGGTTCCCGTTCTCTGTTCTCTCGACGCAGATCGCGGCAAGCCGCTCTGCGAGGAGCATAATATCCCCGAATACACGCAGGATGCGGATTCGCTCTTTGCGCGCGACGATCTCGATATCATCGATATCGCCACGCCGCCGGATTCGCATTTCGAGCTTTGCCGGAAAGCGATCGAGAGTGGCAAGCATGTAATCTGCGAAAAACCGCTCTTCGGTTCTATCGCCGAGGTGGACGAGATGGCGCGCATTCTGGCGCGTTCGAACGGCCGCAAGCTGATGCCGATCTTCCAGTACCGCTACGGTAGCGGCCTGCAGAAGCTGAAGCTTCTGATCGAGCGCGGTCTTGCCGGCAAGCCGTTCCTCACCACCATCGAAACGCATTGGTGGCGCGGGCCGGATTATTACGCCGTGCCGTGGCGCGGCAAATGGGCAACGGAACTCGGTGGTGGCTTGCTCGGTCATGCGATCCACGCCCATGACATGCTGAACTATGTGCATGGTCCCTGCGCCGAGGTGTTTTCCTATGGTGCGACGCTGGTCAATCCGATCGAGGTGGAAGATACCGCCGCGCTGTCGGTGAAGATGAAGAACGGCTCGCTCGCCACGCTTTCCATGACGCTTGGTTCCCGCAAGGAAATCTCCAGGCTGCGTTTCTGCTTCAGTGATCTCGTCGCCGAAAGCATTCTGGAACCCTACACGATGGGCCGCGATCCCTGGACCTTCATTGCCGGGACGGAGGAACATCAGGCCCGCATCGACGCGGCGCTTGCGGATTATGAAGAGACGGAAGACGGTTATACGCGCCAGTTCGAGCTCTTCCACAAGGCGATCATCGAGGACCGCGATCCGCCGGTGACGCTTCAGGACGCACGTAACTCGCTGGAACTGGTGACCGCCGCCTATTCTTCGCAGCGTACCGGCCAGCCGACGCCGATGCCGATCACGGCCGAGCATCCGCTTTACCGTTCCTGGCTTCCGGAAGAGGGGCGGCGCCTTGCCGCTGGCGTCTGAGGGGAAGACGATGCTGAAATCTTTCGAACATATCGGCATGACAGTCAGCAATATGGACCGGGCGATCGAGTTCTACTGCGGCCTGCTCGGGCTGAAGCTGCACCTGCGCAAGCAGATGCCTGACGGCATGCAGGTCGCATTCCTTGACGCTGGCGACGGAATGCTGGAAGTTTTTGCGCCGCCGGGCGGTGCGACGCGCGCTGTCGACGTTCCGGATGGAACAGCCGGGGTCCGGCACATAACTTTCCATTTCGAGAACGTTGAAGAAACTTTCGCCCGACTGGAAGGGGCCGGTGTCGAGATCAAGGAGCGGCCACGTTTTGCAGTCCATTCCGAGATGCTGAACAGGATCGCCTTCGTCCGCGATCCAGACGGCATCATTGTCGAGCTCGCGGAGCGCTCGCAGATCCGGCTTGGGTGAAAGCCCCGTGTGAATAGTGACGAGTTCAAAGAAAGGGCGCGGTATGAACCGCGCCCTTTTTACTTTTATCGGCGTTCGCCGGAAGCCTTTTTCTTGGCCTGATCATCCACCAGCTCGTACCATATGGCGTTGAGGACGGCGAAGGCGGCTGCCAGCGGGAAGCCGAGTATCCATGCGAAATACCACATCGTTTCATCTCCTCAGTAAGCGTGGCTGTTCTTGTCGGTGACGCTCTTCTCGTCGACCTTGCCCCACAGCACCTTGTAGACCCAGGTGGTGTAGGCAAAGATGATCGGCAGGAAGATGACCGTAACGACCAGCATGATGAAGAGTGTCTGGTGGCTCGACGATGCATCCCAGACCGTGAGGCTCGACCTCGGATCGAGCGAAGAGGGCAGGATGAATGGGAACATCGACAGGCCGACCGTCGAGATGATGCCTGTTATCGAGAGGTCGCTGAAGAGCAGGGTCGCGACTTCCAGCCGTGCGCGCATGGCAAGGAAGGCGGCCGCCGCACCCAGGAAGCCGAATACCGGAGCGGCGATCATCCAGGGATAGGTGCCGTAATTGGCAAGCCATGCACCGCTTTCCAGCGCCACCGTCTTTAGAAGCGGGTTCGACGGGCCGACCGGGCTGATATCGCTGGTGATGCGATAACCGCTGATGCCGGCCCAGAGCCACAGGCCGCCGAGCGCAAAGAGCACGATGACCACAAGCGTTGCGATGCTGCCGAAGCGCCGGGCGCGATCAGCAACCGGCCCCGTTGCCTTCAGCACGAGCCATGCGCTGCCATGCATGACGAGCATGGCGACGGAGAGCAGCCCGCAGAGAAGGGCATAGGGATTCAGAAGCGCGAAGAACGATCCCTCGTAGAAGATGCGCATGTCGTCCGCGAAACGAAAGGGAACGCCCTGCAGCACATTGCCGACGGCAACGCCGAAGATCAGCGACGGCACGAAGCCGCCGATGAAGAGCGCCCAGTCCCAGCCGTTGCGCCAGGCTGCACTGTCCCGCTTGGAGCGGTACTTGAAACCGACCGGGCGCAGGATGAGGGCGAAGAGGATCGCAAACATCGCCAGATAGAAACCCGAGAAGGAGACCGCGTAGAGCGGCGGCCAGGCGGCGAAGATCGCGCCGCCTGCGAGGATGAGCCAGACCTGATTGCCTTCCCAGGTGGCGCCGATCGTGTTGATGGCGACACGGCGTTCCGTATCGGTCCTGGCGACGAAGGGCAGGAGCGTTCCGACGCCGAGGTCGAAACCGTCGGTGACGGCAAACGCGATCAGGAGCACGCCGAGCAGCACCCACCAGATGATGCGCAGGGTATCATAGTTAATCAGTTCGTGAAGGATCATGACAGGTCACTCCGCGGGAACGAGGGTTTCGGAAATGAGCTTGGCTTCCGGCTCGTGGTCCGGTTCCGGCCCCTGGCGGATCGCCTTGAGCATCAGGCTCATCTCGATGATGATCAGTGTCGTATAGAGCGCGGCAAAGCCGATGATGGTCAACAGGACTGCCCAGGCGCCGTGATTGGAGACGGCGACTGCCGTCGGCAGCACGCCTTCGATGACCCAGGGCTGACGGCCGATTTCGGCAACCACCCAGCCGGCCTCGATGGCGATCCAGGGCAGCGGGATGGCAAAGACAGCGATGCGCAGGAGCAGCGGATATTTATCCAGATGCCGGCGGGCCGACAGCCAGAAGAAGGTTGCCGTCAGCACGATGAAGAACATGCCGAGACCGACCATGATGCGGAACGACCAGAAGAGTGTGGGCACATGCGGGATGGTGTCACGTGCAGCCTGGGCGATTTGTTCGTCGGTTGCCTGTCGCGGATCGTCGACATAGCGCTTCAGGAGCAAGGCATAGCCGAGGTCGTGGCCGAGATCCTCGAAGGAACTGCGGACTTCCTGGGCCACCTGATCCTGGGCGGGTGCTGCGCGGATCTGCGTCAGCGCGTCATAAGCCTTGATGCCGTCGCGGATGCGGACCTCGGCCTGCTGTTCCAGCTTGTCGATACCGGGGATTTCCGTCGTCAGCGAGCGTGTGCCGATCAGACCCATGACCCAGGGGATATGGACGGCGAAATGTGTCTCGCGTGCTTCCTGATCAGGGAAGCCGAAGGCGGTGAAGGCAGCCGGTGCCGGCTCGGTCTTCCACATAGCTTCGATCGCGGCGAGCTTCATCTTCTGGTTTTCGGTGGCGAGATAGCCGCTTTCGTCACCGAGCACGACCACCGACAGGGCGGAGGCGAGGCCGAAAGAGGCGGCAACCGTCATCGAGCGCTTTGCAAGCTCGATATGCCGGCCCTTGAGCAGGTACCAGGCAGAAACGCCGAGCACGAAGATCGAGGCACAGACATAACCAGCCGAAACCGTGTGGACGAACTTTGCCTGGGCGACAGGGTTGAAGACCACGTCGTAGAAGCTTGTTATCTCCATGCGCATCGTCTGAGGATTGAGAGCGGACCCGACCGGGTTCTGCATCCAGCCGTTGGCGATCAGGATCCAGAGCGCAGAGAAATTCGAGCCGAGCGCGACCGCCCAGGTGGCGACCAGATGGCCCACCTTCGACAGCTTGTCCCAGCCGAAGAAGAAAAGGCCGACAAAGGTCGCTTCGAGGAAGAAGGCCATCAGGCCCTCGATCGCCAGCGGTGCACCGAAGATATCGCCGACATAATAGCTGTAATAGCTCCAATTCATGCCGAACTGGAATTCCATGACGATACCGGTTGCGACGCCCAGCACGAAATTGATGCCGAAGAGCGTGCCCCAGAATTTCGTCATCTGCCGCCAGATCTGGCGACCGGTCATGACATAGGTCGTTTCCATGATGGCAAGCAGCACGGAAAGGCCGAGCGTCAAGGGCACGAACAGGAAGTGGTAAAGCGCAGTCAGCGCAAATTGAAAGCGCGATAGCGCTACGATGTCTAATTCCATTGTCTTACTCCCACGGTCCCACGGGGTATCAAGTAGTTTCCGCATTGCCGGCTGGCCGTGCGGGGCATGCCTGTTCGCTCAATCCGGTCGAAGCCGATCGAGCGCCTTTTCGAACGCCGCCTCTCCACGGCGCGAAACTTCCGAGATGCGGCCGTCCTCGATGACGGCGACCACGTTTGCGAGCGCCGCTTCGCGGCGAATATGCGTAGCGATGACAAGTGCTCGGCCGTCGGCCCTGAGCGCGAGGCGATGCAGCACATCGCGTGCGGTGCTGCCGTCAAGCCCCTCGGTCGGCTCGTCGAGCAGCCAGAGCGGCGTGTCGCGCAGGAAGAGGCGGGCGAGTGCCAGCCGGCGAGATTGTCCGCCTGACAGTCCCATACCGCCTTCGCCGAGCAGTGTGTCGAGGCCTGATGGCAGTGCATCAACATCGGCAAGCAGGCCAGCGCCAGCAAGCGCGCTGCGCAATTGCTCATCATCGGCACAGGGTGCCGCGAGCAACAGGTTGCCGCGCAGCGTGTCCTGGAAAAGCTCGGTCCGCTGGGTGAGTAGCGTTCCGTCGAGCGCGGCGGCCATACCATCTACCGGCGGCAACTCGCCGGCTAGAAGTGAAAGCAGGGTCGACTTACCGGCGCCGCTCGAGCCGACCACGGCAATATGCTCGCCGCGACGCAATTCCAGCGTTACGTCAAGCAGGGCGGGCAGGGCCGCTCCGTCATGGGTAACGGTTGCATTCTGCAGCGCGAAGGCGAGCTCATGGGCAGGTGTCTTCGGCGTGAAGTCAACATCGGCTGCCGAAAGGCGTGGTGCGATGCGTCTGGCTGCAAGCATCGTCCTGCCGAATTCCATGGCGCCGCGGCGTAGCGCTGCGAAGGGTTCGGTTGCGGCAAAGGCAACGAGTATGCCGAGTGCGGCGACCGGGGCGGTGATTGCGCCTGTTTGCATCAGCATCGCTGATGTCAGCAATGCTGCAACCAGCAGGGCGGTGGAGAAAAGCCCGAAGCCGAAGGTCACTCCGGTCTCGATCCTGTTCAGCCAGTCGTCTGCCTGTGCGGTATAGGCATCGGCGTCGGTTATCGCCTGCTGCTGTGCGGCGATCCGGCCGGCCATCAACAGATCGGTCTGCCCAGCGATGAGATCGATCGTCCGCGACCGCAGGGTTTCGATGCCGTAGGCACGTCGGCGCGCATGTTTGCGGGCGGCCTGACCTGCCGCCAACGGCAGGCCGAGCCCGACCAAAATAAGGCTGAAGCCGAAGAGAAGCCCGAACAGCGGATGCATCAGGCCGAGCGTAACGCTGGTGACGAGTGCTGCACCGACTGCCACGGCTGCAGGCACCAGGATACGCAGATAGAGCGAATCCAGCGCGTCGATATCGGCCGTCAGACGAAAGAGCAGCCGCGCTGGGCGGTTGAGGAGCGCGCGCGCCGCACCTGCGGAGGCCCAGCCGCGAAACAGACGTTCGCGAAGGGCAGCCAGCACGGCAAGCGTGGCATTATGGGTGGTCAGCCGCTCGCCGTAACGAGCCGCCGTGCGCAGAATGGCGAGGAAGCGGATGCCCGCAGACGGCGCAAACACGTCGAAGGTCGCAGCGATGGTTGCCGAAAGCCCGGCAAGCGCGGTCGCGGTGATGAACCAGCCCGAGAGACCGAGCAGGGCGATGCCCGCCGTTACCGTTGCTGCCGAGAGCGCGGCACCGAGCAGCAGCTCCTTTCGGCGTGTCTCGACGAAGAGACGCAGAACCGGCTTGATATCTCTTATGAAGGTGGTCATTCGGCAGCCTCCCGGAGAGTTGTGGCATCGAGGCGGATGGTGCGCTGCATGCGCGCGGCAAGCAGCGGATCGTGGGTGGCGACGATCAGCGTGCGTCCTTCTGCGAAAGCGAGCAGGCTCTCCGTTATGTCGGCTGCGGATTCGGCGTCGAGATGGGCGGTTGGTTCGTCGGCAAGGATGATGCGGATATTGGGGTCGCAGGCAGCACGCGCGATCGCCAGCCGCAGCGCTTCGCCGCCGGAAAGGCCGATGCCGGCTTCGCCGAGCGGGCGATGGCCGTAGGCCTTCGCAACACCTGCAAGCTTTGCCAGATCGAGCGCCTCGGAAACTCTGTCTTTTGTGATTCCAGGCCGACCGAGCGCGACATTGCCCGATATCGTGCCGGCGAAGATATGCGGATTCTGGCCGATCCAGGCCATTTTGGCGCGATCTATGGCTGTTCCACCGATCAGAACCTGGCCTTCCCCGCAGGGGGCCAGGCCGGCGGTCAGAGACAGCAAGGTTGACTTGCCCGTGCCGCTGGCGCCGAGCAGCGCCACGTGTTCGCCGGCGGCGATGTCGAGATTGAAACCGTTGAGGACCGGTTCCTGATCGGACCGATAACGAAAGCCGATATTTTCCAGGCGGATATTGAAGGCTTGCACTACAGTCGTAGCCTCGGCACTCTCCTCGTAGGGAAGCCTCATGCCTTCGTCAGCCAAGCCATCGAGCGCCTTCAGCGCCGCCTCGCCCGAGGCGCGGTCATGCCAGACGGCGGAGAGTTCGCGCAGGGGTTCGAAAAAGGCGGGTGCGAGCAGAAGAATGAACAGCCCCTGCGAAAGAGCGAGGCCGCCCGACCACGCGCCGAAACGGATTTCGCCGAGCAGGCTGAAGCCTATATAGACAGCGGTCATCGCAACGCCGAGCGCTGAGAAGAGCTCAAGCACGGCAGACGAAAGGAACGCGATTTTCAGCACCGCCATGGTGCGTGTGCGCAGCGATTCAGCCTCGGTGCGCAGCCGTAAAGCAGTGGCGTCGACCGCATCCAGCGAACGGATCGTTGCAAGCCCGCGCAGCCGGTCGAGCAGGAAGGCGTTGAGGCCGCCTGTCGCGGCAAGCTGCTTTTCGCTCGCAGCCTGCGCGCGCCAGCCGATGAGCGCCATGAAAATCGGAATGAGTGGTCCTGCAAACAGCAGCACGAGTGCAGCAATCCAGGAGATCGGAAAGACGCAAGCCAGGATGACGAGCGGCACGAGGCTCGCCTTCATCCGCGCCGGCTGGAACCGGGCGAGATAGGGCACGATCAGCTCGGCCTGCTCGCCAAGAATGCTCGCCGCCTCGCCGGAGGCCGGGCGGTCGACATCGACCGGCGACAGGCGGGCGAGCAGGCGGATAGCGGCGACGCGCTTTTCGCTGAGTTCCGCGCGGGCGGCGCGAAAGGCAAGACGGCCGCCAGTGGCGTCGAGACAGCTTTTGACAACTCCGAAAAGCAGAATGAAGAGGGCCGGCCAGAGGATATCGGCGAGGCCGCCACCATCGGCCAGCTGTCCGACGGAATAGGCAAGCAGGCCCGCCTGCGGAATCCAAAGCACGGCTGCGAAGGCCTGCAGCATGGCTGCGCTGCGCAGCCGGCTTTTGGTCTTTGCCGGCCTAAGCGTCACGGCATCGCCTTGGAGCGTCCTTGCCTCTTGCGGGTCTCTCGCGTCGAAGAAAGCACTGTTCACGACGCTAACTCTTGTTCGCAGGATTGGGACGACGACGGCCAAGCGAAACGACCCTATCTTTGGCCTCCAGCAGCTTCGTCACCTTCGCGCCTAACGAGAGTAACGTTGCAAGCCTTTCTGTTTCGAGTTGTTTTACGTCATCATACCAATGCGTCAGCTGCTCGATGAGCGTGTGCATCTCGCCCATGCGCTCCTGCGCATGGCGTTCAACCTCGCTTGCCGGGCGCTGCATGAGGATTTCGCGCAGCATCGAAAGCGTGGGATCGACCTCGCGTTTCTTACGCTCTTCGGCGAGTGTTCTGAGGATCACCCAGACATCGTCAGGTGTCGTGAAGAAGTCGCGCCGGTCATCCGGCTTGTGGCGCAGCAGCACCAGGTTCCAGGCCTGCAGTTCACGAAGGCTCATGGAGACGTTCGAGCGCGAGATACCGAGCGCATCGACGATTTCCTCGGCGCAGAGCGGCGAGGGCGAGACGAAGAGCAGCGCGTAAATCTGGCCGACCGTGCGGTTGATTCCCCAGCGGGAACCCATTTCACCGAAGTGCAGGACAAAGGACTGAACGAGAGGCGGAAGGTTCATCGTCATTTCCGTTACGTCTGTGATTTCAGAAATTTCTGAAATTACTATACCGACTTTCGCTCTTCTGCCGCAATTGCCCAGGCTGACCTGCGTCAATTTGGATGCACGCCTCGATGATCTGCCTCTTGATAGACCGGTATTGCGCGCCTGGAATTGACTTGAGTCAAATCTCGCAAACATAAAACGCCCGGCGGACCTTTGTCCGCCGGGCGCTAAAAGCCGGATAAATTAACCGGGAGAGGCGCGGGCCTCAGATCAGGCCGGTCAGGATGCCGACGCCGGCAACGGCAACGAGGCCGCCTGCGGTGCGCACGACGAAGGCGCCCTGGCGCTCGCCGACACGGGCAATCAGGAAACCGGTAGCGAGACCAGCTGCATGCAGCAGGGCGGTTGCGATCATGAAACCAGCGGCATAGGCAGCACCCCCGGCATTTTCAGGGATTTCGGCGCCGTGCGCATGCCCATGGAAGATTGCAAACAGACCGACGATACCCATTGCGACAGCTGTCGAGGCGCGCACATTCAGGGCAACGGCCGCGCCAAGTACGACGACGGAAAGCGCGATGCCTGTTTCAACGAAAGGCAGATTGACACCGGCAATGCCCAGCGCCCCGCCGAAGGCCATGACGAGCACGAAGGTTGCCGGTACGGCCCAGACGGCACGGCCGCCGAGCTGGAAGGCGAAGACGCCGACCATGACCATCGCAAGGATGTGATCGAGGCCGGAAATCGGATGGCTGAAACCGTGGACAAGGCCGCCTGTTTCGCCAACGCCGGTATGGGCATAGGCGACTGCCGGAAGTGCTGCAGTGGCAAGCGCGAGAAGGCCGCCCTTGAAGATTGATTTCATTTTGGAATTCCCTCTGATCTTGAGAGCATCTCCGCTTTCGTCAAGGCGCGGAAATGATCTGTCTTTTTGATTTACGCAATTCCGGACGCAAAACCGCTGCGCACTTTGCTGGAATGCTCTGGCGCCTGCGGCCGCCGACTCCTCAGGCACGGTTTCAAGTCGCGTCATCAACGCTAGTCCAGCTATATTCAGCCGTCAACGGAAAGCATGGAATAGATAGAAATTTCAAGTGCTTGTATCGTAGGCAATTGCCTTTTTGAAAGGCGGCTTCCCAAGAGGCTCTCAACCGGATTATCAATCGTGTTGCGGAGGTGAGAGTTGCCGCATCTCGAGGAGGATCCCATGACGAATACCGAAAGGCCGATAGCAATCAGCGCGCCCGAGCCACGCACGCTCGATCTGATCTTCAGTGACGAGGCACACGCCGAACTCAACGCCAAATACGAGATCGTCGAGGCCGATCCCGAAAACATTGCCGGTCTTGGCGATGATATTCTTGGCAAGGCGCGCTACATCATCGGCCAGCCGCCGCTCTCCGCGGATACGCTCGCGCGGATGCCGAAGCTCCGCTCGATCCTTAATGTCGAGAGCAACCTGCTCAACAACATGCCTTATGAAATCCTGTTCCAGCGCGGTATCCATGTCGTGACGACCGGGCAGGTGTTTGCCGAACCGGTGGCGGAGATCGGCCTTGGCTTCGCGCTCAGCCTCGCGCGCGGCATCGTCGATGCCGATGTAGCTTTCCGGGAGGGGCATGAACTCTGGGGCGGCGAGGGGAATGCAAGCTCGCGGCTGCTATCGGGCTCCGAAATCGGCATCATCGGCTTTGGCGATCTCGGTAAAGCGCTGCGACGGGTCTTGTCGGGCTTTCGTGCGAAAATCAGGGTTTTCGATCCATGGATGCCCCGCTCGATCCTGGAGGAAAACGGCGTGGAGCCCGCGAGCCTGAGCGAAGTGCTGACGCAGAGCGACTTTGTTTTCGTCGTCGCCTCCGTCACCAGCGAGAACAGGGGCTTCCTCGGCGCGGATGCATTCGCCAGCATGCGCAAGGGCGCAGCCTTCATCCTGCTCAGCCGCGCCGACGTCGTGGATTTCGAGGCGCTGATGGCGGCCGTCGCCGCCGGCCATATCGTTGCGGCAAGCGATGTCTATCCGCAGGAGCCGCTACCGTCAGACCATCCGGTGCGCAGCCTCAAGGGTTTCATCCGTTCGGCCCACCGCGCCGGTGCGCTCGACAGCGCCTTCAAGAAGATGGGCGATATGGTGCTCGAGGATATGGATCTAATGGATCGCGGCCTGCCGCCGATGCGCTGTAAACGGGCGGAGCGCGAAACGGTTTCCCGCATGCGCTCCAAACCCGTCTCGGTCAATTAGGCAGCGCGCTGGCCGGTGCCCTGGATGGCGGCAAGCTTCCAGTCGGCGCCGGACTTGCGCACGAAGGTCCAAACCTCGGTGCTTTCGCTCGGGCGATGATCGTCGCCCGAGACGACGCGGCCGCTCTTGCGCTCGACCATGGCGTCGATCGAGGAATAGCGCATCGCAAGCGTCGCATATTCCAGACCGTCTTCACGCCAGGCTTCGGCGATATCGCCCTGCAGCAGCTTGACGTCGGTAACCTGGTTGCGGACGCCATTGGTGGCGTTCTCGCCGAGTTCTTCCGCAAGGTAGGACATGGCCTCCGGCGTCGTCAGTCGGCGCAACGAACCATAGTCTTCCGCGCCGTAGGCCGTCTGAACCTTCGTCAGCAGTTCCTCGAACTGGTCGAGATCGGCCTGGGCAAGGCCGATTTCGTCACTGGGACGCGCATTGCGCTGCTGCTGGGAGCTGGTGCCAGAACCGATCGCCGGAATGCGGAAGGATGAACCACCATTTGCCGGCGACATGTTGGAAGACTGCAAGCCGCCAAAACTCTGACCGCCAGTGCCATAGGAAGGCTGGCGGCGATTGGCGAAGAAGCGTATGGCAAGCGTGATTGCACCGAAGATCAGCGCGATCTGCAGGAGCAAGCCGAGGAAACCGAAGCCGCCGCCGAAGCCGTGGCCGAGCAGCATGCCGAGAAGGCCACCGGCAATCAGGCCGCCGATCATCGAACGGCCGAAGCCGCCGAAGAAGCCGGGGCGCTGCTGGGCATAACCCGGCTGCGGCGTATTATAAGGCGCGTTCGTCTGCGGGCGGGGCGTCATCGAACGTTCGATGGGGGCAGCCGGGGCTGGGGCGGTACTGGTGGCAGGAGGCGCGCTGAAGGTGCGCGTGCCGCGACTTCCGAATCCGCCGAATCCACCGGCGCGGCGCGCATCGGCATCACCGATCGAAGCAAAGACGGTAGCGCTCGCAAGAATAGCAATCGCTGCGATCCTGGCAAAACGCGAAACGGCACTGGGCATTTCTCAAACCTCCTGTCATGCGCTCAACGGCATGTCAGGAGTTAATATAGGTATTCTTTCTGCTCTGTGAAGCTGTGCAGTGCTACTGGCAGACGTCGACCCATTCGGCTCCGGTGATTTCCGCCAGTCGGCCCGTCGAAATACGCACCGCAGAATTGGTCGAACCGGCGGCTGGCACGACTTCGTCGAACTGCTTCAGCGACACGTCGCAATAGACAGGCAGTTGCACGGGCAGGCCGAAGGGGCAGACGCCGCCGACCGGATGGCTCGTCACTGCCAGCACCTCTTCGGCGTCGAGCATGCGCCCCTTGCCGCCGAAGGCATCCTTGAATTTCCTGTTGTCGAGACGCGAAGTGCCGCTCGCCACAATCAGCATGGTGCGGTCGCCGACGCGCAGGCAGATCGTCTTGGCGATCTGCGCGGGCTCGACGCCATGCGCCTCGGCTGCGAGGATGACGGTCGAAGAGCTTCCTGCCGTTTCGATGATGGCAACGTCTGGGGCATTGGCGGCGAAGAAGGCGCGGACGGATTCAAGGCTCATGGGATGGGATACTTTTGGATGAACAGCCAATCTGGAGCCGCATGAGAATGCGACGTGGGATTCATGTATTTGCGGTCCAACTTAATATTTAGATCTCAGAAAATTCAATCGCGTAGTTTCTGAGAAAGCATTTCTGTGCGTCTCGAAACGCGATCTGGATTGCTCCTGATTCCTAAGTCATGGATATTGCTGGAAAAGCGTCTTTGACGGCGCAGCCTTCGGCGATTGGGGACAGAGCAGTGAGCAAGCCGAACTATCGGGATATCGCCCGCCAGGCAGGTGTGGGAACCGCCACCGTCGAACGGGTGCTGAACGGCCGGGGCGGGGTTCGTCCCGAACTGGTCGAAAAGGTGATCGTCGCTGCGCGCAGCTTGGATTACCCGCGCACGCTTCCCGATACCCATCGCGGCCTGTTGCGCATCGAAGTGCTGATGGTCCGTCCGGAGACGACCTTTTATCAGCGGCTTTCCAAGGCATTCGAGCGAATTGGCGCAACCCTCGACCCACTGGTCGTCGTGCATCGCAGCTTCACCGAGGAGATGAAGCCGGAGGAGATTGCTCGTCGCATCCTGTCGACCGACCTGCCGCGCGCGGGCCTCATTCTTGCAGTGCCCCGCAGCCCCGTGATCCAGGCTGCTGTCGAAAACGTCATCGCCCGTGGATTGCCGGTCGTCCACGTCGTCACCCGCGCGTCCGAACGCTCAGGCGAATTCGTCGGCATCGACAACTATGCCGCCGGACGGACAGCTGCGCTTTTCATCAGCCGTATGGCCCGCCGGCAAGGACCTGTCGTCGCAATCTGCCACCCGATCTACCAGGTGCATCGTGATCGCATCCGCGGATTTTCCGACTATTTTCTGGAGCATCCCGGCGCTACCAGCTTTCAATGGCTGGGCTTCGGCCTTGATGAAGAGCACTTCAGTGCCGAGCTTCTGCTTTCTG
This sequence comes from Rhizobium sp. 05L429, assembly GCF_056397645.1. Lineage (NCBI taxonomy): Bacteria > Pseudomonadati > Pseudomonadota > Alphaproteobacteria > Hyphomicrobiales > Rhizobiaceae > Rhizobium > Rhizobium sp. 05L429. Next base: position 68,181 of record NZ_JBFTNV010000003.1, on the reverse strand, counting down.
CCCTGAAAATCTATCCGGACCTTGCCGGCCTCTATAATGCCGGAGGCGCCAACTCTGCGCTGATCGACGTGCTGCGCCGTCATGCGCGTGGGCGCAATATCTTCTTCGTCGGCCATGAACTGACTGACTACACCCGCAAAGCCTTGCAGGATGATGTCATGGATGTGGTGCTGGACCAGGCGCCGGAAGCGCAGGCCCGGCGATCGCTCGATCTCGTCCTGCGCCGCATCGGCCTGACCGATATCGAGCCCGATCGGGCGCCTATCCGTTTCATCACCATGACCAAGGAAGGGCTTTGATCTGATTTGATCAAGAATGGCTTCGGCGGCGCGACGGTCTCCTGCTAATTTCAAGGCAGGAAGGAGAGCCGGAGCGTCGAGAGGAGCGACACCGGATCAGGCGCACCAGGCGCTCTCTTTCAAAAGGACTTGTGCGGAGGGGTGATTTCCGCTTCGCCCGGAGGAGAGTGAAATGAACGATCTGAAATTCGGCACGCGTAACAAGCGCGGCGACTGGGCGCCCTACAAGCCCGTCGAGACCGCGCCGCTATTTGACTTTCCGCTACGGTTCATGGCCGTTTTGAAATGGCTGCCGCATTATTTCTTTCCCTGGAATGCGATTTTTGCAGCGTCCGCTGTCGCTTACTGGGCCGTGGTCATTCCGTCGACAGAGACGATGCGAACGATCGGTTTCGGCTGGATTGCTTGGCTTTATGTCGTGAATGCAATCTGCGTCCTGTTTTTCTACGGCGCCTTCGAGGTGCATCTCTATGTGCTGAAACGTCAGCAAAACCGCTTCAAATACAATGGAAAATTTCCAGCCGATCAGAAGAGCAAGGCCTTCTGGTTCGAACGCCAGAACGTCGACAACATGCTGCGCACCTTCCTGTCGGGCGTGACGATCTGGACGGCGATCGAGGCTGCCATGTTATGGGCCTATGCCAATGGTTACGCGCCTTGGCTGAGCTTTGCGGAGAACCCCTGGACGCTTGCCATCGTCGCGCTGGCCGTGCCGATCATTCATGAGTTCCACTTCTTTTGCATTCATCGGCTCATCCATACACCCATCCTCTACAAGTGGGTCCACTCGGTCCACCATAACTCGGTCAACCCGTCGCCCTGGTCGTCGCTGTCGATGCATCCGGTCGAGCATCTGCTCTACCTCGGAACGGCCTTCTATCACCTGATCCTGCCGTCCAATCCGATCCTCATGCTCTATCAGCTTCACTATGCGGGCTTCGGCGCCATTCCGGGTCACGTGGGCTTCGACAAGGTGGAGGTCGGCGAGGACAAGCTGGTCGATAGCCATGCCTATGCGCATTACCTGCACCACAAATATTTCGAGGTGAATTACGGCGATGCCCTGATACCGCTCGATAAGTGGTTCGGCACCTGGCACGACGGCTCGCCCGAAGGCGAAGCCCGCATGCAGGAGCGCTATCGCCGGCGCAAAGAAAAACTCGCAGCCCGCAAGGCCGGCATGGAAGTCAAGGGAGCGGCCGAATGAGCTGGATCACTGCCTGCAAACTTGAGGACATCGAACAGGAGGGCGCCATCCGTTTCGATCACGGCAGCCGCACCTATGCCATTTATCGCGGACCTGACGATAGCGTCTATTGCACCACCGGGCTCTGCACCCACGAGGCAATCCACCTCGCGGACGGACTGGTCATGGATTTCGAAGTGGAATGTCCCAAGCATTCCGGCGCCTTTGACTACCGCACTGGCGAAGCGCTCAGGCTTCCCGCCTGCGAAAATCTGAAAACTTATCCCGCCGAGGTGATCGATGGGGAAGTTCGCGTGGCTCTCGCCTGAGCCTGCGACATCAGCAGGCCTGAACGGCCTCCGGAATGCTTCGGGTGGCCCGGCATCCAATGGGAGGAAATCATGAAGTCATTTTGTGTGGCGGCCGTCCTAGCCGCCCTGACGGCCAGTGCTGCCTCGGCCGAGACCATCGGCGTCTCGATGCAGAGCTTCGACAACAATTTCCAGACTCTGCTGCGTGAAGGCCTGAGCACCAGAGCCTCTCAGGTGGGCGGGATAACTCTGCAGATCGAGGATGCTCAGACCGATGTCTCCAAGCAGCTCAATCAGGTGAACAATTTCATCGCCGCGGGAGTGGATGCGATCATCGTGACGCTGGCTGATACATCAGCCGCGCCCGGTATCAGCGCGGCAGCCGAGAAGGCCGGCATTCCGCTCGTCTATGTCAATCTCCAGCCTGATAATGTCGACAAGCTTCCCAAGAACCAGGCCTATGTCGGCTCGAAGGAAACCGACTCCGGACGGCTGGGGGCGGAAGCTGCCTGCGAAATCCTCAAGAAGAATGGAAAGGCCGGCGATGCGCAGGCCTATATCCTGATGGGAGACCTTGCGCATCAGGCCTCGCGCGATCGAACCTCATCGGTCAAGGAAACGCTCGCGGCCGGCGATTGCAAGGGCGTGACCATCGCCGACGAGCAATCGGCCGCCTGGACGCGTACCAATGCCATGGACCTGACGACAAACTGGATCACCGCTGGTCGTCCGATCGACGCGGTCTTCGCCAATAATGACGAAATGGCGATCGGTGCGATCCAGGCGCTGAAAGCTGCCGGCGTGTCGATGGACAGCGTCGTCGTTGTCGGCATCGACGCGACGCAGGATGCCTTGGCTGCGATGACGAACGGGGATCTTGATGTGACGGTGTTCCAGAATGCCAAGGGGCAGTCTGCCGGTGCGATGGATGCGGCTGTTGCCCTCGCTCGCGGCCACAGCGTCGACAAGCAGGTCATGGTGCCGTTCGAACTGGTCACGCCGACGAACATGGCAGAGTACGCCCACCAGAACTGATCCTCCCTGGCCGGTGTCTCCCCTCACGAGCGCCGGCCTCTTTTTTTTATGGAGAGCTTTATGAGCGGCATTGTCATCATCGGTGCAGGGGAATGCGGAACGCGTGCTGCATTTGCTTTGCGGGAGGCGGGATATTCCGGGTCCATCACGCTGGTCGGAGCGGAGCCACATCTGCCCTACGAACGGCCGCCGCTGTCGAAGCCGATGAGTGGCGCCGTGCAGATGAAACTGATCTGCGCACAGGATGCTCTGGCTGCCGCCGGCATCAACTATCTCAAGGGCGTGTCGGCCTCGAAGCTGGATACCGACGCCCGCACAGTCGCTTTAAGCGACGGATGCGTGCTCGCCTATGAAAAGCTGTTGCTTGCCACGGGCGCGCGTCCAAGACGGCTTGCTTCTCCCGGTGCCGAACGCGCGCTCGACTTCCGCACCCATGCCGATGCCGAAGCGATATTCTCCAATATGAGAACAGGTCGGAACGTTGCTGTCATCGGCGGCGGTTTGATCGGGATGGAGCTTGCGTCCGTGCTTCGCGGCAAGAGCATTGCGGTCAGCGTCATTGAAGCAGCACCCAAGATTCTGGGGCGCGCCGTCCCCTCGCGCTTTGCCGAAAAGCTGCATGCCAGGCACGTGGCGGAAGGCGTCGATTTCCATCTCGACCGAGGCGTTGCGGCAATCACCGATACCGGCGTCACTCTGACGGATGGCAGTACGGTGCAAGCCGAACTTGTCGTCAGCGCCATCGGTGTAATGCCGGAGATCACGCTGGCGCAGCAGGCTGGATTGGCGACAGGCAACGGCATCCTGACGGATACCCATCTTCGCACCAGCGCGCCTGATATCTTTGCGGCGGGCGACTGCGCAGCAATGAGCCAGCCCGGCGGTGGTCATATTCGTTTCGAAAGCTGGCGAAATGCCAGAGCCCAGGCCGAGCTTGCCGCTCGCAATATGGTCGCATCAGTCGAAGCTTTCGTCGCCATCCCCTGGTTCTGGTCCGATCAATACGATCTCGGCCTCCAGGTAGTCGGGCTGCCGCAACCGGCCCATCAAAGTGTGGTCCGCTCGCTTGGCGAAGATGAGCTTGAATTCTATCTGGACGGCGGGCGTCTCGTCGCCGCAGCAGGGCTTGGCGTCGGCAATAGTCTCGCCAAGGATATCAAACTTGCCGAAATGCTGATCGCAGCCGGAGTGCATCCTGATCCCGCCGCTCTCGCCGATCCGAATCTGAACCTCAAGGTGCTCCTGAAAAGCGCAAGGGCGGCATGATGCAGAGGCTGCTGATCTTCCAGTCGCTCTGGGCCATGGAACGCCGACATACGGATGGCCATGAGCGCAACCTCGATGAGAACATCGCGATGATCTCGGAGGCCGGCTTCGACGGCATCAGCGCCCACTATACGAACCGCGCCGACGTTCTCAGGTTGAATGACGCTATTCGGGGCGCCCGATTGAAGATCGAAGGCGTCTGTTTTCCCCGCAACGTCGAAGATTTGCGCCTGCCGCTCGAGCTTGCCGTGGAATTCCCGGTCAGCCATATCAACGTGCAGCCTGATGTCCGACTGCGCCGCGTCGAGGAGTGCCTGCCGATCCTGGACGGCTGGATGCAGCTTGCCGAGGATGCCGGAGTTCCCGTCTTCATCGAAACCCACCGCAACCGGATGACGACGGATCTGTTGTTTACACTCGACCTGTTGGAGAAGAGGCCGGATCTGCCGCTGGTCGCAGACCTCTCGCACTTTACGGTCGCACGCGAATTCGCGTTTCCGGTCGATGACGAAACCCATGCGATGATCCATCGCATCCTGCGCAATGCCCAGGCCTTCCATGGCAGGGTCGCATCGTGTGAACAGGTGCAGATCGAAATTTCGTTTCCTCACCATCGGCCCTGGGTCGACCTCTTCCTTCAATGGTGGGACCACGGCATGCGCGATTGGCGCAGTCGCGCGGCTTCGAATGCCGAGCTGGTCTTCACCTGCGAGCTGGGGCCGAAGCCCTATGCGATCACCGGGCGAGACGGTAACGACACCACCGATCGGTGGGCGGAGGCGCTACTGCTTCGGCAGATGCTTCGCGATCTCTGGGTCGGCATTTGATTGTTATGATCGCATTGGCCGCAAGCCGGCAGGGATGATCTCGTCTCGAAACCACTCCTGCCGGGTATTCCCTCGGCAACATCAGCGAGGGGGCCGATCTATTCATCGGACAAAGCGAGGTCACGGCACAGCCAGGATGGGAAGGTATCGAAGCTGTTTACAATGCGACGACGTCTCCATCGGGCAACGATGGCTGCGATGAGAATTTCCTTGAAACTAAATCGCGAGCAAAGCTCGCTCATGGATGCCGTCAGGCTTTCGCCGGCATGTTGATTGGTCATGATCACCAGCGGTCAGAATTCTGAGCCGCCCTTCTTTCAAGCTGAATGTGCGCAGAGACATAGCGCGGACATTACCGCCCAGACGCTGCGTGCGAAACGAATGCCATCTCTGGATGGTGAAGCTTGAAAGATCCCGGATATGTTCGAGGGTTGGAGCTTCGAGGGCCTATGCCAAAGAGGCGTTGGATGAAGAAATATCTGTCATTGCACGCCTCCATTGTTGAACGGCTCCGCCGCAATTATTAGCCGATTGCGAAAATACAGGCAAGAGCGCGATTCCGACTCTTCGATGCCGATTTTCATCGGCATCTGGCCCCGCCTTTCGATGGGGAATTGACCGCGCCGAGAACATCGTCATAATAATTTTGCACACGTGCTCAATTTTGTCATTTGGCCGTTACGTTCGCCCCCTAGAGCGGGATACGCCACGTTTTCGTGGGGTTATCGGAACGGCCATCAACACCGGTGATGACCCGTCAAGAGGCCTCACACTGCTCTTCTGGGGAGATGAAGAAGATGACTCTTTTGCCGACACTGAAATCCCTTGCCGTCGCCGCTGCAATCCTGGCTTCGACTTCTGCATCTGCACTTGCCAAGGACGTTCACATCAGCGTCTGGGCCGGCGGTACCGGCCCGAACGACGTCTATCGCCTCGACGCCATCGAGATCGCAGCCCAGCAGCTGCAGCGCGAAGCCGCCCTCAAGGGCGAAGACCTGAAAATCACCGTCGAGAAGAAGCCCTATTCCGCCTGGGAAGATTTCAAGCAGGCGCTGACCCTTGCCGCAGAAGCCAAGACCGCTCCGAACATCGTCGTCAGCGGCCATGAAGACATCGCGCCCTGGTCGCAGGCCGGTCTCATCGTTCCGATCGAGGACTATGTCGATCTCGACTCCTGGCCGCTCAGCGACATCTATGAAAATCTGTTGCAGATCGCCTCCTATAACGGCACCGTCTACGGCATTCCGCAGGATGCTGAATCCCGGCCGATGTTCTTCTGGAAGCCCTACATGAAGGCGATCGGTTACAGCGATGCCGATCTCGACGCCTTGCCGCAGAGTGTCCAGGACGGCAAGTACACGATGAAGAACCTGCTCGAAGACGCCAAGAAGATGCAAGACAAGGGCCTCGTCCAGCCCGGCTACGGCTTCTATCCGCGTACCAGCAACGGTCCTGACTACTGGCAGTTCTACACCAGCTTCGGCGGCGCAATGGAAGAGGGTGGCAAGCTCGTCTTCGACAAGGCGGCGATGACCCGCACCTATCAGTTCTTCGCCGACGCCGTTAAAACCGGCGTCACCAAGAAGAACCATATCGGCATGCCGGGCGATCAGTGGTGGAAGGAAGTGGCCACCGGCAAGGCCGGCATTTGGGATGGCGGCACCTGGCACTATGCCCGCCTCGTCAATCAGGAAGGCCTCAAGGACTTCTTCGGCAACGTGGTCTTCACGCTGATTCCCGCCGGCGAAGGCGGCAAGGCCAACACGCTGACCCACCCGCTCGTCTATCTGCTGACCGCAGGTCACGACCAGGAAGACACTGAGATCGCCGCCCAGCTGGTCAAGATCGCCTCCGAGCCGCGCACCAACGCCCTGCATGCGGTCAAGTCGGCTCACCTCGGCATCTCCAAGTCGGAATCCACCGTCGACTTCTACGCGGCCGACCGCTGGACCCGCGAAGCCACCGAGCGCCTGCTGCCGCATGCCAATGCGATGCCGAACAATTCCGATTTCGGCAAATATTGGAACATCATGTGGAAGAACCTTGAAGCATCCTGGACCGGTGCCAAGACTGTTGACGCCGCCGTCAACGATGCCGAGAGCGAGCTGAAGAGCACGCTCGGCGATAAGATCGTCATCCGCTAAGATCGACGCACTCAGCTGAAAGGCGGCACAAAAGCCGCCTTTCAGAGCGTCGTCCGTGAGGGACTTCCCATGAAATCGTCCAGAACGCTTGGGCTGGTGATGATCGCGCCTGCGGCGATCATGATCATCCTGTTCTTCCTTCTGCCGGTCGTTCTGACGGCCGTCTTTTCGATGACCAACATGACGACCGCGACCGGCATATCAGGCGGTGTCTACCAGATCGCGCCGAACTCCCTGATCGCGCTGAAATCGGCGATGCCCGACATCGCCGCCGAGATGGCCGAACCGCGCTACACGATCGACGAGGCAGGCCTCACGGCCGTCGAACGCCTCGGGATGGCGCCGGGGATTGCTGCGGAGTTGCGCGCCAAACATACAGGCGAGGTCTTCCCGGCACGCCGCGACGTCGAGCGCATGATCAAGGATCTCGCCGAGCGACCTTCGACACGCGAGGTCAAGCAGATCTCCGAACAGTTCAACCGCTCCGTCCTCAACACCCGCTTCGACAGCAAGGACCAGCTCTTCTCCGCTCTCGATACGCTGGGTTTCAAGCTGACGCCGGAGCAGAAGGAAACCGTCGCCAAGACCACCTATACCGGCTGGACCTGGACGACCGACAATTTCTCACGCATGGCCACCTCGCCCGACATGGCGCGTGTGCTTTTCAATACCGTGCTTTATGTTGCGCTGGTGCTGGTGCTTTTCAACGTCGGTTATGCGCTGCTGCTCGCCATCTGGACGCATTACATGCCGCCGACGCCGGCTTCGATCTTTCGCGGCATCTGGCTCCTGCCGCGTATCACACCTGTCGTCATCTACGTCATGCTGTGGAAGTGGCTCGCCTGGGACAGCGGCTTCATTTCGATCCTGATGGGCAAGTTCGGCTACCCCCCGAAGAACTACCTGCTCGATACCGCTTATAATGCTTGGTTCTTCGTCGTGCTGATCAACGGCTTTATCGGTGCCTCGATGGGCATGCTGGTGTTCTCGTCGGCGATGAAGGCCATTCCGAAGAGTCAGTTCCATGCGAGCGAGGTCGACGGCGCCTCGCGCTGGCAGCAGATCCGTTACATCATCCTGCCGCAGATGCGCTGGCCGATTCTCTTCGTCACCTGCTATCAGACCCTGTCGCTGCTTGCTTCCTTCAATGAAATCCTGCTCGCCACCAATGGCGGGCCGGGCAACGCGACCGAGGTCTGGGCGCTCTCCGCCTATCACACCGCGCTCAGGAACTATGCCGGCAATCTCGAATACGGGCTGGGTGCCGCCATGGCGCTGGTGCTCGTCGTCATCGGCGTGACGCTGTCGCTTCTTTATCTGCGCGTCTTCAACTACGGCACGCTTGTCGCCAAGCCCCTGATCGAGGATTGACCATGGCCGAACGCTCGCAGCCCTCGGCAAATTACCGCAACTGGCCTGTCATAACGGCACTGACCATCGTCAGCCTGCCGCTGCTCCTGATGTATGTCTATCTCTTCCTCGACACTGTGACGGTAAAGCAGCCGGATGCCTTGCTGCCCTCCGGCTTGACGCTCAATCACTGGCGCTTCCTGTGGGAGACGACGGCAGGCAAGGCGAACATCTGGCACGTGACCCTGAATACGCTGCTGTTCTCGGCCTGCACCACCAGCCTGGTGCTGATCGTCTCGTCGATGGCGGGCTATGTGCTGTCACGGCTGAACGTGCCGGCACGCGGCTTCTTCCTTGCCGGCGTCATGGTGCTGCATGCCTTTCCGTCGGTGACACTGATCATCGCCATCTTCATCGTGCTGCAGATGATCGGCCTCTACAATTCGCTGATCGGCGTGATCCTGGTGAAGGCGGCGATCGACCTGCCGCTCGGCATCTGGCTGATGAAGGGCTTCTACGACACGGTGCCCTGGGAAATCGAAATGGCGGGCGTCGTCGACGGCGCCTCGCGTTTCCGCGTCTGGCGCAGCCTGGTGCTACCACAGGTCAAGCCCGGCATCATGGCGCTCGGCCTGTTCTCCTTCCTCTCCGGCTGGGGCGAGTTCATCCTGCCGCAGGTGCTGGCACCGGGCAATCAGGTGCAGGTGCTGTCGGTCTATCTCGCCGGCTTCCTTGCCGACGACAACAATTACGATTTCAACATGTTCAAGGCGGTCGGCCTCTTCTACCTCATTCCGGTGCTGATCGCCTACGCACTCTTCAACAAATACCTCATGAACATCTACGGCGGCGGGAGCAAAGGCTGATGCGCATCCTCCTCGACAATTTCTCGAAGAGCTTCGGCTCCACCAAGGTCATCGAGAACATGAAACTTGAAGTCGGCAGCGGCGAGATGCTGGCGCTGCTCGGCCCCTCGGGCTGCGGCAAATCGACGACGCTGTTTGCCGTCTGCGGCATCCACCGGCCCACCGGCGGACGCATCCTCTTTGGCGATCGTGATGTGACCGACCTGCCGAGCCAGATGCGCAATGTCGGCGTCGTCTTCCAGTCCTATGCGCTTTACCCGCATATGACGGTTGCCGAGAACATTGGCTTTCCGCTGAAGGTAAAGGGCGTCAATGCGGCCGATACCCGCAAGGAGGTCGAGCGCATTTCCCGCCTCGTGCAGATCGGCAATCTCATGGAGCGCCGGCCAGCCCAGCTTTCCGGCGGCCAGCAGCAACGCGTGGCGCTTGCCCGCGCGCTGATCCGCAAGCCGGATGTGCTGCTGCTCGACGAGCCGCTCGCCAACCTGGATGCCAAGCTCCGCCTTGAAATGCGTTCGGAAATCCGCCGCATCCAGCGCGAGACGGGCATCACTGCGATCCTCGTCACCCATGATCAAGTGGAAGCGATGAGCATGTGTGACCGCATCGCCATTATGAAGGAAGGCGAGATTGTGCAGATCGCCACGCCGGCCGAAATGTATAGTGATCCACGCACCGCCTTCGTCGCCGGTTTCCTCGGCAACCCGCCGATCACCTTCCTGCGCGGCGTGATGAAGGATGGCACCTTTGCGATGCCTGAAAGCGAGATCCGCGTGCCGGTTTCGGTCCAGGCTGCCGAGGGCAGCAAGCTGACGCTCGGCGTGCGCCCTGAACATTTCAATCCGGCCGGCGATATCGCCGTTTCCGGTAAAGTCACTTTCGCCGAAACGCAGGGCCGCGAGAACCTCTACGACGTACGGCTTGCCGGCGGCTCGCTGCTGCGCTCGATCCAGCCGGTCCGCAATGACATCACCGTTGGCGACGAGGTGAGGTGGGCGATCGATAGCAAGGGTGTGTTCGTATTCGACGAAGAAGGCCGGAGGCTCTGAGCGATGCGTGACTTCTCGACTTTCTTCGAACGGTACGGCTGGCCCTTGAACAAGGGATATCTGCCTTTCTGCGTCGGCCATCGCGGCGCGAGCGGTCATGAGCGGGAAAATACGCTCGAAGCCTTTCAGCGCGCCGCCGAACTTGGTGCGGAAATGTGGGAGCTCGACACACAGCTCACCAAGGACGGCGTGGTCGTGGTCTCCCACGACGACCATCTGGAGCGTGTCTTCGGCATCGACAGTCGCATTTCCGAGATGAGGGCCGCCGAACTTGCTGCCCTCGAAGGCGTCAATATTCCGACTTTCGAGGCGGTCGCAGCCCTAGGCCGGCGGACCAATACGGGCCTCTATATCGAACTGAAGGCGCCGGGCACGGGGCTTCTGTGCTGGAAGCACCTTAACGAAAAGAACCAGCGCTTCGCCTGCCTCGGCTCCTTCGATACGGCACAGGTGCGCGAGCTTCGCGATGCCGGTTGCGACTATCCGCTCTCGGTGTTGATCCGCGTCGGCCACGATCCGCATGCGGCGGGCGACGAGGCCGGTGCCGATATCCTGCATCTCTGCTGGGAACGGGCCGGCGAACGGCCGCAGGATCTCGTGAGCGAAGAGCTGATGCAGCGGGCTTTCGGCGAGGGCCGTGAGATCGTGCTGTGGCATGAGGAGCGACCGGCCATTCTTTCCGACATCATGAAGCTTCCGGTGCTTGGCATCTGTACGGACCTGCCCGATCTGATGCGCCCGGCCGCTGGGGGGTGAAAGACATGGCAGACAAGGATAACAAGGGGCCGAGAAAGGTCACGTCCTTCGACGTGGCGCGTGTGGCAGGCGTCTCGCGTGCCGCCGTCTCGCGCGCCTTCACGCCGGATGCCAGCGTTTCGCCGAAGACGCGCGAAAAGGTCTATCAGGCGGCGAAGGATCTCGGCTATCGGGTGAACTATCTCGCCCGCAGCCTGACCAACAAGCGCTCCGATCTCGTCGGCGTTGTCGCCGCCGGGCTCGACAATCCGTTCCGTACACTGCAGATCGAGCATCTGGCTCGTGTCCTGCTCGCCCGCAACTTTCGTCCGATCCTGCTGCCGACCTCAAAGGAGGCCGACACCTCGACCGTCATCGGCCAGTTGCTGCACTATGCCGTCTCGGGCGTCATCGTAACGTCGGATGCACCGCCGACGGAGATCTGCGAGCAGTGCGCCGCCGAAGGCGTACCGATTGTGCTGATCAACAAGGGCGATGATATTCCCTTCGTCGATCGCATCATCTCCGACGATCGCATGGCCGGGCATCTTGCCGCCTCGCATCTCATCGAAAGCGGCGTCAAGGCGCCGGCGGTCATGGCCGCGCCTGCCATATCCTATACGGCAAGGCGACGTAGCGAAGCCTTCATGATGACCTGCCGTCAACGCGGTCTTGAGCCCCGAATGGTGGAACTGAAGGTTAACGACTATCGGAACGGTTATGACGCAGCCGCCGGTCTTGCCTCGCTCGGCATCGACGGCCTGTTCTGCGCCAATGACTACATGGCTTGCGGCGTGGTCGACCGGATGATGAGGGAGCACGGCCGCGAGGAGCAGCCGCCGATCCGCATCATCGGCCATGATGACATTCCTCAGGCAAGCTGGGCGGCCTACGACCTCACGACCATCCGCCAGCCGTGCGATTTCCAGGCTGAACAAACGGTCAATCTGCTGATGTCCAGGATGGCTGAACCGGATATGACCGCCCGCGTCGAATTTACCCCCGTGACGCTGATCAAAAGAAGGACTGCTTGATGAATTCCGCATTCGATGCCTCAGCTCTGACCGCGCGGGCGGAGGTCGCAATCGACGTGGCCCGCAACGCTGGACGCGAGGCTGCGCGCTTCAGGCGTGAAGGAAAGCCGGGCGCGCTCAACGTCGAGAATAAGGGATTGCAGGATTTCGTCACCATCGCAGACAGGCAGGCAGAGCAGGCGATCCGCGAGGGACTGCTGGCGCGCTTCCCTGAGGATACGTTCATGGGTGAGGAAACCGGCGGTGAGTCAGGCTCGGCCGGCACCTGGGTCGTCGATCCCATCGACGGGACGACCAATTACATCCGTGGTTTTCGCCACTGGGGTGTTTCCATCGCCTTCGTCGCCGATGGCAAGGTGGATATCGGCGTGGTCTATGATGCGGCTAATGACCAGGTCTTTTCCGCCATCCGCGGCTGCGGCGCCTTCAAGGAGGGCCAGCCGATCCATGCCGCCCCGACCACCGATCCCGCCAATGCGATCGTTGTGCTCGGTCATTCGCGCAAGACGAGCTTTGACGACTATGCGGCACTCTCCAAGCGGCTCTACGAACGTGGCATGGATTATCGCCGCATGGGGGCAGCCGCAGTCGATCTCGTGCGTGTGGCGGAAGGAGTTTCGGATCTCTTTTACGAACGGCATCTGAATGCCTGGGATATGCTTGCCGGTGCGCTGATCGCTGCCGAGGCTGGCGCGAAAGTTGCCATTCCACCAGTCGACAGATTGCTGCAGCATGGCGGCCCTGTCATCGCCTATTCGCCTGGATTGGCAGAAGAATTCGCTTTCCTCGTCGAGTTCGAGGGATTGGCGGGCTGATCAGCCTGCCATGCGTTTCAGCCATGCCCGCTCGGTCGCCAGGGCTTCGTCCGTGGTGATCTGATCCGGCTTCAAAGCGACCAGTGCCGAGAAATTCGTCCACTCCGTATCGCTGAAGCCACCGTTGGGATCTTTCAGTGTGAAGGTCCAGGCATCGACCAGCTTACCCTCGTTATGGCAAAGCGCGATCATATCGAGGCCTGCTTTTGCCGCATCGAGCAGCATCGGCCAGTAGAGATAGATTGTTTCCGGCTCCGTCGGGCCGCGCAGATCGGCAAGCAGTTCCTTTTCAACCGCTTTCCATCCTTCGGTCCTGTATATGTCGCCGAGCTTGTCGCTGGGGTCGATGCCGCGGCGCAGATGCGGCAGCTTCTCCTTGACGGCCAGAATGAGCTCCAGACTTCCGGCGCTAACGATGACGGAGGCGGAAATCTTCTGCAGGTGTTCGGCCAGATGGGCGATCCCCTTTTCGCCGATGACCTCGTAATCATCCTTCATGTCGAACTGCAGCAACGCGTCCGGATGGGCCGATTGCAGCATGGCTGCCAGATCTTCGCTGTAGAGGAGCGGACGATTGCCGTCATTCATGCGCAGGTTGCGCAGATCCGCAAGGCTCTTCTCGGCAATGATGCCGTGCCCAGACGTCTCGCCTTCCAGCTGCCTATCATGCAGCACGACGAAACCGCCATCAGCGCGCACCCGCAGGTCGAGCTCCATCGAGGCGCCGGCCTTGAAGCCTTCCGCCATCACCTCCGCCGAAAACAGCGGATCGGTCATGCGCCGGCGCAGGCGATGCCATTTCAGCAGGGTCTGATGGCCCTCGAACTCTATCTGAAGCCCACTTGCGTCCGTCATTCCGAGATCCTTAGCATGTTGGTTTCAGCTCTTCGTGCATCGGAACAGCTCGATTCTCAAGAGGCGGTGGCAGATTAGGCCTGATATCCCGGCAGCGGCTTCTTTTCACCGAGCAAAGCCTTTTTCGCGTGCGCCATTCTTCCTGTGGTATCAGCGTGCGGCGCAACAGAATAAATTAGAATACAAATTTTGTAGACAATATTTCCCGGCAGCGCGATCCGTGCGAAAATCATCGCTTGGTTTTCCCGGAGGTGACGTATGTTTGCGGCATTCAAAACTTTCCTTGCGAAGCTTTTCTGGGGCCGTGAGCAAAGGGTCTTCGAAATGCCTGCCCGAGCGACCGAACAGGATTCCGAAAGCCGCCTGCATAGCCTGCGTGAAGAGGAATTGTTCTTCTGGCAGCCGACTCCGAACTCCTGGTATTGAGCGATCAGCCGCTGTAGGTCTTCGTCACCGCTTCCGATGCGGCTGCGATATTAGCGGGGAAACCAGCCCGCCGAAGCGCCGCGCCATAAGCCACGACATTTGCAAGCACCGTCTGGAACGTTGCCCGTGGACCTGTATGGTTGAAGCGTATCAAGTGGGACGAGCCCGCTCCGACACCTGGCGTCAATTCGACACCCAACCCTGCCGAAAAACCGATGACAGAACTGGATTCAACTCCTGATGGCACGGAGACCGTTGTCACAAGGTTTGATGCCTGTTCGGCTGGCACCCAAAGGCTGGCGCCCAACGCTGCAAGGCCTGCTCGACTTGCCGAAGCGGCTCTCTCATGGCGTGCGACGATCTGCTCGATGCCCTCCGCCTCGACCCGGTCAAGCGAGGCCTCCAATGCAAAGAATTCCAGTGGCGCCGGCGTTCCCGGCAACGCTCCGCCGCCGGCATCGACCCAGGCCTTCAGATCGACCAGCGACAGGATGGAATCACGTGGCGCATCGTCACGCAGGATCAGCTCCCAGGCTCGCGGGCTGACCGACAGGGCGGAAACGCCGGCAGGTCCGCCAAGCGCCTTCTGCGGGCCGATCACGGCAATATCGATGCCCGATCCGGCGACATCGAGCGCGTGACCGCCGACAGATGCTACCGCATCGACCACCGTTACGATGCCTCGTGCCCGCGCCAACGCGGCGATTTCAGGCAGCGGATTGAGGATGCCGCTTGCCGATTCCGCGTGAACGAGCGCCAGCACACGGACACCGGGATTGGCATCCAGCGCCGCAGTAATCGCTTCGACCTCGATGGGTCTGCCGGGTCGGGCGACGATGTCGATGACGGTAGCGCCGCCGCGGCGCAGCCACTGCCCGAACCAGCCGCCATACGGACTGGTTACGATGTTGAACGCCGAAAGGCCGGGCTTTGCAAGGCTGGTCGCGACGGCTTCAAGCGCCACCACGGCCTCGGCCTGCACCAGCAGCACGTCGTTATCAGTCTTCAGCAATACGCCGATGCGGCGGGCAAGAGTGGCGTAACGTTCTGCCGGATAGACCGGCGCGCCGTAAAGCGGGTTCCAGGCTTCGGTCATGAGCAGCTCCTTCAAGCGGGTTCGGTCACGAGGCGCGGCACGGCTGCAACGAGCTGGCGCGCCGCGTCGGATCGTGGGGCGGTAACGACATCTCTCGCCGGTCCTTCCTCGACGATACGGCCGGCGTCCATGACGGCGATGCGATGCGAGATCACCCGCACCACCGCGAGGTCATGGGATATGAAGAGATAGGCAAGGCCGCGCTCGCGCTGTAGCTCGACCAGCAATTCAAGGATGCGGCCGCGAACGGTCACATCGAGTGCGGAAACGGCCTCGTCCAGAACCAGTAGGGAGGGCCGCGTCGAGATGGCGCGGGCAATGGCGACGCGCTGTCGTTGTCCGCCCGACAGCGTGCGGACTGGGCGGGAGGCAAAGGCGGCGGGCAGACCGACGCGCTCGAGCAGGGCAGCGATTTCGCCCGGCCGCCGCGCCTTGTCCGCAATGCCGTGAATTCTTAGCGGATCGTCGAGAACCGTGGCGACCGATGCCAGCGGATTGAAGGCGGCGAGTGGGTCCTGAAACACCATCTGCATATGTGCGCGTCGGCGTCGCAGGTCGGCGCCGCGAAGTGCGAGCCAATCCTCTCCTTCGAACCGGATGGAGCCGGCATCAGGCTCCAACAGGCGTAGAAGGACACGCGCCAGTGTCGATTTTCCGCTGCCGGAAGCTCCGACCAAGCCCAGGGTTTCGCCGGCCGCGATTGCCAGAGAAACTGCGTCAAGCGCCGCTACCTGGCGACCGGAACCGGAATAGGCCTTGGACAATGCGGCTACGGTCAGAAGCCCATTCATGATACTGCCTCGGTAATCAGGGGCTGTGTGGAGAGATCGCGATGGCTGGAGATCAGGGCGGCGGTATAGCTGTGAGATGGCGACGATAGCACCGATCGAACGGGACCAGCTTCCAACAATTCTCCATTGCGGAAGACGGCGACGCGGTCGACGAAGCCGGAGGCGAGCGCGATATCATGAGTAATAAAAAGCAGCGTCATGCCTTCCTCACGCACTAGCCCGTCGAGAAGACGGACGATCTCTGCCTGGACCACCACGTCGAGCGCACTGGTCGCCTCATCGGCGATCAGCAAGGCGGGCTTGGCCGCGATTGCCGCGGCAATCACCACGCGCTGCCGTTGGCCTCCTGAAAGTTGGTGCGGGAAAGCGCGCATGACGCTTGCGGACTGCGGTATGCGCACCCGTTCCAGAAGCTCTTCAGCACGGGCATAGGCCTGCCGCCAGTCCAGCCTCAAGTGCTGTCGTGCGGCTTCCGCAACCTGCTCGCCAATGGTCAGCACCGGATTGAGACTGGTGCCGGGATCCTGAAAGACGAAACCGAAATCGCGGCCGGGGAGCGGAGCATGACCGAGAGCCGGCCATGTTATTTCGCCTTCGATTTTGACCCGTTTCGGCAGGAGCCCGGCAAGCGCACGGGCAAGCGTGCTTTTCCCGGAGCCGCTTTCGCCTACGATCGCCAGCCTCTCGCCTTTTACGATATCGAGATCGACAGAACTCAACGCCACCACTTGGCCGTAGCGGACCGAAAGTCCATTCACACGGCAGAAGGGAGCAATCATTACCGGGCTCCGCCAGTGTCGAGCGCCCGGGTCAAACCCTCGCTGAAGAGATGAACGCCGAGCACGGTGATGGCCAGCGCCAGACCGGGCAGAACCGAAAGATAGGCTGCCGAGCGCAATACGCTGCGGCCTTCGGCAATCATCGAGCCCCAGGTGGCGAGATTGGGATTACCGAGACCAAGAAAGGAGAGGGCGGCTTCGGTCAGGATCGCGCCGGCCACGATGGTGGCAGACAGGGCCAGAACCGGCGGCAGGGCGTTCGGCAGGATTTCCTTAAAGGCGATCTCGGCCGGATGCATGCCGATCACGCGTGCGGCAGCCACATAATCCCGCTCGCGGATGGATAGCACTTGCGCTCGCGTCAGCCGTGCGGGATCGGCCCAGGTTCCGAGTGCAATCGCAAAGACGACGACCGGTGTCGACACGCCGATGATGCTGACGAAAGCGAGCGCCAGCAGGAAGCCCGGAACGATCTGGAAGGCATCGACGACGCGCATCAATGCCTCGTCGATGACACCGCCGGCAAAGCCGGCAGTCATGCCGACGAAAAGCCCGAGCACCATGGCGGAAAGGGCTGCGGCAATTCCTACGGCCAGCGAAGTCCGCGCGCCGTAGAGCAGGCCGGCGAGCACATCGCGCCCCAGCCTATCGGTGCCAAGCGGCAGGTTCGAGTCGGTGAAGGGTGCAAGCAGCGCCCGGCCGGCAATCCGCAGCGGATCTCCTGGCGATATGACCGGGGCCAGCAGACCAGCAATCAGCAAGGCCGCCAGGATCGCAAACCCGATCGCTCCTTCCGGAGTCTGAAGGAGACGGCGCAGCAGTGTCATGCCCGACCCTCCGATGCGCCGATGCGCGGATCGAGGGCGGCATAGGCGAGATCGACGATGAAATTGATGCAGATCACCAGAACGGCGCTGGTGACGATGATGCCCATCAGCAGCGGCGCATCACGGCCGTTGACCGCCTCCTGCGCCAGCCTGCCGAAGCCTGGAATGGCAAAGACGCTCTCGATCACCACGCTGCCGCCGAGCATGGCGGCAGACTGTAGCCCGAGCATGGTGACGAGTGGTAGCAGCGCATTGCGCGCCACATGGCGAAGCACGATGCGGCTGCGCGACAGTCCCTTTGCGCGGGCAAACAACACGAAATCGAGCTTCCAGGCTTCTGCCATGCCTGAACGCATGACGCGCAGAAAAATCGCAAGATAGATGCAGGCTAGAGCCCCGACTGGCAGGGCAAGATGTTCTGCAACATCAAGCGCACGGGAAGGGCCGGCCTTGCCGGAGGCGATAGTCTCGATACCGGCGATCGGCAGCCAGCGCAGCTTGACCGAAAAGAGGATGCTGAGCACCAATCCCAGCCAGAAGCTTGGAATGGCATAAATGATCAGAGAACCGATCGACAGGGCGCGATCACGCAGACTGCCCGGTCTTGCTCCGGCCAGGATGCCGAGCGCCGAGCCGAGTCCGAAAGAAAGCCCCGTGGCACTTCCCATCAGGAGCAGTGTGTTCGGCAGCCGTTCGGCAATGAGGTCGCGTACCGGCCGGTTGAAGGCTACAGACCAGCCTAGGTCGAGACGGGCGAGCGACGAAAGATAGAGCCAGAGGCGGGCGAAGACCGATTGATCGAGCCCGTAGCTTTCCCGCAACGATTTGATCAGCGCCGCATCACCGCCGCCGATCGAGCCGAGATAGGCATCAACGGCATCGCCGGAAGCGGATTCAAGCAGGAAGAAGCTGAAGATCACGACGATCAGCAGCACTGGAATGCTGCTGATGACCCTGCGTCTCAGGAGGTTGAGTGCACGTTTCACGCCGGACGAGGCCTCTGAAGGAAATCAGCCTTCGACCCTATCATGATTGCAGCGCTGTATCGCCCCAGTTCGAAACTACCCAGCGCGGATTGTTCGATACGTTCAATACCGTATCGCGCGCCACCGTGATGAAGCCCCATTCGGCAACGTTGATCAGCGGCAGTTCCGCCACCGCGAGTTGCTGGAACTTGTAGTAGAGGTCGGTACGCGCCGCAGTATCCACGGTTTCGGAGGCCTGCTCTATGATCTTGTCGAGTTCGGCGCTGACATAGCCGCCCTGGTTGGAGAAGGGCACGCCGTCAGGCGTTCCGGACTGCACAAGGATCGTTGTGGAAATGGCCGGATCGCCGCGGAAGACCGGCGGGCCAACAGCGATGTCGAAGTCGTGATCGGTGTAAACTGCCTTCTGGTGGGCCGCTGCATCGGCGTTGACGATCACCGCGTCGATGCCGACAGCAGCAAGCGCCTGACGCAGATAATCGCCGAACTGGCGTGTCTCGTTGAAATAGGGCGCCGGGCGGAGCTTGAGCTGGAAACGTTTGCCGTCAGGCCCTTTGGTGTAGCCTCCCTGATCAAGGAGGTCGTTCGCCGCCTGAACGTCGAAATTATAGTTGGCGACATCGGCGGTGTAGAACTCCTTGGAATTCTTCGGAACTGGACCGGTCGATTCCGTCGCATAGCCGAGGAAGATCGTGTCGACGACGAATTTCTTGTCGATCGCATGGGCAATCGCTTGGCGGACTCTGAGATCGGAGAGTTCCTTGCGGCGATGGTTGATCTCGATGACGAGCTGATAGGTCAGTGCCTCATAGCCCTTGGAGATCACCTTGATGCCGTCAACCTTGGAGATCCGGTCGAGATCGGCGAGCGGCACGGCGGAGAAGGCGGCGAGGTGGATTTCCTCGGCTTCAAGCGCGGCTCCAGCCGATTCACGGTCGGGCAGCACGCGGTAGACGATTTCGTTGAGCTTCGGCTCGCCCTTCTGCCAATAGTTCTCGTTGCGCGTCAGCCGGTAATATTCGCCCGGCTTGTACTCGGCGAACTTGAAGGGGCCAGTGCCGACAAGCGTATTGTTGGCCGGGTTCTTGGCGATGTCGCTGCCTTCGAAAATATGCTTGGCGACGACGCTGGTGACGGCCGGCAGTGCATTGCGGATAAGCTGGAAGGGCGTCGGCTTTGAGAAGCGGAAGATCGCCGTGTGGTCGTCGGGCGTGTCGACCGCCTCCAGATTGGCGAAGACCAGGCGGCCGAGATTCTGAAGCGGCTTCCAGACGTTGAGTGCCGAGAAGGCGACGTCGGCTGATGTGAACGGCTTGCCGTCATGCCAGGTCGCGTTTTCTCGCAGCTTGAAAGTCACGGAGCGCCCGTCAGGCGAGCCCTCCCAGGACGTGGCGAGCCGCGGCGAAAGACCGTCCGCACCTTCGAAGGAGGCTTCTGCCAGCGGTTCGATCACCTTGCTTGCAACGAAGAAGACGCCGTTCGAGGCGACGATGGCGGGGTTGAGGTTCTTCGGCTCGGAGTCGGCGGCGACGATCAGGCGTCCGCCGGCCGGCACGTCCTGCGCCAGAGCAATACGCGAAAGCGCTGTCGAGCCGAGCAGCACTGCGGTGCCCTTCAGCAGGCTCCGCCGCGAGATATCTGCAATAGTCATGCCCCCTCCTGATCCCTAAAAATTCAATAGGCTATATTCGAACTGAAACGATAAGTGTGACAGAAATTAAATTCGAATAGGCTGGCCGGGCGAGATATTTTTTGTCACCCAGCCATTATTTTCAGCGACCGCCGACAGCGAGCCGCAGCGCTTCCGTTCCGAGGTTGCGATAGGCCGCTCCCGGGTGCGGTGCAACCAGCCTCGGCCCCTGGCCGCCAAGCTTTTCGCGCAATGTGCCCTGCCGGTATTCGGTCTTGTAGACGCCGCGCTTCTGCAATTCCGGTACGAGCAGATCGACGGTATCCTCGAAGCTCTCCGGTGTCACGGCATAGGCAAGGTTGAAGCCGTCGACATCGGTATCCTCGACCCATTCCTGCATAAGGTCGGCAACCGTGGAGGGAGAGCCGACGAAGACCGGGCCAAAGCCGCCGACGCCCACCCAGTCCGCCATCTCGCGCACCGTCCATTCCTTGCTCGGATCGATGGTCGTGAAGGTCTCGACGGCCGATTGTACGGCATTCGTATAGCGGTGGCGCAGCACCTCGTCCGGCCCGAACTGGCCGAAGTCGATACCGGTCCATCCGGAAATCAGCGTCAGCGCGCCTTCGAAAGAGGCGTACTCGCGATATTCGTTGAACTTGCGCTGCGCCTCTGCATCCGTCTCGCCGAGGACGACGGTCTGGAGGTTGAAGGCGAGGATTTCCCGCGGGTTGCGCCCGATCCGTTCGGCAGCCTGGCGGACATTGGCAACGTAGCGCTTCAGAACCGCCTTCGAGGGCGCCGCCACGAAAATGCACTCGGCATGTGCGCCGGCAAAATCCTTGCCGCGGCTCGAAGCGCCGGCCTGGTAGAGTACAGGTGTGCGCTGCGGCGAGGGTTCGCTCAGATGAATGCCGGGAACCGTGAAGTATTTGCCAGCATGGTTAATCGGATGGACCTTTTCCGGATGGGTGAAGATGCCCGTTTCGCGGTCTCGGACGACTGCGCCATCCTCCCAGCTTCCTTCCCAGAGCTTGTAGCAGACCTCGAGATATTCATCGGCGAGATCGTAGCGGTCGTCATGGTTGGTCTGTGCCGGCTGGCCGATGTTGAGCGCGCCGCTGTTGAGATAGGAGGTGACGATGTTCCAGCCGACGCGGCCCTTGGTCAGGTGGTCGAGCGTCGAGATCCGCCGGGCGAATGTATAGGGATGTTCGAAGGAGAGCGAGGCCGTCAGGCCGAAGCCGAGATGCTTGGTCTCATAGGCCATGGTCGGGATCAGCTGTAGCGGATCGTTGACCGGCACCTGCGCCGAATGGCGCAGTGCTGCATCGACATTGCCGTTCATGACGTCATAGACGCCGAGCACATCGGCGATGAACAGGCCGTCGAACTTGCCGCGCTCCAGCGTCTTTGCCAGATGCACCCAATAGTCCAGGTCTTTGTAGGTCCAGGACTTGTCGCGCGGATGCCGCCACAGCCCCGGCGACTGGTGTCCGACGCAATTCATGTCAAAGGCGTTGAGCCTGATTTCACGGGTCATGTCAAAATTCCTACATCTGTCGGCGGGTGCGGTTATGCGCCGACGGTTTTCCTGTTGATGAAGCTGAAGGCGAGCACGGCGAAGATGAGGCTGCCGGTGCCGACCTGCTGCCAGTAGAAGTTCAGGCCTGTCAGCAAGAGGCCGTTGGCAACGATGCTGAGGAGCAGGACACCGAGCACGGTACCAAGGATGTTGGGCCGACCGAGTGGCGAGAGGGTGGTGCCGATGAAGGTCGCGCCGATTGCGTTCAGCAGAAACGCATTGCCGGAGGAGGGGATGTAAACCGTCACCGTCGCCGTCAGGATCAGGCCGGCAACGGCGGCGATGGTTCCGGCGAGAATGAAGGTTGCCGCGACGTGAGCACCAAGCCCGATGCCGGAGTAGCGGACCACGCTCGGCTGGATGCCGATCGAAAGCACCACGCGTCCAAAACGCGTCCAGGCAAAAGCAGCCGAAGCACCTGCGATGATGACGGCAGCAATGATGAGCGGCACCGGTACATTCGCGATCGTTCCGTGCCCGAGGAAGCGGAAGGCGGGTGGAATGCCCGAGGGCGGCAGATAGACGGGATTGCCGCCATTGGTCAGCAACTGCTGGATACTGCGCCCGATGAACAATGTGCCAAGCGTCGCCAGAAAGGGTGCGACGCCGATCGCAGACACAAGAATGGCGTTGAAGGCGCCGACAAGCGCGCCTGCGGCGAGACCGGCCAGCAGGGCCAGCGGTACCGGTTGGCCTGCCAGGACGAGGGAGACGAAGGCGAAGCTTGCAAAATCGACCGCGGTACCCACGGAAAGGTCGATGCCGCCGGCCGATACGGCAAAGGTCATCGCAATCGAGATGATGGCGAGCAGCGTGAAGTTATTCACGAGAATGCTCTGCAGATTGCCGGGTGTCAGGAAAGTGGGCGCCAGGATCGAGAAGACGGAGAAAACCGCGACAAGCGCCACGATCAGCCCATATCGTGCAAAGCCGGCGGCCGAGCGTCCGGCAAAAGTCGGAACAGACATGTCAGATCTCCTGTTTGCGCAGCAGTGTCGTGGCCGACACGACGATCAGGATGAGAAGGCCTTGCACGCCACTGACGAGCGTGCTCGGCAGGTTCAGGAGCTGGAAGCCGTTGGTCAGGAAACCGACGAACAGCGCCGATATCAGCGTTCCCGGAACGGTCGGCACCAGGCGACGGGAGAAGACCGAGCCAAGCAACGCGATGACGACGACAGGCAGCAGCGCCTCGCCTGAACCCGTCGTACTGCCGCTGAGATAGGAAACCGAGAGTATGCCGGCAAAACCGCCGCAGAGACCGCTGGCAACGAAAGCGCCCGAAAGCAGCCGCTTGAGCGGCAGGCCCGCAGCGCGCGCGGCGTCCGGAAACTCGCCGACGGCATAGAGCCTCAACCCGACAGGCGTATATTGCACGATTGCGGTTGCGATTGCCGTAAAGCCGATCAGGACATAGGCAAGGATCGGGATACCGAAGCTGTCGGACGCCGAGATTGCCGTCAGGAAATCGGTGGAAGCGGGAACGACGGTATTCTGCGTGAGCACAAGTTCGAGGCCGGCAACGACGTTCATGACGGCGAGCGTTGCAAGCAGCGGCACAATGCCCGCCAGGACGACGGCGGCCGCATTGATCGCGCCGATCGCAAGCCCGGTCAGCAAGGCAGCTGTGACTGCCATGGGATCGCCGTAGCCGAGCTGGATCAGCGAGGCGTAGACGGCGGCGCTCAAGCCCATATTCGCCGCTAATGACAGATCGATGCCACCGGTGACGACATTTGAACCGCCGGCGATCAACACGACCGTCAGGCCGATCGCCAGAACGCCTGAAATGGCGGATTGGCCGAGCACGTTGCCGATATTGCCGACGGACAGAAAATAAGGCGCTGTCAGCGAGAAGACCACGAGGATCGCGGCAAAGGCGAACAGCGAGCCGAAGCGGAGAACCGCGACGGCCGCTTTGCCTTTCGCCTGCGGCGGGTGGTCGGATGAGGCGACGGGCAGGGAGGAAAACTGAACGTCAGCCGACATGGCGTAATCCTTCCGAAGCGCCAGTCGAGACCGACAGCACTTCATCCGTTGTGGTCTTGGCGGAATCGAGCTCGCGGATCAGCTGCCCGCGGAAGAACACCAGGATGCGATCGGTGATGCCCACGAGCTCCGGCAGGTCGGAGGAGAGGACAATGATGCCGGCGCCGCGCGCTGCGAGCTCGCCGATCAGCGAATAGATCTCAACCTTGGAGCCGATATCGACGCCGACCGTCGGCTCGTCCAGCAGATAGATTTCCGACTGACGACTCAGCCATTTGGCGATGGCAACCTTTTGCTGGTTGCCCCCGGAGAGCGTGCGAACCAGAGCATCGCGGCCTGCCGTCTTGATCTGCAGTCGCTTGATGAGGTCGCTGGTATCGGAACGCTCGCGCTTGAGGTTGAGGAAACCGAAGCGCGTGTAGCGGGCGAGGCTCGGCAGCGTGATATTTTCAGACAGGCTCAGATCAAGACCGACGCCGTGACCTCGGCGATCCTCGGGCACCAGCGCGACCCTGCGGTC
This sequence comes from Rhizobium sp. 05L429, assembly GCF_056397645.1. Lineage (NCBI taxonomy): Bacteria > Pseudomonadati > Pseudomonadota > Alphaproteobacteria > Hyphomicrobiales > Rhizobiaceae > Rhizobium > Rhizobium sp. 05L429. The sequence goes on along the minus strand of NZ_JBFTNV010000003.1, from coordinate 43,780 downwards.
GACAGCTTTCGCGGGGCTACGTGGTTGTGCCAGTCTTCCTTCGATTTCGATCTCGCCACTGGCGGCCTGTTCCAGCCCGAACAGCGTGCGGATGAGATCCTTGGCACCTGAGCCGAGAAGGCCGGTAATGCCCAGCACCTCGCCGCGGCGCAAAGTGAAACTGATATCGTCGAAACGGTTTGGAGACGAAAGCGCTTTGACCTTCAGGATGTCTTCGCCGAGCTCCACCTGGCGCTTGGGAAACATCTCGGCAATGTCGCGCTCGATCATCAGGCTGGCGATCGCCTTAGCAGAGGTCTCGCCGATCGGAAGAGAGGCGACATCCAGGCCGTTGCGCAGCACGGTGACGTGGTCGCACAGTTCCTCGATCTCGTTGAGGTAGTGCGAGATATAGATGATGGTCACGCCTTCGTCGCGCAGACGGCGGATCAGCCGGAAGAGGATTTCGGCTTCGCGCCGTACCAGGGCCGCGGTTGGCTCGTCGAACACCAGCACCTTCGGCTGATGCAGCAGCGCCCGGGTGATCTGGACGATCTGTCGTTCGGCGGTCGAAAGTTCGCTGATCAGGGCATTTTTCGACAGGTCCACACCGAAATAATTGGCGAGAAGCTCGCTGGCGCGCTTCTGCATGGCCCGACGGTCGATAAACGGGGTTCCCGCAAGCCGGGTCTCACGTCCGAGAAAGAGCGCTTCGCCGACGGTGAATGTCGGAACCAGCAACCGGTCCTGATGGATGAAATGGATGCCGAGCTCTTCGCAGAGGTGCGGCGTCAGCCGGTCGTGGACTTTGTTCTCGATTTCGATCCTGCCCTCATCCGGCTTATGCAGCCCGGCCAAGAGCTTGATCAGCGTCGACTTGCCGGCGCCGTTTTGCCCGACGAGGCCGTGGACGGTGCCACGACGGATGGCGACGGATGCGCCGGCAAGCGCCTGCGCACCGCCAAAACGCTTTACGACGTGGTCGAAGCGAATGATGACATCGTCATTCTCGGCCGGTTGCGTCGGGACGGATGCAGTCATGATGCAGCTTTCCAGGAGGAGGGACCCTGCGGCATCAGCCGCAAGGTCCGCCTTGATATCAACCGATGCCGAGCTTCTTGATGATCTCGGATACGTTTTCCTTGTTGGCGAGCAGCGCCGGAACATAGGTTTCGCGCGGCAGCGTCTGACCGGCGAGCAGCTTGGCAACGTTGCGAACCGCGACACGACCGATCTCTGCCGGCTGTTGGGCGGCATCGGCGCCGGCCGGAGAATTCTTATCGGCGACGAGCTGGAGAACCTCCGGGCTGCCGTCGACGCCATAGGTACGGATCTCGTTGCGGCCGGCGGCAGCGATCGCCTGCGTCGCGCCGAGCTGCGGGATATCCCAGGCCGACCAGACGGCCTTAATCGAGCCCTTGTCGGGATATTTGTTGAGGATCGCAGTGATCTGGGTGAAGGCGTCCTGGACCGTATTGGGGATGACGTCCCGCAGTTCCGGCTGGATGATTTTCACTTTCGGGAAATACTTGATGACGTTGACGAGCTGATCGTAACGGATCGCGCAAGGTGTCACGCCATAGAAGCCGTTGAAGACGACGATATTGCCCTCGCCGCCGATATCGGAGACGAGCTGCAGGGCGAGGTCCTTGCCGATGCCCCAATTGTCCGACGTCGTGTTGTTGATCGAGTTGGTCGAGCCGACATCGACCGTCAATACCGGAATGCCGGCATCGCGCGCCTTCTTCAGCCAGGGATCGATGACGCTGAGCGTGCCGAGGATCTGGACGATTGCGTCAGGCTTCTGGGCGACAAGCGTCTGAAGCTGTGCGATCAGCTTGCCGTCGTTGCGGCCGGCATCGACGGCGATCGGCTCACCGCCGAGCCGCTTCACCTCTTCGATCTGGGCGTTGTAGACCTGAAGATCGAAATAGTGGTCGGTGCCGGTGGCGCTGATGGCGACGCGCTTGCCCTTCAGCGAAAGGCCCTCGTCTTCGGCCCTTGCTGCGGGCGCAGTCAGCATGCTCGCGCCTGCAAATGTCGCTCCGGCAACTGCTGCAAGCTTCAAGATTTCGCGGCGTCCGAAGCCGCCTCCAAGTCCTTCATTCATAACGATACCCTCTCAATTTGATAGTCTGTAAATTATATAGATTTTAGGCGCATAAGAGGTACGTTATTCCAAATGCATGCGGTCGCAGGAAATTTTCTGAGGCCGGATCCTGCTGTCAGCGATCGGTGTTGCGGCCGAGGCCGTAGGTCAGAGCCAAGGCTCCGACAAGCACGGCGCCCTTGACGAAATCCTGGGTGTAGTAGGGGGCGTTCATCATGGTCAGGCCATTGAGCAGGACGCCGACGAAGACGGCGCCGGCAATGGTGCCGAGGACGTTCGGACGGCGAAGGTTGAGAACGGCAAAGCCGATCAACGCGGCGGCGACCGAGTCCATCAACAGCGAGCCGCCGGAGGAGACATCGCCGCGACCGACGCGAGCGGCAATCACGATGCCGCCAAGCGCTGCCAGCGTTCCCGAGATGACATAGGCGAGCGTCTTCAGCCGCGTCGTCGATGCCCCGGCAAGCCGCGTCGCCACCTCGTTGCCGCCGGTGGCAAAGAGCAGCCGGCCGATGCGCGTGCGCTCGGTCAGCACGAAGAGAACGATTGCAACGACCGCCATCAGCACGACGGAAACGGGCAGGGTGCCGAACAGGCTGTAGCGGCCGATCAGCAGAAAGGCCGGATCATAGGCGCCAGTCGCCTTGGAGCCATCGGGCAACACGAGGCCGGCCGAAATCGAACGACCGGCCGTCGGAATGAGTTGCAGGCCTGACAGCAGGAACATCATGGCAAGCGTCGCAAGCAGATCGGGCACACGCAGACGCACGATGAGGAAGGCGTTGACGAGCCCGATCGCGGCACCGAAGGCGAGCACCAGCGGCACGGTAGCGAAGGCATTCAGATGCCAGACGATCATCGCGTAGCTTGCGGCCATGACGCTGGAGGCAGCAACCGCGCCGATCGAGAGGTCGAATCCGCCGACGGCCAGCGTTACCGTGACACCGGCGCCGAGGATGGCGACGACCGACACGGCCTGCAGGATGCTCATCAGGTTGCCGATATTGATGAAGGCCGGTTCGGCATAGGTGAAGCCGATCACCATCAGCCCGAGCAGGATGAAGACTGCGCCGGCGCGCAGAACGCTGCCGAGCGCCAGGAGACGACTGGCCGGGTTGCGGCTTTCCGGCGCTGTAACAGCCTTTGGAAGCGCTTCGTCGTTGATGGTCGTCATGCGGAAAGTCCCTGTATGGCTGAAGAAGAGGCGGCATTTATGACGACCGGCCGCAGCGTGTGGCGGTCGATGGTCAGGATGCGGTCAGCGACCTCATAGGCCTCTTCGGGATCGGATGTGGCGATCAGGGTTGCGCGGTCGGTGCGCGCGCGGATCGCCTGGATGATATCGTGGCGGGCGCCGACATCGACGCCCTGGAATGGTTCGTCGAGCAGCAACAGGCGGCTGGGCTCCGCCTCCCAGCGGGCGATCACCGTCTTCTGCTGGTTGCCCCCCGAGAGTGTCCAGATGGAGGCCAGCGGACCGGCGGCTTTGATGCCAAGGCGGGAAATCGCCTTCTCGGCCTCGCGCCGCTCGCGCCCCCCGAGAAGGAGGCCGTGCGGATACCATTTGGAGAGATGCGGCAGGCTGATGGTTGCGGCGAGCGAATTGCCGGGCCAGGCGGCAGGCATGAGCGAGGCACGGTGACGGTCTTCCGCGGCCATTGCCACACCGGCCGCAATGGCGTCGCCAGGCGATTTCGGCCGATAGGACCTGCCATCGAGCCGCATCTCGCCGCCGGCGAATCCTCTTGCGCCGAAGATCGCAGACAGCAGGCGGCTCTTGCCGGCGCCGAGCACGCCGGTGATCGCGACGACCTCGCCCTCGTGCAGGGTCAGATCGAAGGGCGTGCTTGCCGGAAGAAGGCGGATATCATGCATTTCGAGAACGGCCGGACCGGTCGCCGGGCGCGCGTCCGGCCGTGCCGCTTCCAGCCGGCGGCCGATCATCGTCTCGATGGCACTGGAAAAATCGATGGGGCGGGTAAAGCTGCCGACGACGCGACCGCCACGCATGACGAGTGCCCGGTCGGCGATCGCTTCGAGATCGGCAGTCCGGTGCGAGATGTAGAGGATCGCAAGACCCTGTGCACGCAGACTGAGCAGGATGTCGAAGAGGCGCCGGCTCTCGTCTGCCGAAAGGCTTGCGGTCGGTTCGTCGAGGATCAGCAGGTCGGCCTTGTTGGCGAGCGCCCTGGCGATTGCCACGAGCTGCCGGTCGGCGGCGGTCAGATCGCCGAAATCCCTGTCGAGCGGCAGCGAGAAACCGACGGCATCGAGCATCGCGCGGGCTTGGCGGCGCACGCTTGCGCGCGAGACGAAAAACGGTGTGCCGCGCTCGGCGAAGCGATGCAGAAGCAGGGCGTCGGCCACCGTCAGACCTGCCGCGCCGACAAGGTCGGTCGACTGGTGCACGGTCACCACGCCGGCCTTGGCCGCTTCGGACGGGGTCCTCGGAGAGAAGGGCCGGTCGCTCAGGCTGATCGTGCCGCCATCGGCTGCGAGCACGCCCGACAATATCTTGACCAGCGTCGATTTGCCCGCGCCATTGGCGCCCATCAGCGCGACGATCTCGCCGCGGTCAATGGAGAAATGGGCGCCCGCAAGGGCGCGCGTCGACCCGAAACTGCGGGTGATATTTTCGACGTGAAGGAGTGGCATCGCGCAAATCCAAGTCTGCTTTCAAGCCGCGATATTGGCCTGCAAGGCGCCTGAACCTCCAGGCACGCTTTGTCACTCGTGCGGGGTGTCGGGAACAAAGAATCTCCGGAAACCGCGAAAATCGGATCATTAAATCTACTAAAAACATAGAGATTATATCTAATAATTTCATGCGTCGCGGGGGAGCTGCCTGCCTGTCAGACGACGCCCACGATTGACCAGAAGGACCGCGACGATGAAATCCCTCGCACGGCTTACGCTCTCTGCAGCCGCAATCACTTTCCTTTTTGCCCAGCCCTCCCTTGCCGCTGGCCTCAACGGCGCTCCCGCTCCCTTCGACAGGGGCGGCGTGAAGGTGGCGCTGATCAGCTATATCTCTGCCGGTGACTTCTTCCAGGCCTATCAGGCTGGCGCTGAAGCCCAGGCCAAGGCGCTCGACATTGACCTGCGCGTCTTCCCGGGCCGGCAGGATGCCGCCGAGCAGCGTGAGCAGATCCTGCAGGCGATCAATCTCGGCGTCGCCGGCATCGTCGTTGACCATGGACTGCCGGAATCGCTCGGCGATGTTGTCCAGCAGGCACTGGACAAGGGCATCAAGGTCGTCGCCTTCGATGTCAATCTCAACAATCCCAAGGTGCCGCAGGTGGAGCAGAGTGACCACGAACTCGCTCAGCTCGGGCTTGAGCAGGTGGTGAAGGACAACGGCAAGAGCTTCAATGCCGGCTATGTCTACGTCGCCGGCTTCGCGCCGCTCGACCGCCGCAACGAGGTCTGGGATAAGTTCAAGTCGGAGAATTCCGGCGTGGTCGAAAAGGCCCGCTTCGGCAATGTCAGCGACACCACGGCCACCTCGACCGCCGACCAGGCCAAGGCGGCACTGACCGCCAATCCCGACATTACCGTCGTCTTCGCGCCCTATGACGAGTTTGCGCGCGGCGTGAAGCTCGCCGCCAACGATCTCGGCATCGCAAGCAAGCTGAAGATCTATTCGGCCGACGTGTCGACCGCCGACATCCAGGAGATCACCGAGGAGGGCAGCCCCTGGGTTGCGACCGTCGCGACCAATCCGGCCGTTGTCGGCGCTGTCTCCGTCCGCGCCGCGGCGCTGCAGATCGCCGGGCAGGAGATTCCCCACCAGATTACCGTCAAGCCGACGCTCTTGACGCAGGAAAGCCTGCGTGCGGCCGGCGTCAAGACGATCGAGGACCTGGCGCAGAAGATCCCGGCCTTCAGCACAAGCGACGCGGCTACCGCGAGCTGGATCCCGGACAAGCTTTTCTAGGCTGCCTGCCTCGATCTTCCGGCGGGGGTTGTGCGGCCCCCGCCGGGCCTATTTCTAAAAACCGGAGTTTCGATTCATGAGCCAGTCCAATGTCGTCTTCGCGACCAATCGCAGCACGACGCGAGAGGACCTCTTTGCCCGCGCCGAGGAAATCTCGGCCGATCTTTCCAGCCGCGCCGCCGAACTCGACCGTGAAGGCCGCCCACCGCTTGGCGAAATCATCAAGCTGAAGAATGCCGGCCTGCTGAATGCCTTGCACGATCAAAAGATCGGCGGCAGTGGCCTTGACTGGGTGGATGGCTTGCGGCTGGTGCGCATCCTCGCGCGCGGCGAAAGCTCGATCGGCCAGCTTCTCGGCTATCACTACGTCAACAGCCAATATGTCTACTGGGCGCTTGAGGAAGCTCGCGCCCATGCGCTTGGCTCTGAAACCGTTGCGAAAAACCTCTATTGGGGTGCGGCCGTCAATCCACGCGATCCGGGCCTTGTGCTCACCCGTCGTGGCAACGGCTATATGCTGAACGGGCGCAAGTCGTTTTCCACCGCCGCCCATGTCTCCGATTATATCAACGCCAATGCGACGCTCGACGACAACATCGTCGGCTTCGCCGTGCCGACCAATCGGCCCGGCTATCAGGCCAATGACGACTGGGACAATTTTGGCCAGCGGCTCTCTGACAGCGGCAGCGTCGAGTTCCACGATTTTCCCGTCTACGAGGAGGATTTCGTCGGCGCTCCGGCTGCCCTTGATGCAGCCCCGCCGGTGCTCTCGACCTTCAATACACCGCTCATCCAGCTCGTTTTCGTCAATTTCTATCTTGGCAGCGCCGAAGGCGCGCTCAAGGCTGCGGTCGATTATGTGCGCACGACGACACGGCCCTGGGTGACATCAGGCGTCCAGCGCGCTGCCGATGACCCCTATATCCTTGAGCGGGTCGGGGAATTTACGGCGGCACTCAAGGCCTCTGCAGCACTTGCGGATGCGGCTGCTGCCGCGGTTCAGGCGGGGCTTGCGAAGGGCCAGGCGGTGACGGCCCGCGAGCGTGGCGAGGCGGCTGCGGAAGCCTATGCCGCCAAGGTACATGCCACCCATGTCTCGCTCGATATCACCTCCCGGGTTTTCGAGCTGACAGGCGCACGCTCGACGGCGGAGAAATATCGTTTCGACCGTTACTGGCGCAATGTGCGCACCCATACGCTGCACGATCCGGTGTTCTACAAGGCGAAGGAAGTCGGCGAGTTCGTGCTGAACGACAAGATTCCTGAAGTCAGCCTCTACAGCTAAGATCAGGTACATTTTCTCAAAAAAGAAACCCCATTTCCGCAATCGGAAATGGGGTTTTCAGTTGAGGAGAGAATTAGAGCGCGCCGTTTTTCGGCGGGATCACGCCGTTTAGGTGGTAATTGCCAACGACGTGATATTTCCAACGCACGGGATCGTGCAGCGTATGGGTGCGTGCATTGCGCCAGTGCCGGTCGAGGTGGAGATCAGCCTTGACAGAGGAGGTCCCGGCAAGCTCGAAGAGCGTATTGGTGGCTTCGATGGCGATCTCTGTCGTCAACACCTTGGCGGCGGCGACGGCGAGCGTGGCCTCGACGACCGTTGCCTCCGTCGTTTCGATTTGCGCCGCGTCGACCTTGCGGCCAGCGCGTTCGACCAGAGCCGCTGCAGCCTCCAGCCGGATGGCAATCTGCCCGACCTTGGCGATCGTCAGCGGATCGTCGGCAGCACGCTCCGCGCCGCTGTCCATCCAGGGGCGGGACTTGGTGCGCACAAAATCCAGCGTCTCGGCGAAGGCGGCGCGGGCTATGCCGAGATCGATGCCGGCATGGATGATCTGGCCGACGGAACCTATCGTCGTCGGTCGCTCGAAGCCCTTGTGATGGAGTACGACGGAATCGGCGTGAACATAGATATTGTTCAGGATCGTCGTTCCGCTGCCCGTCGTGCGCTGGCCGAAGCCATCCCAGTCATCGATGATCTCCACACCCTCCGTGCCCTTCGGCACGAAGGCCATGACCAGCCGATCCTCCTCGTCGAGCGCGAAAACCGTCACCCAGTCGGCGAACAGGACGCCGGTGGAGTAATATTTGGTGCCGCTGACGCGGTAACCGGGGCCGTCGCGTCGGATACGGGTATTGTAATGCCCGACCGTCTTCGTGCCGCGCTCCGAGAGCGCATTGCCGAAACGGTCGCCAGCGAGCGCACGGCCGAAGAAATACCGTTTCTGCTCCTCGCTGCCGTCAGTGCGCAACGCTTCCAGAATGTAGAAGTGGTTCTGTGGAATCTGGCCGATCGAGCTGTCGGCTTCCGCCAGGATCGCGGTCACCTCGGCCAACACCGCGTTCGATACGTCGAGCCCGCCATACTGTGCGGGAACTGCGATCGCCAGCAGGCCGGATTGGGCCAGTTCATCGAGTTCGGCAAAAGGCAGCCGACGTTCGGCATCGCGCGCGGCGGCTGTGGCGGCAAATCGAGCGGCGAGTTTTCGAGCAGTTTCCAACGCCTCGTCGTCGCTTTCAATGCGGGCGGCTATGGGCCGGACCTGGTCTTGTTGCCTCTGCACAGTGGTCATCGATTTCTCCAGTTCTCACAGCGCTATCGGTGAAAGAAATCGAGCCAGGAGATAAGATTATAAATTCTATAGATGCGATAGAAAATGAAAAGTGCTTGCTTATCTGGGGCGTGCCTTGGCTACTAACGTCAGTCTTTATCGATCTCACCGGGAAGTGACCGGATTGCTGGTGAAATTGTCGCGGGAAATTGCCGTCACCGATCTCGAATTGCCACCGGCCAACCCTTACCTAACCAACGGACAGATGCGTCGTTCCGGCATCAGCGTTCAGCAGAGGGCAGGCGACCGCTTCGCCCGATCCATGAGGAAAACATGACCCGTTCACGGCAGTTGCGCCTCGGCGCCTTCATGCGTCCCGTCAGCCTGCATACCGGCGCATGGCGCTATCCCGGCTCCTATCCGGATGCGAATTTCAATTTTGCCCATATCAAGTCCTTCGCGCAGAAGCTCGAGGCCGCGAAGTTCGACGCCTTCTTCATGGCGGATCATCTGGCTGTTCTCAACATGCCGGTCGAGGCGCTGAAGCGCAGCCACACAGTGACCTCCTTCGAGCCCTTCACGCTGCTTTCGGCGCTCGCGGCCGTCACTGAAAGGATCGGGCTTGCGGCAACGGCATCCACCACCTTCGACGAGCCTTATCATGTCGCTCGCCGTTTCGCTTCGCTCGATCATCTCAGCAATGGCCGCGCTGCCTGGAACATCGTTACGACCTCCAATCCAGATGCCGCGCTTAATTTCGGTCTCGACGAGCATGTGGAACATGGTGAACGCTACAAGCGGGCGCGAGAATTTTACGATGTCGTCACCGGCCTCTGGGACAGTTTCGCCGACGATGCCTTCATCCGCGATCGTGAGAGCGGCATCTACTTCGATCCCGAGAAGATGCATGTGCTCGATCACAAGGGCGAGGAACTAAGCGTGCGCGGGCCGTTGAACATCGCCCGGCCAGTGCAGGGCTGGCCCGTCATCGTGCAGGCCGGTCAATCGGATCCAGGCCGCCAGCTTGCTGCGGAAACCGCGGAAGTGGTCTTCTGTTCGCCGCGCGATCTCTCGGGCGGCAAGGCGCTCTATGCCGATATCAAGGGCCGGATGGAAGCCACCGGCCGCAACCGCGACCACCTGAAACTGCTGCCTGCTGCTTTCGTCGTCATCGGCGACAGCATCGAGGAGGCGCGCGCCAAGCGTTTGGCCCTCGACAGTCTTGTTCATTACGACAGCGCGATCGCCTCGCTGTCGATCGCGCTCGGCCACGATGCCTCGGGCTTCGATCCGGATGCGCCGTTGCCCAATGATATTCCCGATACCAATGCCAGCAAGACCGGCCGCGCTCAGCTCATCAAGCTGGCGCAGGAGGAAAACCTCACCGTGCGCCAGCTTGCCCAGCGTTATGGCGGCTATTCCGGCCTTGCCTTCGTCGGCACGCCGGCAAGCATTGCCGAGGAGATGGAGCGCTGGCTGGACGAAGAGGGCTCGGATGGATTCAATGTCGTCTTCCCCTACTTGCCGCAGGGGCTGGACGACGTCACCACGCGCCTGGTGCCCGAGCTGCAGCGCCGTGGCCTGTTCCGGACGGAATATGAGGGCACGACGCTACGCGAGCATCTCGGCCTGCCGCGCCCGGAAAACCGCTTCTTCGCATAAAGCCCTATGGTCGGGCGACGATCAGGCGCAACGATCCCTCGAAGAAAGGCTGCGTGCGAAGTTCTCCGTAGCGCGCATCCCACGTGCCGTCCTTGAGATCGCGGCCGAGCTCTGCAACGAAACGCTCACCGATCGAGGGATCGACGAAGCTCCAGGCTGAATTGGCTAGCCGGGCGCCGGGATCGAGCATACGCTCCGGCCGGCCGTAATAGGCCTCGCCGAAACCGTCGATGCAGGCGAGCGGGATCGGCACCGGCGATATGTCGATCTTGCCGCCGAGAAGATCAATCATGGTCTGCAAGGCTGGATAGCGGCTGGCTTCGACGGCGATCATCTCGGGCGCATAGTCGAACAGCCATGAGCGCTCGAGCTCATTTGGATCGCAACTCAAAATCAGCACTGGGCCGCGCGAAACACGGCGCATCTCTGAGAGACCGGTCTTGAGATCAGACCATTGATGCACGGTGAAAGTCGCCATGCTCGCATCGAAGGACTGATCGGCGAAGGGAAGCTTTTCGGCCGTTGCATCGATTGCCTCGGGCAAATGTGCCGGGCGCTGCGCGCGCATGGAAGCTGAAGGTTCGACCGGCGTGACCTTCCGGTCGACCGGCTCGTAGGAGCCGGCTCCGGCGCCGACATTCAGCACCGTTTCGGCATTGCCGAGCGCGGCACGAATGAATTCTGCGATGTGCGGATCGGGCTGGCGGTACTTGCTGTAATTTGTGCCGATTACGCCGTAATTTGCGTCGCCTGCGCTTCCGTCATCATGTCTGTTATTCACGATCGGTCTCCGTAATTATTTTAAACGGTAAAGCTTCGCCCTTGCCGAAACGCGTTGCGTTCCAACATCTGTTGTTCCTGAAATGGCATTCAGTCATGTCGCGAGCCGCAACAAACACCATGTAACGCAGGATGAAAACCGATATGATCGAACAGATATTGTTCGGAAAACTCACATGGCTCGTCGCATTCCATCGCTCAATGCTCTCCGCGCTTTCGAGGCTGCCGGCCGTCTCGGGCGCATGACGCTTGCCGCTGACGAGCTGAATGTCACCCACAGCGCGATCAGCCGGCAGGTCCAGCATCTCGAAGATGTTCTCGGCGTTCCCTTATTCGAGGGGCCGAAGAACAAGCTGCGGCTGACCGAGGCAGGTACGACGCTGCTGTCGGGCCTGAATGCCGCCTTCGACCAGATCGACAGCTCCGTGCGCGCCGTTGCCGATACCGAGGACGGAGCCGTGGACGTTTCCTGCCCAGGAACCTTTACCATGCGCTGGCTGATCCCTCGGCTTTACCGGTTTCAGGCGGAATATCCTGATATCGACGTGCGGCTAACCGCCTCGTCGCGTCCGGTGGATTTTGCCCGCGACAGTTTCGATGTCGCCATCCGCGTCGGAACCGCCCCCTGGCCTGCCGGGGCGGACGTCATTCCTCTTTTTCCCGAGCAGACCGGTCCGGTGCTTGCCCCTTCCCTGGTGGAAAGCGTGGGCGAGCGCTTTACCGGCGCAGCAAGACTTCATACCCGCAGCCGGTTGCGGGCCTGGGGCGACTGGCTTGCACGCTCGGGCATTGTTGTCGAGGCGGGCAGTCGCGTCGAATACGAGCATTTCTATTTCATGCTGGAGGCTGCCAATGCCGGGCTTGGTGTCTGCGTCGTGCCCTGGCCGTATGTGACCGACGACGTTCGCTTCGGCCGGCTGGCCGCCCCGCATGGTTTTCTGGAAAGCGGCCACGAATATGTGGCGCTGCGCCGGGCGAGGCGAAACCGGAAATCCTCGCTTTTCTGCGAATGGCTGGAAAAAGAGGCGTGCGCATTCGTCGTCTCGCATCCTGCGCCAGCGACACAGAGCCACACCGCCGCTATCTCCTGATGATGCCGACCCGTGCCAGCACTTCGCCAGGAATGCCGTAGCGCTGAATAATATCCTTGTTGTTGCGCAGGCCGCAGATCTCACGCTGAACGAACAGCGCCCAGACGGCGTCGGATGCCACGTTGACCAGCGTTTCGTGCTGTTCGGCGCTGTGGCGATCGGGATTCCAGGCCTTCAGGGCTGCGAGCGCCGATTCGACTTTCAGTCCGTTGCGCCCGAGCGAACTGGCGCGCTCCGACATGAGCTCGTATTCGAGCACGTTCACCCCGCCTTCGGCCGAAAAGGACTGCCTGAAGGATTGCGGTGGGCGAACGCTCATAGACTGTCCCTTCGCAGGTTACGACGCCGGCGCGCCCGTGACCTGGAAATAGACCCAGGCGGCGGCAAACACGAGGATCACCGCGGCGATGACCAGGAGCTTGCGGAGCATCGGATTGGGGGCTTTCGGCGGAGGCTTCGGCTTGCGAAACTTGATAACGTTGTCGCTCATTGTCCTGCTGTTCGGTTTGATCTTCGTGCAGCAGTAACGCATATCGGCGCTTTTGGCACCCATGTTGGCGTCCAGATATACGCTTTTCATGTGGGCTGCCGGCCTAGGGCCGGCAGCCTGATGTCAGCCGATCAGCGCGCCGCCCAATTGGCGCCGCGGCGGAAGATAGTCTTCATCTGGGGCACTTCGAATTCCTTGGCGACATGGCCGAGCGAGGAATAGAAGACACGGCCCTTGCCGTATTTGCGCTTCCAGACAACAGGCATGGTCACGCCGTCGATCCAATAAGCATGCTCGCCGGTGAACGTCGTCGTTGCCAGCACCTCGTTCGAGGGGTCGACATGCATGTAATATTGCTCGGAATTATAAGGGAAGTCGGTGATCCCCTCCATCAGCGGGTCGTCTGGTCGGGTGACGTTGACCGTGTAGTTGATGATGTTGCCGGGATGGGCAACCCACTGGCCGCCGATGATGAACTGGTAATCGGTCGATTCACGGAAGCTGTCGCCGGCGCCGCCGTGATAGCCGGCAATACCGACGCCGCTTTCGATCGCGGCAGCGAGGTTCTTCACCTCTTCCTTCTCGATTTTCGACATGGTGATAACGGGAACGATCAGGCTCAGATCATGGATCGACGGGTCGGCGAAAGCCTCCGTGCTGTGCTCCACATAGACCTTGAAACCGTCTTCCTCGAGCATGTCCTTGATGATTGCGGCGCATTGTTCCGGTTCATGGCCTGCCCAGCCGCCCCAGACGATCAGTGCTTCACGCATGTATTCCTCCTGAATGTTACTTGCCGAGCAGTCCGTCGACGAGAGATTGGGAAAGTGGAGCAGGGCGCTCCGTTGTTGTGGTGAGCGTCACCGTGTTGCCGGCATCGGACGCCTTCTCAAAGGCTTCCATAACCTCAAGCACGTGCAGCGCCAGATCGCCGTTTGCGCGGTGCGGCCGGTTCGACCGGATGGCATGGGCAAGATCGGCGACGCCGAGCGAGCGATAATTGCCGTCGGCATAAGGCAGGGTCACGGGCTGGTCTTCGAACTGGCCGCCTTTCTTCAGATATTCGACCGGGCCTGCAAAACGGTTCGGATCCGGTACGATCAGCGTGCCTTCGGTGCCGTAGACTTCGAGCGGGACATGCTTGTGGCCGGCGACATCGAAGCTCATGCCGATCTGCACGACAGCGCCATTGGCGAAAGCCATGACTCCGGCGACATGGGTCGGGATATGAACGGGGATGCGCTCGCCGTTGCGCGGCTCGCTGGTGATGATGCGCTCATTGCGCGGCGTGACCGCAAAGCCGGCAACCTTGGCGACCGGTCCCAGCAGGTTGACGAGGTCGGTGATGTAGTAGGGACCCATGTCGAGCATCGGGCCGCCGCCGACTTCGTAATAGAAGGCCGGATTGGGATGCCAGCGCTCGTGGCCGGGGCACATGAAGGTCGCGGTGCCGCCGACCGGAATGCCGATGACGCCCTCGTCGATCAGGGCGCGGGCCGTCTGATGACCGCCGCCGAGGAAGGTGTCTGGTGCTGCGCCGATGCGCAAACCCTTGGCCTTGGCGGCATCCGCCAATTTTTTCCCTTCCGCGAAATTAATCCCCAGCGGCTTTTCCGAATAGGTATGCTTGCCGGCTTGCAGTGCCTGCAGGCCGACGGCGACGTGGGCTTTCGGAATGGTCAAATTGACGATAATCTCGACCTTCGGATCAGCCAGAAGCTCTTCAACAGACCTAGCCTGAAGGTTGAATTCATTGGCTTTTGCCTCTGCAAGTTCGGGATTGAGGTCGGCCAGTCCGCGGATGTCGAGGATCGGGAATGCCTCTGTCATTGCCTTCAGATAGGCGCCCGAAATATTGCCGCATCCAATGATGCCGATACCGACTTTTTCCATCATATCCTCCCGTAAATATTGATTTCTGACGTTAAAGCGCCGGCCCGGTGGTGCTCCAGGGCGATTCATAGAGTTCGTAAAGGGCAACGGCGGCGGCACCCTGCGCCCAGAAATCGTCGGTCGAATCGTCAAAGACGAGTTCACTGACGCCCTTGAGCGAGGGCGGAATGGCGAGTGCATAGGCATCGCGCAGGCTATTGAGGAAAGGCTCGCCGAGAGCAAGCGACGAGCCGACGAGAATAACCCGCGGCGGCGCAAACAAGGTAACGATATTGGCGATGGTCAGCCCCACCGCTTCGCCGGCCCGCATGGCCGCGCTGATCAACTGGTCGTCATCGGCCTGGATCATAGCCTTTACATGGGTCATGCCGCGGCCAAGACGCACCGCTTCGGCAAACCGGCCATCGGCCTGCTGCTCGCCGAGGATTGCACTTTCGCCGGCCTGACTGGAAAGGCGAACCACACCTTGCTGGCCCATGCCGAGAACGAGATCGCCCAGATTGTGGCTGAGGCCGCCGGCGCCGCGGAAAAGCTGGTTGTCGTGCAGCACGCCAAGGCCGAGCGTTTGCTCCAGCGAAATCAGCACCATGTCTTCCAGATCACGAGCCTTGCCGAACCAGTGATGGCCGAGCGTGATGGCATGCGCATCGCTCTCGATGATCGTCGGAGTCGACAGGCGAGCCGACATTTCTGCAGCAAAATCAATATTGACGTCGCGGAAGATCGGGCTCGATCGAATATGGCCGGTACGGTGCTCGATAACGCCGGGAAGTGCCAGACAGATGCTGTCAATATCATCGAGCGATAGGCCGATATCCACGACGCAACGCCGCACGGCATCCTCGATCAGGTCGGCAATGACAGCGATCGGCTGACGATCGATGCGGATCGGCAGCGTCAGCTTGGAGAGCACGTCTCCACGGAAATTGGTGACGGCGAAAACCATGCGGCTGGCCGCGATCTTAGCCCCAACCACGCGGGCGGCATCCGGATTGAGCTCCAGCATCACGCGGGGCCTTCCACGCACGGCTTCATTGCGGATATCGCCCTCATGACGCGGCAGAATTAGCCCGTCGTCGAGCAACGAGGCAGTGATGGCGGAAACCGTCGTCGTCGAAAGCTCCGTACGCTCGCTGATCTGGATACGAGAGATCGGACCATGGCGCCGGATCGTGTCCAGCACGTTCAAGCGGTTGATCGCACGCATTAGTTCGGGATCTGCAGTCTTCATGAAAACGAGCCAGGCATCAATTTGTTGGAGCAGGTGCCCCAATATTTTTAACGGGTTACGAAATAAATAACAGGCAAGTGCGGATGGCTGTCAAGCGAATTTGACGAAAAATACGGCAGTTGGGTTGACATCGGGCAAAAGCTCCGTTGAATTAATCCGCATAGGGGAAAAATTGTGAGGACATGGCCCCTGGGAGGAAAATCATGAATTTTATGTTGAAGAACGCCACCTTCGGCGGCAGACGGATCGTATCCATGGCCGTAACGGCCGGCATGTTGTTGGCAGGAGCGGGTGCTGCTTCCGCGACGACGGTGGTCAAGTGGCTGCATCTCGAACTCGATCCGAAAAACGTCGCGGCCTGGGAGGAGATCGTCAAGAAGTACGAAGCCCAGCATCCCGACGTCGACATCCAGATGCAGTTCCTCGAAAACGAGGCCTTCAAGGCCAAGCTTCCGACATTGCTGCAGTCTGACGACGTGCCGGATTTCTTTTTCAGCTGGGGCGGCGGCGTCTTGAAGCAGCAGTCCGAGACGGGCGCGCTCCAGGACGTGACGACGGCTCTCGACGCCGATAGCGGCAAATTGCGCAATGCCTATACCCCGGCTTCGGTCGACGGCCTGACCTTCGACAGCAAGACCTGGGCGATCCCCTACAAGGTCGGGCTGGTCAGCTTCTTCTATAACAAGGCGCTGTTTGCCAAGGCCGGCGTCAAAGCCGAGGACATCAAGAACTGGGCCGATTTTCTCGCCACGGTGAAGAAGATCAAGGCGGCCGGTATCGTGCCAATCGCGGGCGGTGGCGGCGAGAAGTGGCCTATCCACTTTTACTGGAGCTATCTCGTCATGCGGGAAGGCGGACAGAAGGTCTTCGAAGCGGCCAAGAACGGCGAAGGCGAAGGTTTCCTCGATCCGTCGATCATCAAGGCCGGTGACGATCTTGCCGAACTCGGCAAGCTCGAACCTTTCCAGCCCGGCTATCTCGGTTCGAGCTGGCCGCAGGCGCTTGGCGTTTTCGGTGACGGCAAGGCTGCAATCATCCTTGGCTTTGAAGCGACGGAGGCCAACCAGCGCAAGAATGCCGGCGACGGCAAGGGTCTCGCACCCGACAATATCGGCCGCTTCGCTTTCCCGACGGTCGAAGGCGGCGCCGGCAAGCCAACCGATACGCTCGGCGGCTTGAACGGCTGGGCCGTCACCAAGAAGGCATCGAAGGAAGCGATCGATTTCCTCGCTTTCCTGACGAATGCGGAGAACGAGCGGGCGATGGCCAAATTGGGCATGCTTCTACCCGTTGCCGCTGGCGCCGATGACGGCGTCACCAACCCGCTACTTGCCGAATCGGCAAAACAGCTTGCGGGTTCCACCTGGCATCAGAACTTTTTCGACCAGGATCTCGGTGCGGCCGTCGGCCGTGTCGTCAACGACGTGTCGGTGGAAATCGTCTCCGGACAGATGAATTCCAAGGACGGCGCCCAGATGATCCAGGACGCTTTCGAACTGGAGCAATAACCAGCGCCCGCAGACCTTCCCGGCGCTCTCGCCAGAAGCGGAGCGCCGGCATTGCTGCCGACGAGATACGAAAGCAGGAACATGGCCAATATTTCAGTCCTACCGACATCGAGTGCCGCAAGGCCGGCAAGACGAGCCGCAAACAGCAGGAGTTCGGTCGCACACGACCGGCTGACGGTGCTGCTGCTCTTTCTACCGCCGGCGCTGCTGCTCTTCACGCTCTTCGTCATCATGCCGATGGGCGAGGCGGCTTGGTACAGCCTTTACAAGTGGAACGGCTACGGCACGCCGACCGAGTTCATCGCGCTCCGCAATTTCCAGGTTCTATTCCGCAATGCAGCTTTCACCCAGGCGCTGGTCAATAACGGCCTGATCATCGTCATCTCGATCTGCATCCAGGTGCCTCTCGCCATCTGGCTGGCCACCATGCTTGCCCACCGCATTCCGGGGGTCGTCGGCTATCGCCTGATCTTCTTCCTGCCCTATGTGCTGGCGGACGTTGCCGCGGGCCTCATCTGGCGCTTCGTCTATGACGGCGATTACGGCCTGTTTGCCGCCATTTCCAACTTCTTCGGCTTTGCCAACCCTTACGTGCTCGCCGACAAGGACGTGGCGATCTATGCGGTGCTCGGGGTCATCGTCTGGAAATATTTCGGCTTTCACATGATGCTGTTCATCGCCGGCCTGCAATCCGTCGACAAGAGCGTGCTGGAGGCGGCCGAAATCGACGGCGCCACCGGCTGGCAGAAATTCCGCTACGTCACGCTGCCGCTGCTCGGTTCAACCCTGCGTCTCTCCATCTTCTTTGCCGTCGTCGGCTCGCTGCAGCTCTTCGACATGATCATGCCGCTGACCGGCGGCGGGCCGTCCAACTCCACCCAGACGATGGTCACCTTCCTCTACACCTATGGCGTCATGCGCATGCAGGTCGGCCTTGGCAGCGCCGTCGGCGTCGTGCTCTTCGTCATCTGCGTGACGCTCGCCTTCGGTTACAAAAGGATATTCATGCGCCATGACTGATATGAGCTCTTCCATCCGCATGAGCACGTCCACCCGCATCTATCTCTACGTATCGCTCAGCCTGATCGCGGCGATCGTGCTTGTGCCGCTGCTGACGACCGCGCTCGGCGGCTTCAAGACGCTGGGCGACCTGCGCACCAACCCATTCGGCCTGCCGACGGAATGGCAATGGTCGAACTACACGGACATTCTCTTCGGCGAACGTTACTGGCTGCAGATCGGCAATTCGCTTGTCATCGCAGCCCTCACGGTGCTTCTGACGCTGATCGTCTCGTCCATGGCGGCTTTCGCCTTTGCCCATGTCCGCTTCTTCGGCTCGTCCTTCCTGCTCAATTATTTCCTGCTCGGGCTGATGTTTCCGGCGGCGACTGCGATCCTGCCGCTCTTCATCCGCATCCGGGATCTCGGCCTGCTGAATACCTATTGGGGGGTGGTGCTGCCGCAGGTGGCCTTCGGTCTCGGCATGAGCATCCTGCTATTTCGCAACTATTTCCGCAACCTCCCGGAAGAATTGTTCCAGGCAGCCTTTGTCGACGGTTGCGGTTATCTGCGCTTCTTCTGGCATATCTCGCTGCCGCTTTCCCGCCCGATCGTCGCAACCGTCAGCATCATCTCCTTCGTCGGCAGCTGGAACAGCTACATCCTGCCGCTGATCATGCTGAACTCGGAATCCAAATATCCCTGGCCGCTCGGCATCATGGTCTATCGCGGCGAATACGGCACGGAGTGGCAATTGGTGCTGGCCTTCATCACGCTCACCATCCTGCCCACCATCATCGTCTTTTTCGTCGCCCAGAGACACATCATCGCCGGATTGACCGCCGGCGCCGTGAAGTCCTGAGCCGAGCCATTGGAGGTGTTATCATGGCATCTGTTTCACTGAACGATATTCGCAAGGCCTATGGCGCCGTCGACGTCATCCACGGCATTTCGCTTGACATCGAGGATGGGGAGTTCGTCGCCCTCGTCGGACCGTCCGGCTGTGGAAAATCGACGCTGCTGCGGATGATCGCCGGCCTGGAGGAGATCACGGACGGCGAGATCGCGATCGGCGGCGCTGTCGTCAACGGCATGACGCCCCGCGAACGCAACATCGCCATGGTCTTCCAGTCCTACGCGCTCTATCCGCATATGACGGTCGCGGAAAATATGGGTTTCAATCTGAAGCTCGCCGGTGTGGGGAAACCGCAGATCGAGGCCCGCGTCGCCGAGGCCGCCCGAATGCTGGATCTCGCCCAGCTTCTCGACCGCAAGCCGGCCCAGCTTTCCGGCGGCCAGCGCCAGCGTGTCGCCATGGGCCGCGCTATCGTGCGAAACCCTGCCGTCTTCCTGTTCGATGAGCCGCTGTCCAACCTCGATGCCAAGCTGCGTGTACAGATGCGCTCGGAAATCAAGACTTTGCACCAGAAGGTCAGGACAACCTCGATCTATGTCACGCACGACCAGATCGAGGCGATGACGCTTGCCGACCGTATCGTCGTGCTCAATCAGGGTAGGGTAGAGCAGCAAGGTACGCCGCTCGAACTCTACAGGAAACCGGCCAACCTCTTCGTTGCCGCATTCATCGGATCGCCGGCGATGAATATGCTCGACGGCACGGTGGACGGGGAAAACGGTCAGCCGGCCGCGCGTCTTTCGGATGGAACTGCCATCCGCATCGCTCCGGACCGCAAGGTCCGTCCCGGCCAGGCGGTGACTGTCGGCCTGCGCCCCGAGCATCTGACGCCTGATGGCAAAGAGGGAAACGTGCTTGCCGGGCAGACCCTGCTCGTCGAGCCAACCGGCGCCCAGACGCATGTCGTCTTCGATCTTGCCGGCCAATCTGTAACTGCCGTAGTGGATGGAGCTTATGCTGCCCGCTACGGCGCCCGTTTCGAGGCCAATATTGCCAGCGAACAGGTTCATATCTTCGACCGAGGCACCGGTCTCGCGCTTTGATTCGGAGAGATTGCTGGCGGCTGGGCGTGTCCCGGACCGTCGAAATCAAAAAATCCGCCGCCGATCGTATGATTGGCGGCGGATTTGTCTTGTCAGTGCCTATTCGGCGGGCTGTGCCGCCAGGGCAAGCAGATCGCTCTCA
Organism: Rhizobium sp. 05L429; assembly: GCF_056397645.1. Taxonomy (NCBI): domain Bacteria; kingdom Pseudomonadati; phylum Pseudomonadota; class Alphaproteobacteria; order Hyphomicrobiales; family Rhizobiaceae; genus Rhizobium; species Rhizobium sp. 05L429. The sequence continues at coordinate 23,444 of NZ_JBFTNV010000003.1, read as the reverse complement.
TCCCGCAGGTCGCCCGCCATCGCGGCGGCAAAACGGGTCTGGTCGAGTTCGTTTTCCCAGCGGGCGACGACGATGGTTGCAACCGCATTGCCGACAAGGTTCGTCAGTGCCCGGCATTCCGACATGAAGCGGTCGATACCGAGGATGAGCGCCATGCCGGCGATCGGAACCGAGGGGACGACCGAGAGTGTCGCGGCAAGCGTGATGAAGCCGGCACCGGTGATACCTGCGGCACCCTTGGAGCTCAGCATGGCCACCAGAAGCAGCAGGATCTGGTCGCCGAAGCTCAGATGCGTATCCGTTGCCTGGGCGATGAAGAGCGCTGCCAGGGTCATATAGATGTTGGTGCCATCGAGATTGAAGGAATAGCCGGTCGGAATGACGAGGCCGACGACCGAGCGCTTGCAGCCGGCGCGCTCCATCTTGTTCATCAGACCGGGCAGGGCGGCTTCCGACGACGACGTGCCGAGCACCAGCAGCAGTTCTTCCTTGATATAGCGGAGCAGCGCCAGGATGGAGAAGCCGTTGTAGCGGGCGACTGCGCCGAGCACGACCAGCACGAAGAGCAGCGACGTCAGATAGAAGGTGCCGATCAGGAAGGCGAGGTTGGCGATCGCGCCGATACCATATTTACCGATGGTGAAGGCCATGGCGCCAAAGGCACCGATCGGCGCGAACTTCATCAGGATCGCGACGAGGCGGAAGACCGGAGCGGTCAGAACCTGGAAGAAGTCGAGCACCGGTTTGCCGCGCTCGCCGACGGAGCCGAGCGCGATGCCGAAGACGACCGAGAAGAACAGCACCTGCAGAATGTCGCCCTTGGCGAAGGCGCCGACGATCGTATCCGGGATGATGTTCATCAGGAAGCCGACGATCGTCGCATCATGGGCCTGGGCGGCATAATTGTTGACCGCCTTCGTATCCAGCGTCGCCGGATCGATATGCATGCCGGCGCCGGGCTGCAACACGTTGGAAACGACGAGGCCGACGACAAGCGCCAGCGTCGAGAAGACGAGGAAATAACCGAGCGCCTTGCCGACCACGCGGCCGAACTTCTTGAGATCAGACATTCCGGCAATGCCGGTGGTGACAGTCAGGAAAATGACCGGCGCGATCACCATGCGCACGAGCTTGATGAAGGCATCTCCGAGCGGCTGCAGCGAAGCGCCGAGGGAAGGATAGAAATGGCCAAGCAGAATGCCGGCGGCGATGGCGGCAAGCACCTGCACATACAGGTGCCGGTAAAAGGGAGTTTTGCCGCGCGCTTCGGCGGCATTCATTGCGATATCCATGGTATCCTCCGCTATGCCGAGCGCCAAATAGGCGGCGGGCAAGTCATGATGGTCAAACAGCCTCCCGACTGCTGAGTACGCAGTTGCAACGCGCGTGCCAGTTTCCCAAATGGGGATAAGTGTTTGATATTATTATTGGAGCAATGGAGAATTCGGTTCAAAGGTGCGGAATTTCGCACAAAGTGATTTGCCGATCGTGCGAAAACATGCACAATGTTGCTATGCTCCAGCTGACCGCATCCGAACGTTTCCTGACGCCTGAGCAGCTACGCCGGCGCGCCCGGTCCTTCTGGCTGATCTTCGTAGCGCTCGCTGCGGTATTGATCGGAATGGAACTTTATGGCGCCGGCATTTATGGCCGCCTGCAGGCCATTGCAGCACTGGAGGATCAGGGGCAGACGGATGCCAATCTCAAGGTGGCGTTGCTGCGCGCCGTGCTCGAAGGGCCGCGGGCTCTGCCGCTCCTCCTTGCAGATGATCAGCAGGTGCGTGACGCTTTGTCATCAGAACGGAATGACGCCGTCATTGGGCTCGACCGCAAGCTCGGGAGCCTCGTTACCGGCACCCGTGCCTCGGTTCTTTATGTGACCGGCAAGAACGGCGTCGCGATTGCTTCCAGCAACTGGCAGGAACCCTTGAGCTTTGTCGGCAACGACTATTCCTTCCGTGATTATTTCCGCCGCGCGATGGAGACGGGCACGGCGGAGCATTTCGCTCTTGGCAATGTCAGCAACAAGCCCGGTCTTTATATTTCCCGACGGGTGGGGGATGCGGCGGCACCGCTCGGCGTCGTCGTCGTCAAGATGGAGTTCGACCAGCTGGAATCCGACTGGCGCGACGCAGCCCGGCCGGCCTATGTCACCGATGAGCATGGGGTCGTGCTGATCACCAGTCTGCCCTCATGGCGCTTCATGACAACGAAACTCCTGCCGCAGGACAGCGTCGCGGCGATCAGGAGCAGCCTGCAATTCGGCGAGGCGCCGCTGGTGCCATTGCCGATTGTCGAGAGGCAGGCGCTGAGGCCCGGGGCGGCAATCGTGCATGCCATCCTGCCGGGAGGCGGGGAGGACGAGTTCCTGCGGCTGCGCACGGACGTGCCTTCGACCTCATGGCAACTCGAATATCTGGTGCCGACCCAAGCGCCGGTGGCCTCTTCCGTGCGCGAATGGCGGTTACTGACGTTGGCCGGCCTCATTCCGGTGCTTGCGATCATGACCTTCCTGCTGCGCCGTCGCCAGGTCGCCGTCATGCGCATTGCGACCGAGCGGGCCGCGCGCGAAGAGCTTGAGCGACGGGTGCTGGAGCGGACGGACGATCTCAGCCGCGCCCGCGACCGGCTGCAGGCGGAGATATCGGATCACCGCGCGACCGAAGCCAGGTTGCAGGTGGTTCAGCAGGAACTTGTGCAGGCAAACCGCCTGGCGATTCTCGGGCAGGTCGCTGCCGGCGTGGCGCACGAGATCAATCAGCCGGTGGCGACCATCCGCGCCTATGCCGACAATGCCCGCACTTTCCTCAAACGCCAGCAGCCGGGCTCGGCCGATGACAATCTCGATGCGATTGCCGGCCTGACGGAGCGTATAGGAACCATCACCGAGGAGCTTAAAGCCTTTGCCCGCAAGGGTCGGACTGCGGCGGAGCCAGTGGAACTGCGGGCCGTTATCGAAGGCGCGCTCGTGTTGCTACGTAGCCGTTTTGCCGGCCGGCTCGACGCGCTTGATATCAGGCTGCCGCCGGCCGATCTGAAGGTGAGTGGAAACCGCATCCGTCTGGAGCAGGTGCTGATCAACCTCTTCCAGAATGCACTGGAAGCGCTGGACGGCAGGGAGGGAGCAAAGGTCGATATCTTCTGCGAGGAGACGGACAGCGCGGTGGCGGTGACTGTCGCAGACAACGGTCCCGGCATATCGGAAGACATCCTCGGCTCACTCTTTTCGCCCTTCAACACCTCGAAGGAACAGGGCCTCGGCCTCGGGCTGGTCATCTCCAAGGATATCGTTTCCGACTACGGTGGCCGCATCGACGTCGAAAGCAATGCGTGCGGCACACGCTTTACTATCCATCTGCAGAAAGCACAGGCATGAGCGATATGATCCCGGTCTTCCTTATCGATGACGACAAGGATCTCCTGAAGGCGACGAAGCAGACGCTGGAGCTTGCCGGTTTCTCCGTTTCGACCTTTTCTGCCGCTACGGAAGCATTGAAGGAGCTGAATCCGGAATTCTCCGGTGTCGTCGTGTCCGATATCCGCATGCCCCAGGTCGACGGGCTGCAACTCTTCGACCGCATACGGCAACTGGACCAAGACCTGCCGGTGATCCTGATCACCGGGCACGGCGATATCCCGATGGCCGTAAAGGCGATCCAGGATGGCGTCTATGATTTCATCACCAAGCCCTTCGCCGCGGATCGGCTGGCGCAGAGCGTGCATCGGGCGGCTGAAAAGCGCGGGCTCGTGCTCGACAATCGCTCGCTTCGCGAGGCAGCCGAACAGGCCCAGGGAGACCTGCCACTGATCGGCCAGACACCGGCCATGGAGCGCCTGCGACGGACGCTCCGGCAGATCGCCGACACGGATGTCGACGTGCTGGTAACCGGCGAAACCGGCAGCGGCAAGGAGGTGGTGGCGAGCCTGCTGCACCGCTGGAGCCGCCGGGCAAAGGGCAATTTTGTGGCGCTGAACTGCGGCGCCCTGCCAGAAACGGTGATCGAAAGCGAGCTCTTCGGCCACGAGGCGGGTGCATTCACCGGCGCCCAGAAGAAGCGCATCGGCCGCATCGAACATTCGAGCGGCGGGACGCTCTTCCTCGACGAAATTGAGAGCATGCCGGCTTCCGCACAGGTGCAGATGCTGCGTGTGCTGGAAATGCGCGAAGTCATGCCGCTTGGCACCAACGAGGTCCGGCCCGTCGACTTGCGTGTCGTGGCCGCCTCCAAGGTCGATCTCGGCAATCCGCGTGAACGCGGTGATTTTCGTGAGGATCTCTACTATCGCCTCAATGTCGTGACGATCAGCATCCCACCCTTGCGGGACCGGCGCGATGATATCCCGCTTCTCTTTGCCCACTTCACCGAACGCGCCGCCAACCGCTTCAGGCGTCCGGTGCCCCCGGCTTTGCCAGAACTGCATCGTCATCTGAAAGGGCATGATTGGCCGGGAAATGTGCGCGAGCTCTCGCATTTTGCCGAGCGATTCGTGCTTGGCCTTGAAACTACGCCGGCGGAGCCCGAGCAAAACGGGGGAGAGGACAAACAGGCCTTCCTGCCTCTGCCGGCGAGGATCGATCGCTATGAGGCAGATATCATCCGCGAGACACTGATCCGCAATGAGGGCGACGTACGCCGGACCATCGAAACACTCGGCATCCCGCGCAAGACCTTTTATGACAAGCTGCAGCGCCATGGTATCGAACGGGCAGCTTTCAGCCCTTCGAAGGCGGATGGCTGAGATGCCGGCATTTGCCAGCAGCGGAAAACGGGCCCGGAATAAACACTTGAAGCGGCGATGCTTCGGACCGTGACAACTCGTCGTCCTGCGCTAGATTGATCAGTGCTCATGCGGCCAATCATGGAATGAACGCTTGATTTATGATGTTGTTGTCGTCGGTTCCGGCTTCTCTGCGATAGCAGTCGTCTGCAATCTTGTCCGGAAACTTCCGCCGACGGCGTCCATCGCCGTCATCGGTGACGATCCGGGCTTCGGCAGAGGCACGGCCTATCGCACCGAAATGCATCTCCACCGCCTGAACGTTCCGGCAGCGCGAATGAGCCTCTTTACGGACAGACCAGCCGACTTCGTGGAATGGCTTGGTCGCAAGAACCGGCCGTCGCGGGATGCCGATTTTGCCTCGCGCAGCGATTATGGCCTTTATGTCAGGGACACGCTCGCAGATCTCCTGCGGCATCAAGCCCGTTGCCGCGTCGATTTCATCAGGTCCAAGGCCACAGGCTGTGTCGAACGCTATACGGGCGCGCTCGGCTTCCTGCTGGAACACGGCGGGGAAATCGCCGGTCGCCAGGTCGTACTCTGTCTCGGATTGGGCAATGCGAAATTGCCTGTCGATGTTACAGGTCTCAGTCTTGGTACGCGTTCGCATGTCATTGACAATCCCTGGCGCCTGTCCTGGCTGACACGGGTCGGTCCGCAGGACCGCGTCTGTATCCTGGGTTCGGGCCTTACCATGATCGATCAGGTTCTTGGGCTTCGCTCACACGGACATCGCGGTCATATCGATGTTCTCTCGCGACGCGGACTTGCACCGCACGGACATGCGCGCGATCCCAAACCGCCAGCAATCGTCGAGATCGATACAAAGACAGCGACGCTTAGCCAGATCCTGCGAGGGATCCGGAGGCAGGTCCGATCCGGAACTCCATGGCGAAGCGTCATGGATGGGCTGCGGCCGAGAACGCAGGCGATCTGGCAAGGTCTTGCACCCGCGGAGCGGTCGCGCTTTCTGCGGCATGCCCTGCCATGGTGGAATGTCTACCGTCATCGCGTAGCGCCGGACATTTATGACAGTTTTCAGCGTTTGAGACACCAGGGCGTCATCGCATTTCACGCCGGCTATCTCAAAACGCTCACCGACGCCGGCGAAGGGATTGATATCGAATATCGCAAGAGAGGAAGCAGTAGGATCGATATCCTTAATGTGGATTGGATCGTCAATTGCACCGGTATGGAACGTGCCGGGCTGGCGCATTCGCCGCTATTGCAGGAGATGCGCCGGCAAGGCTTCGTCGCCGCCGATCCGCTTGGCCTCGGAATCTCTGTCGACCGGAATTCGAAGGCGTTGAATTCTGAGGGTGTGGTGCAAACGAACCTCTATGCCGTCGGCGCTCTGACGGCCGGTCAGTTCTGGGAAATCACCGCCGTGCCCGATATCCGCACGCAAGCCGAACAGGTCGCAACAGAGTTAGCCATCTCAAACGAGGCACGGTCGCAAATTCTATAGGTTGTGCCGACGGATTGATTTCTATCTAATATTGTCTTTTTCGGCAGGGTCTTCTAACAAGCGCACAGGCCAGCGGCGAATCAGATTGTGCTTATTCAGGGCGTCACGTGTTCACGTCATTGGAATGACAGTGGATTGGCATTCTCGCAAAACCGCGCGCGAATAATACTCCTGGCGCAGATTCAAAGCTATAGAGCCGGTAAATTTTCAGAGATCAAATCGACGGGCTGCCCGCACTTTTTTGTGTAGCGATGCCGGAATGGCAGCCACGTCTTATTTCCGTCTCGGGAGCCCTTGATCTTTCGTAACATTGGCGCACCATCTTACTTAGCGAAGGCGAAAATCGCTGAGGCAGACCTTTATAGGAGGGCCTATGCTGACCAATTCCCTATTCGATGCGTTCACGCGTAACTATGAGTCTCGCCGCGAGACGGACATGTCTGTCGCGGACTATCTGGCATTATGCAAGAAAGATCCGATGGCCTATGCCAATGCCACCGAGCGCCTCCTCGACGCAATTGGCGAACCAGAAATCATCGATACAGCAAAGGATTCGAGGCTCGGCAGGGTCTTCATGAACAGGACCATCCGAACCTATCCGGCCTTTGCAGGCTTCTTCGGGATGGAAGAGACGATCGAGCGGATCGTATCCTTCTTCCGCCACGCTGCCCAGGGCCTCGAAGAGCGCAAGCAGATCCTTTATCTGCTCGGCCCTGTCGGCGGCGGTAAGTCTTCGCTTGCCGAGCGCCTGAAGCAGCTCATGGAGATCAATCCCATCTATGTGCTGAAGGCCGGTGACGACTTGAGCCCGGTCTTCGAAAGCCCCCTCAACCTCTTCGATCCCCTGACCATGGGGCCGTTGTTGCTAGAGCAATACGGCATTCCAACCCGCCGCCTCAGCGGCTTGATGAGCCCATGGTGCCTCAAGCGCCTCGACGAGTTCGACGGCGATATCTCACGCTTCCGCGTCGTGAAAATCCAGCCGTCCCGACTTCGCCAGATCGCGATCGCCAAGACCGAACCGGGTGATGAGAACAACCAGGACGTCTCATCGCTGGTCGGCAAGGTCGATATCCGCAAGCTTGAGCACTATTCGCAGAACGACCCCGATGCCTACAGCTATTCCGGCGGTCTCAACCGCGCCAATCAGGGCGTGCTGGAATTCGTCGAAATGTTCAAGGCGCCGATCAAGATGCTGCATCCGCTGCTGACGGCGACGCAGGAAAGCAATTACATGGGCACCGAGAATATTGGTGCGATCCCGTTCTCGGGCATCATCCTTGCCCATTCGAACGAAGCGGAATGGCAGAGCTTCAAGGCCAACAAGAACAATGAAGCCTTCATCGACCGCATTTGCGTCATCAAGGTTCCCTACTGCCTCAGGGCCATGGAGGAGCAGAAGATCTACGAGAAGCTGATCGAAGGGTCGGAACTTGCGAGTGCGCCATGTGCTCCGGCGACATTGGAAATGCTTGCCCGTTTCTCGGTCCTGTCACGACTTCGCAAGCACGAGAATTCAAATCTCTTTTCGAAGATGCGTGCCTATGACGGCGAAAGCCTGAAGGAAACCGATCCGCGCGCCAGAAGCGTGCAGGAATATCGGGATGCTGCCGGCGTCGACGAGGGCATGGACGGAATATCGACACGTTTTGCCTTTAAGGTTCTAGCGTCGACATTCAACCACGACACGACGGATATCGGTGCCGATCCGGTGCATCTGATGTATGTCCTGGAACAGGCTATCCGCCGCGAGCAGTTTTCCGAGGAGACGGAAAAGCGCTACATGGAGTTCATCAAGGCAGAACTGGCACCGCGCTATGCGGAATTCATCGGCAACGAGATTCAGAAGGCCTATCTGGAATCCTATTCCGACTATGGTCAGAATCTCTTCGATCGTTACGTCGACTATGCCGATGCCTGGATCGAGGACACCGATTTCAAGGATCCGGATACCGGGCAGATGCTCGACCGCGAACTTCTGAACCAGGAATTGACGAAGATCGAAAAGCCGGCGGGTATCGCCAACCCAAAGGACTTCCGCAACGAGATCGTCAAGTTCTGCCTCAGGTCGCGCGCCGCCAATGGCGGCAGGAACCCATCCTGGACGAGTTATGAAAAAATTCGGGAAGTGATCGAAAAGCGAATGTTTTCGCAGGTCGAGGATCTGTTGCCGGTCATTTCCTTCGGGTCGAAGAAGGATAGCGAAACCGAAAAGAAACACAGTGAATTCGTCTCGCGCATGGTGGCGCGGGATTATACCGAACGGCAGGTTCGCCGGCTGGTGGAGTGGTACATGCGCGTCAAGCAGGCGAGTTAGGTAGGTTGTCCGAGCGAGTACCCATGTAGGAGCAAACATGCACATCATTGACCGGCGGCTTAATCCGCGCGGTAAAAGTCTAGAAAATCGACAACGGTTTCTACGGCGTGCCAAGGACGCCGTCGGGCAAGCGGTAAAACAATCTTTGCAGAACCGCTCCATTCGCGATGTGCTTGATGGGGGCGAGGTCACTCTTCCGATAGGCGGCATGGCCGAACCGGGCCTTCACCGGGGCGGAGGGGGAATTCAGGATCGCATCCTTCCGGGCAACCAGAAATTCGTCGAGGGCGATTTCATCAGGCGTCCGCCGGCTTCAGGCGGCGGACGTTCGTCAGAGGCGGGGGAAGGCGATGGCGAAGACGGCTTCCGCTTCGTGCTTACCCGGCAGGAATTTCTCAACATCTTCCTAGAGGATCTGGAATTGCCTGACCTCGCCAAGCGCAGGCTGAGCGAGACCGAGGAAGTGACGCCGCAAAGGGCCGGTTTTTCCGTCTCCGGTTCTCCTTCCAATATAGCCGTCGGGCGCACCACACGCCTTGCCATGATGCGGCGCCTGGCACTTCACCGGCCGAAGGCAGAGGAAATAGAAGCGCTCCAGAAGCAGATCGACGAATGCGACGACGCGGAGGAGCGTCTTGCCCTGGAAGAGAAGCTGAAAACGCTGACCATCAAGAGCAAGCGCATCCCCTATATCGATCCGCTGGACGTGCGCTATCGGCGATTTGAAAACACGCCGAAACCTGTCGTGAAGGCGGTGATGTTCTGCCTCATGGACGTGTCCGGTTCCATGAGCGAGCATATGAAGGATCTCGCCAAGCGCTTTTACCTGCTTCTCTATCTCTTCCTGTCGCAGCGCTATGAAAAGGTGGAGATCGTCTTCATCCGGCATACGGAAAAGGCCGAGGAAGTCGATGAGGAAACCTTCTTCTACAGCCCGGCGACAGGCGGCACGCTGGTATCCAGCGCACTTGCCGCGATGCGCTCGATCGTTGCCGCGCGCTTCGATGCCACTGAGTGGAATATCTATGCGGCGCAGGCTTCGGATGGCGATAATTCTTATTCCGACGGCGCTCTGACCGGCCAACTCCTGCAGCAGGAAATTCTGCCTGTCTGCCAATATTTCGCCTATATCGAGGTTGGTGAGGAAGGCGGCGATTCCTCGATTTCGAGATCGCCTCTTTGGGCGCTTTACAATGAGATCCGGTCCGACGGGCTTCCGCTTGCCATGCGCAAGGTCTGCCGCAAGAACGAGATCTTTCCGGTCTTCCATGACCTGTTTCAGAAGAAAACCGCCAAGGCAGGGGCTACGCCATGAAGACCAGCACTCGGCATAAGGAAAAGCTGCTGTTTGAAGGCGCGGACTGGGATTTCCCCACCCTGCAGCGCATTCATGACGCCTGTGAAGATATTGCTCTCGGCGAACTGGGACTCGATGTCTATCCGAACCAGATCGAGGTCATCACATCGGAACAGATGCTCGATGCCTATTCCTCGACGGGCATGCCGCTCTTCTATCGCCACTGGTCCTTCGGCAAGCATTTTGCTCATCACGAAGCCTTCTACCGCCGCGGGATGCGCGACCTCGCTTATGAGATCGTCATCAACAGTTCGCCCTGCATCTCCTATCTGATGGAGGAGAACACGGCGACCATGCAGACGCTGGTTATTGCACACGCCGCGTTCGGCCATAACCACTTCTTCAAGAACAACTATCTGTTCAAGCTCTGGACCGATGCCGAGGGCATCCTCGATTATCTCGACTTCGCCAAGAGCTATATTTCCCGCTGCGAAGAACGATATGGCGAAGTGGCCGTCGAACGCACGCTCGATGCCGCCCATGCGCTGATGTCCCACGGCGTGCACCGCTATGCCGGCAAGACAACGGTGGATCTCAGGCTGGAGGAAAAGCGGCTACAGGAGCGTCGCGCTCACGAGGAGAAGATCTTCAACGATCTCTGGCGCACCGTGCCCGCTGGTCTCAAGCGCAGCAAATCCGACCGCGATTTGGAGCGCAGACGTGCGGCTCTTGGCTTGCCGCAGGACAATATCCTCTACTTCCTCGAAAAATCGGCGCCCCGGCTCCATTCCTGGCAGCGGGAGATATTGCGCATCGTGCGCCACGTCGCCCAGTATTTTCATCCACAGCGCCAGACCAAGGTGATGAACGAGGGAACCGCCACCTACGTCCATTACAAGATCATGCAGCGCCTGCACGAGCGCGGGCAGCTCAGCGACGGCAACTATTTCGAATTTCTGAAATCGCATACGAATGTCGTCTTCCAGCCGATGTACGACGATCGGCGTTTCTCGGGCTTCAATCCCTATGCGCTGGGTTTTGCGATGATGCAGGATATCGAGCGCATCGTGACGGAGCCGACCGGGGAAGACCGCGAATGGTTTCCCGATATCGCCGGGCGGGGCGATCATATGGCCGTCCTGCGCGATATCTGGGCCAATTATCGCGACGAGAGCTTCGTCAGCCAGTTCCTGAGCCCGAGCCTCATGCGGCGGTGGCGCATGTTCCAGCTCCACGATGATCCGGAGGTTCAGGAAGGTATTCTGGTTTCGGCGATCCATGACGAGCGCGGTTATCGACGCATCCGCCGGCAGCTCTCCCGCGGCTACGACATAGGCCACACCGACCCGGCTATCGAAATCGTCGACGTCGATCTGGCCGGCGACCGCAGATTGCTGTTGCAGCACCGGGCCAGCAATGACGAGTTCCTGGAAGAGGAGGATCTGAAGCTCGTCCTGCAACACCTAGCCGATCTCTGGACCTACGATGTTCTCCTGGAGGAGCTCGACAGCAAGGACAACATCGTCAGGAAACATGTCGCCCATCCGCGCACCTTTGCAAGACAAAGCGAATTTGCCTGAATGGGCGTGATTTCGCCTGCGTCTGGGAGGCAAGATTCTCCAAACGTGATTGGACAGGCAGCGCAGTTGGTATCAACCTTCAGATTGGGGGCGTGCAGTCTATTTTCCAAATAGGAGGCCGCCATGGAACAATACGCAGTCGATCAGCTTAAGGCTATAGCCAAGGTCAGCCGTACCACTCCACAACTGTCTCGCGCAGAGCGCTTGGACCGGTGGGCGGCGCTCCTGGAAGGCGATTCCGCGCGTTCGCTCGTTACCCTTCGGGAAACCGAATATCTGCCCCGCGACCAGCGGATGATGATGAGGATCGCCGGCTCGCCCATATCCGTAGCCTATGCCGATCCGGTTCTGCGTGCCGCGGGTCTTGAGGGCGATACCTATGGGGATGCCCAGAGCTTCTTCGATCTTAACGATCGACAGCTGCACGGGCTCGTCTGCTCCTGCCATTTCGGAGCACAGGTCGATGCGGGTGTCGTCGCCCGCCATCTGAGAGCGACGTCTATATCCGGCTTCAAGGGCATCGTGGCGCGCATGCGGCTGCTTTTCACGCGATAGGCTGACGGCCAACAATTTTGGCGATTAGAGACCTGGCAGCGGAACCGGGCCGGTGAAATGCGGCACTTCGTAGCCGCGTTTCACCTGCGGCCGGGCGGCAAGCTGCAGATACCATCGGCGAACATTCGGGAAGTCGCTGAGGTCGATCTTGTGGCGCATAAAGCGCGAGACCCAGGGCCAGACGGCCATGTCGGCGATGGAATAGTCATCGACGAGGTGCTCCCGGCCATCCAGCCGTGCGTCGAGCGTTTCATAGAGCCTGATGGTGTCCCGGCGGAAAAGCGCCTCGGCGAAGGGTGCGCGGCCTTCATTGTAGGTCAGAAAATAGTGCGCATGGCCGAGTGTCGGGCCGAAGCCGCCCATCTGCCACATCAGCCATTCGATGGTGTGATGGCGCGCAGCGCCTTCGCGCGGCAGGAACCGGCCGGTCTTTTCGGCGAGATAGAGGAGAATAGCTCCGGATTCGGCAAGCGTGATGCCGGTCTCGTGGTCGACGATGGCTGGGATCTTGCTGCCGGGATTGATCGCCAAGTAGCCGGCGGAAAACTGATCGCCTCTGGTGATATCGATCGTGTGGGTCTTGTAGGGAAGGCCGAATTCCTCGAGCGCAATCGATATCTTCAGGCCGTTCGGCGTAATCCAGGTATAGAAATCGATCATCTGGACGGTCAGTCGAACATCACTTCATCGACCGGCAATTTTGCCATGCCGAAACGGCCGGTGACGTCGTCGAGGCCGGAGAACATGTCCCGCAACGCGTGGACAATGGTTTCGACGTTCGGATCGACGACGCGATAGACGATTGCCTTGCCCTCGCGGCGTCCTTCGATGACACCGGCTTCGCGCAATTCCGTAAGTTGCTGCGAAAGCGTCGGCTGGCGGATCCCGAGTTCTTCCTCCAGCGCCGAAACGGACGCTTCGGTTTCCATCAGGTAACAGACGATCGCCAGCCGGTTCGCATTGGCGATTAGCTTCAGAAGTTCGCTCGCTTCGCCGACGCTTCGGCAGACCCTCGATGATACGGGCTTGGTCATGGCCACCTCTTTTGTTCTACAAAAAAGTAAAGTGAGCTCGTCGAAATTTCAATGCCGAGCCTACCGACAGGGATGGTTGCGGCAGAAGATTTTATTATCGGTAGATTTTATAGGTTTTTGATTTGGTTTCATGCCGCTTCTCGGGACGACATTTCTCGCCATCAATTTATAAAAAAGTAGATTGAATGCAATGACAATTCTTGAGCGGAATGAAGATGAGAATCGGCGTTCACCCCTACAATCTCCACCTGCGGCTCGCCAGCGTCTGGCCCGGTGCCTTTGCGGGTCTCGATCCCATCTTCGTTCCCTATAGTGAAGGTCGTGATACAGCGTCCTTGCTCGAAAGCGGCGCCATCCATTTCGGCGGAACGGGCTCGACGCCACCGATCGAGGCGGATGCCCGTGGCCTCGGTGTCGAATATGTCGCCGCATCCGCGCCCCGACCTGCCAATGGCGCGATCTTCGTGCGTGCCGCCAGTGATATCGGCTCCGTTGCCGATCTTGCGGGGCGCAAAATTTCGCTGATCGACGGTTCGTTTCATACCTATCTGCTGGCCCGCAGCCTTGAGGGTGAGGGCCTTGCGCTTGAGGACGTCGAACGCATCGAAAGCGGCACGCGGGATTCCCTGACGGAATTGCTTGAGGGCAGGGTGGATGCCTGGGTTGCCATGTCTCCGCGGCTGGAGAAGGCGATCGGCCGCACCGATCTCCGCCTCATCGTCCATTGCGGCGCGACCATTCCCAATCGGTCGCTGTTCTGGAGCCTTGCTCGCATCGGGCTCTCTCCCGCCGAAATCGCCGGTATCGCCTCGGAGCTTGCCCGGGTTGGCCGCGAGATTACTGCGGACCCGGTGAGGGCGGCTCATCTTCTGGCGGAAAACGACCGCAGCGGCACCGATGCCGAAGCCTGGGAGCGGGTGGTGCGCTCGCGCGATTTCTCGGTCGTGCCGATCGATGCAGCAGTGCTTGCCGAGCAGCAGGAAGAGGCAGACACGCTTTTCCGCCATGGCCATTTTGATCGCGCGGTCGCCATTGTCGGGCCGCTGGAAGCAACGAAGTGAGGAGCCGGGGATGAACGTCTTCTGGTATATGTGCGCGCCTGACGGCGCTTATCCGTGGCAGCCGGAAGGCTCCCGTCAGGTCGATTACGGCTATTACAAGCAACTCGCCCAGGCCTATGACCACCTGGGTTATACCGGTGCGCTGTTTGCGACCGGTGCTCACGATGTCTGGGTGCTGGCAAGTGCGCTGCTCTCCTATACCGAAAGGCTGCGTTTCCTCGTCGCTATTCATCCGGGGCTCGTCGCGCCGACGCTGCTTGCCAAGATGGCAGCGACTTTCCAGGAATTTGCCCGCGGGCGTCTGCTGATCAATGTCGTTTCCGGCGACGCCAAGATGCTCGGCGCTTACGGCATGATGCTGCCGCATGACCAACGCTACGACATGGCGGATGAATATCTGCAGCTCTGGCATCGTCTCTTTGCCGGCGAAAGCGTTACCCATCAGGGCAAGTACTTTTCCACCGACGGCGCCAAGCTTGCCTTGCCCGTTGGCGAAAGCATCGCCCCGCCGCCGCTCTGGTTCGGCGGCTCCTCCGAGAAGGCGCTCGATGTCGCGGCAAAGCACGTCGATACCTATCTTTCCTGGGGCGAAACGCCCGACCAGATCAAGGACAAGGTAGAGGCCGTGAAGGCGCGTGCGGCCCACTACGAGCGTGAGCTCGAATATGGCATCCGCCTCTACGTGATCGTCCGCGATACCGACGAGAAGGCGTGGGAAGCTGCCGCCGACCTCTACAGCCGCATGGACGATGCCGCAATTGCCGCCAATCAGCGCTTCATCGCCCGCAGCGATTCCGTCGGCCAGCAGCGCATGACGGCTCTGCATGGAGGCCTGAAGCCAGCCAACCTGCGTGATCTCGAAGTCGCCCCGAACCTCTGGGCCGGCATCGGTCTCGTGCGGCCCGGCCCCGGGACGGCAATTGTCGGCTCACCGGATACCGTGCTGCGTACGCTAGAGGCCTATCAGAAGGCTGGCGTGGAAACCTTTATTCTTTCCGGCATGCCCCTGCTTGAGGAAGCCTATCGTTTCGGCGAAAAGGTTCTGCCGCGTCTCGATGTCAGCAGGGAAGTGTCGAAGGCGCGCAACTACACCTGGTCGACTCTCTTCGATCGCGACCTTTCCACCGTCAAGAGCGCCTGACCCTCCGGCAAGAAAGCAAGTTCCGTGGCAGCAAGCGAATTCCATCCAGCTGAACAGGAGACGACGGGTAACGGGCTTGCAGCCCGCATCCTGAGGGCGATCGAAGCCGTACTTGGCGTCGCCGCCGCGTCAGTGCTTGCCGTGCTGCTTGTCATGGTGCTGGTCAGCGTCTGCATGCGCTATTTCTTCGCGGCCGGCTTCATCGGTGCGGAAGATCTCGGCATCTGGCTGCATGTGCTGCTGATCGCACTCGGCGCGCCGCTCAGCCTCAACAGTGCGCTTGCCATGCGTCTCGATGTCTTCGTCAACATGCTGCCGGAGCGGCTGCGTCCGGCAACGCAGATCTTAGCCGATGTCTTTACCGTGCTCTCCGGCCTCATCCTGAGCTTTGGCGGCAGCGAGATCATGACCATGCTCGGCGGCACGTCCCCGACGCTCGGCGTGCCGGAATGGATCCGCTTCGGTTTCCTCGGCGCCGGAGGCGCGCTGATCCTCGTCGTCCTTCTGCTGCAGCGCATCGCTGAAGGGAGGGCTTGGCCGGTCCTCCTCTCGATCGCCATCGGTGCTGCACTCTACACCGGCATTCCCTTGATCTCCATCGAACTCGACTGGCCGCCCAGCATCTTTCTCGGGCTGATCGCCGCGATCGGTCTTGTGCTCGCAGCACCGCTGCCGCATGCTTTTCTGGCGGCCGCCTATGTGGTGATTGCCTTCGGCAGCAGCCTTCCGGAACCGGCCATCGTCTCTTCGACGGTCACCGGTATTTCAAAATTCCTGCTGCTTGCCATTCCCTTCTTCCTGCTTGCAGGCGGCCTTCTGACGGCATCGGGCGTTGCCAACCAGCTGGTGCGCTTTGCCGCTGCCATGGTCGGTCATCGCCGCGCCGGTCTTGCGCAGACGACGCTGCTCACCAGCGTGCTCTTTTCCGGTGCCTCCGGCTCCTCGGTTGCCAATGCCGCGTTCGGCGCATCCACCTTCCAGCCGGAACTCGTCCGGCACGGCTATCCGCCGGCAAAGGCTGCGGCGATCATCGCTGCGACCTCGGTGCTCGACAATGTCATCCCGCCATCGATCGCCTTTCTGATCCTTGCAACCGCCACCAATCTGTCGGTCGGTTCACTGCTGGTCGGCGGCTTCTTCGCCGGCGGGCTAATGGCCATCTGCCTTGCGGTTGCCATTCATCTGACGGTCCGCGACCAAGCGCCACTGCCGCGGGCCACATCTGCGCAACGCTGGCAATCGGCCGTCCAGGCAATCCCGGCCTTCGGTCTCGGCGTCATCGTCGTGGTTGGTATCCGTATCGGCATCGTCACGACGACCGAAGCTGCAGCCCTTGCCGCCTTCTATACTTTCCTGCTTGGCATCGGCGCGCGGCTTGGCATCTATTCGCTGTACGCCGCTTTCCGGCAGGCTGCCGTCGAAGCGGCAGCGATCGGCCTGCTGATCGGCACGGCCGGCCCCTTTGCCTTCCTTTTGGCCGTCGACGATGTCTCTGGCCTGATCTCACATCTGACGACGGTGCTCGGCGGCAGCGCGCTTGCGGTGATCCTGCTGTCGAACATCATCCTGCTGATCGTCGGGCTGGTTCTCGATATCGGCGCTGCAATCCTGCTGTTCGGGCCGATCCTGCTACCGGCCGCAGTCGCCGCCGGCATCGACCCCATCCATTTCGGTGTCATCATCGTGGTCAACCTAATGATCCACGGCCTGACCCCGCCACTCGGCATGCTGATCTTCGTCGTCAGCGGTGTCACCCGCATTCCAGCCTCCGCCCTCTTCAAGGCTGTTGTTCCCTACCTGGCTGCTCTTCTCGTCTCGCTCGCAATCCTTTGCGCCTGGGCGATCATCTTCTAACCGACAGGATCTCATCCATGGATAACCTCAATCGACGCAATTTCCTGAAGACCGCAGCGATCGCAGGCACCGCCCTTGCCGCACCGGGCTTCGTTCGCATCGCGGCTGCGCGGACGACGGCGATCACCATTGCCTCGCTGCTTGGTGACGATAAACCGGAGACCAAGATCTGGGTGAAGATCAGCGAGCTGGTCGAAGCCAAACTGCCTGGCCAATTCAAGTTCAATATCGTCAAGAACGGTGCGCTTGGCGGCGAAAAGGAAGTGGCAGAGGGTGTTCGCCTCGGCTCCATCCATGCCAGCCTTTCGACTGTCTCTTCGCTCTCCGGCTGGGCGCCGGAACTGCAGATCCTTGACCTTCCCTTCCTGTTCCATGATGCCGATCATGTCCGTCGCACCGTTAGCGGCGATGTCGGCACCGATCTGAAAGGCAAGCTGCAGGCACAGAGTTTCGTCGTCGGTGATTTCATCAATTATGGCGCTCGCCATCTCCTGACCAAGGAGCCGGTGACGCGCCCGGAACAGCTCAAGGGCAAGCGCATCCGCGTCATCCAGAGCCCGTTGCACACCAGGCTCTGGAGCGCCTTCGGCACAACGCCGATCGGCATTCCGATCACCGAAACCTATAATGCGCTGGCAACGGGCGTCGCTGACGCCATGGACCTCACCAAATCCGCCTATGCCGGCTTCAAGCTCTATGAGGTCGTGCCCTACATGACCGAGACCGGTCACATCTGGGCGTCGGGCATCGTCTATTATTCATCGACTTTCTGGGGTGGCCTGAACGACGAACAGAAGGCGGTCTTCCAGCAGGCGTCCACCGAAGGCGCTGCCTACTTCAACCAGCTCATCGTCGACGATGAGGCGGCATCCGTAGAAGTCTCACTGAAGAACGGAGGCAAGCTGTTGAAGCCGGAAGCCTTCGAGGAATGGCAGAAGGGTGCCCAAGGCGTCTGGGACGACTTCGCGCCCGTCGTCGGCGGACTGGACCGCATCAAGTCCGTTCAGTCCGCCTGATAAAAGTTCCGAGGAGACGGGAATAACATGCAGCCGTGTGTTATTCCCCGCCGACCTGTCAGCCCTCTTGTCGATACGCTGAGGCGACGCAAGGCCCATCAGATAGACACGCCGCCGCCTCGCGTCGCCGACCCGAACGAACATCCCGGATCATTTACAGAAATTGAGCAGGGAAACGACGTGTCCCCGTGCGCTGTTCTGGCTGCCGGTCGCTTGGCGAATCCTGCAAGCGCGACCTGATCGTGACCGCGGTCGCGCGGGCAGATGGCGCAGCCGCTGCAACGGCGGCATATCGCATGTGGAAATCGCCAGCGATGCCAGAAATAGCCGACACCGACGGCACTGGCTGCGTAAAGCGGCAATCATCAGCCGCACCGTTTGAACTGTAAGAATCATCAGCCGCGGATAATCAAATCCCCGACTATAAGGTTTCTGGCGAATTGACAGTATCGGGGCCACACCATAAGCCGGACTGTGACCGGCAATTAGGAGGCAGCGATAATGTCGATCTGGATTGGGCGAATTCTGTCAGCGGTGGTCGTTATTCTGCTCCTCGCTGATGCAGCCATTAATCTCTTTGCACCTGGGGTCATAAGGGCGGAAATGGAAGCAACCGGTTTCCCCGTCAATCTCGCCCCGGCGCTCGGCATTATTATCGCGGTCTGCGCGGTCCTTTATGCTGTTCCGAAAACAGCCTTCCTTGGCGCTATACTCGTAACCGGCTTTCTCGGCGGCGCAATTTGCACGCACTTCCGCCTGGGCGAATTTTTTACGCCTCCCCAGATCATCTGCCTATTTCTTGGCATTGCAGCATGGGGCGGCCTTTATCTGCGCGACCAGAGACTGCGCCAGTTGATGCCGCTGAACATGGTTTGAGCGCGGGGCCGCCTCATCCTCGAACGCCTCATCCTGGAATATGAAAAGGGTGGGCCATGGCCTCTACTCTGTCCATCGGATTACCCAGGCTCGCACAATAAAAAAGCTCGCCCTCGGGTGAGGGCGAGCTAATACCATCTACAGGAGTGGAATTCTGTGTCGATGGGTGAGGCCGATCCAGCAGGGAACCGGACCGACCTCCGTCTTCTGAATTGGAGGTCACCAAAGCAGAAGCCTGTGATGAAAAACCCCGAGATGCAATCCCGGGGTCTTCAATGTTCAGATTAGAACGAGCGCTGCAGACGGAAGTAACCGGTTGTGAAGTCGTCGCTATCTTCCGGATCCAGGTACTGTACCGAAGCCTTGGCGTAGAAGTTGTCAACGATCTGGTAGTCAACCGTCAGACCAACCTTCCAGGCATCGCCGGTACCGTCGAAGTCATCCGGAACGGTGTCGAACGCGCTGTGACCGCCGATGTAGTTGCCGTAGTACTGAACACCAGGGGTGATCTTGAGCTTGTCCGTTGCCTTGATGGCGTATTCGGCAGCAACTGCCCATTCAGCCGTCGAGTAGTAGGAGTTCGGGCCGCTGGAGTAGACAGCAGCGAGGCCGAGCGTGCCCGGGCCGAGTTCAGCCGTACCCATAGCGCGGATTGCGCCATCTTCGTTGTCGAAGTCCCAGCCGCCGGTAACCTGGTAGCTGAAGGCACCAGCCGTGCCGCCGATGCCGAAGGCAACGCCGACATTGTTCGGACCATCGTTAGCAACGAGGTCGCCCGTGAGCGGATCCACGTCGCCCTGGTAGACGCCGTCTTCAAGTTCGTCGACGCTGATACCAGCGTAGAAGGTACCGGTTTCGTACTGATAACGGATCGAGTTATGCAGCGTTACGACAGAACCGATGTCGTCGGTTTCGCCGGAGAGACCATCGTCCCACCAGGAGTAGAAGAGACCAGCGCGGAAGCCAGCGACGTCCAGGTAAGCGGAGTCGAGGATTGTGTCCTGGTTCGTTGCGTTGTCAGCGTTAGCCTGGAGAACGATCACGCCGGTGAGCGGACCGTATTCGGTGTCGCTCTTAGCCGTGAACTGAACCTGACCACGGGTAACTGCATCCCAGTCAGAGTCGTTGTCACCGCCGACGTTCGAGCCGACGTTAACCTGGAAACGGATGTAACCTTCGATCTTCAGGCAGGTTTCCGTGCCCGGGATATAGAAGTAGCCGGTGCCGTAGGCGTCGCAGACGCGAACGTATTCAACCGGTTCCGGCTCGGCAGCGACGATTGCGTCTGCTGCGAATGCCGGTGCAGCGATGAGGGCAGCTGCAGAACCAAGCAACATCATACGAATGTTCATGGAAAGCCAATCTCCTAAGTTCGAGTGCGTTCCACGAAAGAACGTCCCCTCTGATAAAACCCGATTAATTCGGTAAGAGCTAAAATAGCTGAAAGGCGCGAGGGCTCAACAACGAATGCTCTCATTTTGTAGAGAATTCTAACTAAACCATTGTGTGTGTGACAGATGTACAACAGTCCTTGCGCGGGTATTAACAAGAGGTAAAACAGAATAGCAAAATATTGCTATATTAGTACGACTTAGCCGAATTGGTGGCGACAAAATTGGCACGGCGGTTTGCCGCGCAATCCCGAATTTATCGAAAACTATCGGGCTCAGAGCCCGTATTTGCACATCTGAGACAGGCCGCCGAAGGAAAATCCGGCTGACAAAGGGATTGAAGCCGCCAGACGCGGCCGGCATTCAATCGCGCCGTGAGTCGCTCCAAACGATGGTTCGACGGAGGCCGAAGGCAAGCCCCGTGGAGGCGCACCGTTTCTGGGAACGCGCTCTATTCCTTATCAGGGAATCTCACACCCGTGCGCGCTGCGCTTCCGGATCGGGGATCGGAACGGCCGCCATCAGAGCCCTCGTATAGTCTTCTCCCGGGTGCTCAAAGATCTGGCGACGGGTGCCGGCTTCTACGATCCTGCCGTGGCGCATGACGGCGACCTTATGCGACATCCGTTCGACGACCGCCATGTCATGCGAGATGAAGAGGTAGGAGAGCCCCATGCTTTCCTGCAACTCCAGCATCAGATCAAGCACGCGGGCGCGGACAGACACGTCGAGTGCCGCAACGCTTTCATCAGCAACGATCAGCTTCGGCTCGAGCGCTAGGGCGCGGGCAATGCAAATGCGCTGGCGCTGACCGCCGGAAAATTCATGCGGATAGCGCGTGGCGGCATCGGCCGTGAGGCCAACACGGCGCAGGAGTTCTGCGACCCTGTCCCGTCGGTCGGATTTGCTGGCGATGCCATGGATGACCAGTGGTTCAGCGATTGCGGTGCCGACCGCCATGCGCGGGTCGAGCGAGGCATAGGGGTCCTGAAAGATCATCTGCGCAGTGCGGCGTATAGGCTGCATTTCGCGATGGCTGAGGCCAGCAATATTGCGGCCGCCGATCAACACATTGCCCGTGAAGGGGATGAGGCCGAGCACCGCCTTGCCCGTCGTCGACTTTCCCGATCCGCTTTCGCCGACGAGACCGAGCGTTTCGCCCGGCAAGATATCGAAGGAGACGTCGCTGACGGCTGCAGCCGGCGCCTTGCCTTTGAAGAGAAGGCTTGCCGCACTGCCATAGGTGACGTTAAGGCCACGCACATTCAGAACCGGGGTCCGGTCGGGATGCAGGGTCTCGATGCTGCGAGACGTGATGCGCGTCGGACCGTCCGTGCCGGAAAAAGCACCAAGGCGCGGCACGGCCGAAAGCAGTTGCTGCGTATAGGTCTGGCGCGGTGCACGGAAAATGGTGACCGCCGGGCCTTGCTCGATGACGCCGCCATTCTGCATGATGATGACGCGGTCGGCCATTTCGGCGACGACGCCCATGTCGTGGGTGATGAGGATGATCGATGTGCCGAATTCCGACTTCAGCTCACGCATGAGCTTGAGGATTTGTGCCTGCACCGTCACGTCGAGCGCCGTGGTCGGCTCATCGGCGATCAGCACCTTGGGACGGCAGGAGAGCGCCATGGCGATCATCACGCGCTGCCGCATGCCACCCGATAGTTCGTGTGGATATTGCTTCAGCCGCCGGGCAGGATCGGTGATCTGCACGGCATCGAGCATCTGTAGCGCGATTGCCTTGGCATTCTCGCTGCCCTGATGCTCCCGGATCGCCTCCGTCAGCTGTGCGCCGATCGACATGACCGGGTTGAGCGACGTCATCGGCTCCTGGAAGACCATAGCGATATCGCCGCCGCGCACGCCGCGCATGGCCCGATCGGAAAGTTTCAGCAGATCGCGTTCGCCGAGCATGATGCTGCCTGAGGCGACCTGGAGGGAGGCCTTCGGCAGCAATCCCATGATCGACAATGACGTCACCGATTTGCCTGAACCGGATTCTCCGGCCAGGCAAAGCGTTTCGCCGCTCGCCAGATCAAAGCTGATATCTTTCAGGACCGGTTTGCGTCCCTCCGGCGTTCGCGCATCGACACTGAGATTGCGGACGCTGAGAATGGGCGCGGCGGGCATGGCTTCAATCACGCGAATACGATCCTCGGGAAGTAGAAGGAGACGACCCAGTTTGGCATATCGACGATTTCGCTGATGCGCAGATCGCCGCAGACCGAGCAGAGCAGATAGGCATCGACCGCGCTCATGCCATGCTCGGCGGTCAGAAGATCGATCATGCGCATCACACTTTCGCGCGCGCCTGTCATCAGGTCGGGGCCGATGCCGGTGGTAACTTCATAGCCCATACCATCAAGATGGCGGGTGACGGGTTCGGTCGTCGTGAAACGCGGCGTCTGCAGGCGCGCATCCTTGACGAGCTCGATTGTCGCCTCGACATTCATCTGGCTTTCGATCGCGGTACCGCAGACTTCGCCGTCACCCTGTGCGGCATGCGTATCGCCTATAGAGAAGAGTGCGCCCTCGACCTCGATCGGCAGATAGAGCGTCACACCGGCGGTCAGGTCGCGAATATCCATATTGCCGCCGACGCGGCGTGGCGGCACGACGGAATGGGTGCCGGGCTCGGCGGGAGCAACGCCGATGGTCCCGGCAAAGGGCTTCAGCGGTACACGGCCGCCGGGGCCGTAAAGAGCAGGCGTCATGCTGTTGGCGTCATAGGACCAGACATGCAGCGCCGGATCCTTGAACTGGTCGGCGAGCAGGCCGAAGCCCGGAATATTGGCCGTCCAGCCGGTGCCCGAGGGGATGAACTTGCGCAGTGTCACCTTCAATGCGTCGCCAGGCTTGGCGCCCTCGACGTAGATCGGGCCGGAGACCGGGTTGATCTTGCCGAAATCCAGATTGTTCAGCGTATCCAGCGTCGCATCGCTGCCGAGCTGGCCGCCCGAGGAATCCAGGCATTCGAAATGGATGGTCTCGCCAGGCTTGGCGACGACGGCCGGGGCGAAGTCCTTGTTCCAGCCAAAATTATGCTGGGCGCGGTGAATGGTATGGCTG